>CAZDFB010000211.1:0-1002 GCA_964504605.1 uncultured Oscillospiraceae bacterium | reverse complement strand
GCCGTACCCGCAAGGGTGCGGTCTGCTGGGTTGCGATATATCCCGGTCCGATACCATTGCACTGGATGTTTGCCCCGCCAAACTCGGAGCAGATATTCCGGGTCAGCATTTTCAAACCGCCCTTGGCAGCAGCGTAGGCAGACACCGTCTCCCGGCCAAGCTCGCTCATCATGGAGCAGATATTGATGATCTTACCGTGGCCCTTTTCCATCATGCCAGGGATTACTGCCTTGGAGCAGATGAACGGTGCCACCAGATCCACGTCAATGACCTTGGAGAAATCCTCCACGGACATTTCCGTCATGGAAACACGCTTGATGATACCTGCGTTGTTCACCAGAATGTCAATGATGCCAACCTCTTCCCGAATGGTCTGAACTAGTAACTTCATCTGGCTTTCGTCGGTTACGTCCGCCACATAACCGTGCGCCACTACGCCGGCTTCCTTGTAGGCTGCAATGCCTCGCTCCATGCTGTCTTTGTTAGAGCAGTTGAAACAGACCGTGGCACCCGCCTGAGCAAGGCCCACGCCGATAGCAAGTCCGATGAGTTTCATCTACCGGGAGCATTCCAAGAAGTTCCTCCAACTCCGCTTGCAGGGTTTCCACCCTGATGCTGCTTTTGATTGGTTCTTTTGGGATTTCTATCCGCTCCGGTTTCCCAGCCAGTCCATTCAGCAGATATAGAACTTCATGCTCCAGATGCGGTGTTATGCGACCGCGGCTTTTCCTTTTTAGTATCTTTTGTGCTTTCGTCACTTTGTTGCCTGCTACTTTCTTGTTTCTCTTTTATTGCACATGATTCCTCACTCCCATCAATCCTCTTAAATGATAAATTTCTGAAAGCAAAAAAGCCGGAGCATCTGAGAGCATGAAAGCTCACGGATACTCCGGCTTGATTGCAAAATAAAATTGATAATTTTCTGAAAACTCAATAAATAAAACGGTGCCCTTTTCGAGATTTCTCTGGGAATTCAAAAAAGGCACTGTCAAAAGTGTGTTT
>CAZDFB010000210.1:0-1009 GCA_964504605.1 uncultured Oscillospiraceae bacterium | reverse complement strand
AGGAAAAACACAGCTCCCAGAGTTTCAGCGAGACTGGACATGGGATGACAATAGAATACGTGGCATTATTGCCAGTTTGTCACAGGGCTATCCTATGGGTGCAATTATGCGTCTGCAATATGGAAATCCTGATATTAAATTCAAGTACAGGACTATTAAAGGTGTAGGACAACGAGATTTGACGCCAGACTTTTTGGTGCTTGATGGACAGCAGCGATTGACGTCTATCTATCAGGCTACATTTTCTAAAAATCCTGTTGCAACAAAAACAGACAAAGGAAAAGAGATTGAGCGATATTATTACTTGTCTATGGAGAAATGCATGGATGAGAACGAAGATCGCTATGATGCGGTATTGCCTGTCCCAGCCGACAGAAAGATCAAGGAGAATTTCGATAGAGATGTAAAACTTGACCTTTCAGATCAGCAGAAGGAATATGCGCAAAAAATGTTCCCTGTAAATATTGTTTTTGACAGTAATGCTTTGATGAAGTGGCAGTTTGGGTACATGATGTATTATACAGGGCAGGCTGATGCACTCAAATTGCTTGAAGACTTTCAAAGCGAAGTAATTAACACGATTGTAAGTTATAAATTGCCAGTCATCACGCTCGATAAAACAACTCCACGTGAAGCCGTATGTAAAGTGTTTGAAAATGTAAATACTGGCGGTGTGCCACTAACTGTTTTTGAATTAGTTACTGCTACCTATGCCACACAGGAATTTGATTTGCGAAAAGACTGGCAGGAGTGTAAAAAGCAGATTCGTGGTATCAATGACACTTTAAGAACAGATCTTCTTGATGGAATTGATGAAACGACATTTTTAACGACCGTAGCATTGTACACCAGTTACATAGACAAACAAGCAGGTAAGGTTGGTACTGTAAGCTGTAAGAAAAAAGACGTATTAAATCTTTCCTATGAGTCTTATGTTGCGAACAGAGATCAGGTATTGATTGGTTATAGAATTGCCCGTGATTTCTTGCTGAAATATCAGTATGTATTT
>CAZDFB010000209.1:0-1032 GCA_964504605.1 uncultured Oscillospiraceae bacterium | reverse complement strand
GCCGTCAGGCTCGCCAGCTGGTGAACCACGGCCACTTCACCGTCAACGGCAACCGTGTTAACATCCCCAGCTACCTGATCAAGGTTGGCGATGTGATTGCCGTTTCCGAGAAGGCATCTTCAAATGCCTTCTTCAAGGCCCTGAAGGAAGCCGACACTTTTGTTGCTGCTCCCAAGTGGCTGGACCGTGATAAGAACACCCTCCAGGGTAAGGTTATTGCTATGCCTACCAAGGCAGATATCGACTTCGATATCGCTGTGCACCTCATCGTCGAGTTGTACTCCAAGTAATAATCCCCCCCCTGTACGTTCGCAAGTTTTTTTGGTGGGGAGCACCGCTCCCCACAACCTGAAGGAGGGTTTTGATTCATGGTAGAAATTGAAAAGCCTCGCATCACTTGTTTGGACACTCCTGAGGATCCTTCCTACGGCAAGTACGTGGTTGAGCCTCTGGAGCGCGGCTATGGCATGACCCTGGGCAACTCTCTGCGCCGGATCCTGCTGAGCAGCCTGCCCGGCTACGCCGCAACCTCTGTTAAGATCCAGGGCGTTCAGCATGAGTTCTCCACCATTCCCGGTGTTACCGAGGATGTGACCGAGATCGTTCTGAATGTTAAGCGGATTACCCCCAAGCTCCACTGCACCGGCACCAAGACTGTGCATATCGATGCTGTGGGTCCCTGTGAGGTCACCGCCGGCGATATCAAGGCCGATGCTGAGGTCGAGATTTTGAACCCCGAGCTGCATATTTGCACTCTGGGCGACGATGCCACTTTCAACATGGAAATTACACTGTCTCAGGGACGCGGCTATGTTTCCTCTGACCGGAACAAGACTGCGCAGACCGTGATCGGCGTGATTCCCATTGACTCCATCTATTCCCCTGTAACCAAGGTGAATTACACGGTGGAGCCCTGTCGTGTCGGTGACAAGACCGACTTCGACAAGCTGACCCTTGAGGTCTGGACTGATTCCACTATCACTGCCAAGGACGCTGTGTCCCTGGGCGCAAAGATCCTGAGCGATCATCTGA
>CAZDFB010000208.1:0-1039 GCA_964504605.1 uncultured Oscillospiraceae bacterium | reverse complement strand
ATCTTACGGGAAGAATTGGCAAGCATCTGTACTGGTTTTATGATTGTTCGTGCCATGATTCCGGAAAACAAAACCATAAAGAACAGCAGACACGCCGCAAATGCAGCAATCATAATCGGAATCCGCTGAAATACCGGAACTTTTTGCTGATAATCCGCATTGCCTGCCTCCATCGTCATCTGTGTCAATGTACTGGCATAATCTCTCAGATACTCCTGCATAGAGTAGATATCATACAATTCCGTAATATAAGCATCGCTTTCCATATCAATCAAAAACAGTTCTTCCCGAAAAGCTCGGTACTGTTCATAACCATTTCGAATATTCCAGCTCCTTGCATAGCGCTCCTGCCCAATTCGCTGGTAATCAAACGGCAGCTGTTGGATACACGCTTCCGAACGTTCACAAGCAAACTGATACACTTCCCGATTCTCGTCCGAACGTTCACGGACATATTTTTCAAATGCTTTAAACTCCTGGCCAAATGCTTCCTGCAGTTCTCCGCAGTGCGCATTGTCATCCAGAATCAGTCCAAATCCTCCGATAGTATAATCAACAACCTGTACGTTAAACAGCACTGTAACAGCAACGATCAGAATCAAAACCCATGTATATACATGAAATTTGCGTTTCAGTGAAAGAGACAGCCATGATGATCTTATAGAATTATATAATCTGCACACGTTTCTTCTCCTTCCCTGTTTCTTATTAGTTCTATTTTACTATTTTTATCGCAGAAAGTAAACACGACAAAAAAGACCATTCTGTACCATACAGAACGGTCTTCTAGTAATTTTTTGTCTTTTTCAGAATTTTATGCTTCTGCTGATTTCCGATTCTTAATCAGGATCAACACTGCCAGTACCAGAACGATACCTACAGCCAGTGAAATCCATGCGTTCTGCACAATTCCTGCAATAATATATGTTACAAAGGAAATTGCTGCTACTGTCAGCGCATACGGAAGCTGCGTAGAAACATGGTTTACATGATCACACTGTCCGCCTGCTGATGCCATGATCGTTGTATCAGAGATTGG
>CAZDFB010000207.1:0-1057 GCA_964504605.1 uncultured Oscillospiraceae bacterium | reverse complement strand
GTCTAACATTGATTTTATATTAGTATAATTATTAATAATGTAATTAAGCTTTTTTGTAATAGTTTCTTTACGATTTGGATTATTATATATAATTGTACCAACGGCATCAATAAAATAAGATTTAGGCTTATTTTTAAAAATATGTATTAAATAATATCTTTCATCAGCATCAGTAGTAATATGGTGAATTGCTTGTTTAAAATGAAATTCACAAAGATAAAACTTAACAGAATTATTTTGAGAAAGTCTAAGCTCACCTGTTCCAGATTTTATCCAAGATGCACCATCTCCAAACAAGCAAATATTTTTAATTTTATCGAAATCATATTTCATAGCAATAAAATCCATAAAAGCAAGCCAAGGCTTATTACCATAATGAGAAAAAACAGTTCTATTAACAAGCTTTCGACGATTTTTAGAAACATCTATAACATCTTCAAAAGCAACAAAAGACTTAATCATAATATCTTTTTCTATATCTTGAGCACCAATATATTTTTCATCAGCCATAACATATAAAGTCTCAGGAGTTTCAACAGACTTAGGGACAATATTAGGAACATACCAATTTTTAATCCAATTATATACAGATTGTCTAGGAATATCTTTAATAATCGAATCAGATTCAAAGTAAGATAAATCATTAATTAAAGATGATGTATCACGTACAGATTGAGCTTGTGATGATGAAATGGCTTTAGAGATAGCAACAGCTTTAACAATAGGGTCATAATGATCCTTTTTTGGTAAATCAAAAATTTTATCTATATAAAAGAATTTTTTATTGGAATACTTAGAAGCATAGTAAGTTCTTTTAAAAGTGATTTCTCCAACAATAGTAATTAATGTTCTAGAAACATTAGATTTATTAACAAAATATCGAGTTTTCCTATAAGCAGATTCTTTAAAATCATTATCTAGTTCTTCAAATGTAGAGATAACAAGAGATTTAACCATATCTCTAGCAGAAGATTGAATTCTATAAATAAGGCTAAAATAGTGATTCGAGCCATCATTAACAAACAGATTATTTAATAAAAATTCTACATCATTAAAT
>CAZDFB010000206.1:0-1066 GCA_964504605.1 uncultured Oscillospiraceae bacterium | reverse complement strand
CCGCCAAGTATCTGTAATAGATGCATACATCCCGCAGGAATTTTTCCTGCGGGATTTTTTATTGACATATTGGGGGGAAATGTATAATAAAAATACGCTGGACGACCAGTTATAAAATAAAGAAAGGACAAAGGCATATGAAACACACTCGTATTCTCACAATCATTCTTGTCCTGTCGCTTGTCTTTTCACTTGCACTTCCCTGCTCTGCAACCGACAATTCCGAGCTGTTTACGCAGGTCAGAAGCGCCACAGAGGAAAATCAGCAGGAGATTGGTGGTAACCTCTGGTCGGCGCTCCAGACAGAAGGGAGCGATTTTCTAACCTCCCTTTATGAAGCCGAGCTTACTGAAGTAATTACGGTAAGCGATCTCACGCTCCCCTATGCCTGTGGTACGCTCCTTGCCAGCTACCACAAAAATGCAGGAACGGAAGCCGAATATCTTACAGTTCTCTTTTCCCTATTCCCAACTGATCTCAACGACGCGACGCAAAAGAACGAAAAGGATGTCCTTTTCACTCTCTTCATGTCTATGCCGATCCCCGGGAACTGTGCGGATGATGCGCTGATTGATGCTATGTTCACCGTGATGCCCGTTATGGACGGTGCATATGCAGAGCACCTTAGCACACTCCTGTATCAAGCCTTCATGCAAGCACCTCAGCATACGCTTACGATTCTCGCAGAAAAACACGCAGAATTGTCCGGTCTTGTCGTTTCTTCCCTCGTTATAGAGGGTAGCTGGAGCAGCAATCCGGAGGAATTTTCAGCCTTGGTCGCAGGTCTTCCGAATGATAAAACCCTCTCCGATGCTGCACGCGCTATCGCGGGAAAGCTTGATTCTGCCGTAAATGCGCAGATGGATCCTACGACTGAACCTGTGACCGAGCCGAAATCCGAACCCACTGAAGTAGCGACCGAAGCGGAATCGGCAGAGCCACCTGTATCGACCGAACCCGAACCGTCTTCCGAGCCTGCTACCATCGTTGAGAAAGCCACCGTCGCCCCCCTTGAAGTGACCCCAAAAAGTTAGACAAATATTTCTGACTCAAATTGTTCAAGCTA
>CAZDFB010000205.1:0-1076 GCA_964504605.1 uncultured Oscillospiraceae bacterium | reverse complement strand
TAACAAGAGAATCTTTTTTATAAAAAGTAAAAGAAGTACTGGACAAAAACACTTTAGTATGCTACTATGGTAGCACAACGCAGAAATAATAAATGAAAAGGGAGATCGTCATTATGAATAAAACTATGTGGACTTTAGCAGCAGCAGGTATTGCAGCATTATCCTTAACCGCATGCGGCGGAAAAACAGAGGAAACGACTGCAGCAGCAACGACCGCAGCAACAACTGCAGCAGCGACAGAAGCTGTTACAGAGGCAGCAACGACCGAGGCAAAGGCAGAAGCCAAGGGAACCTTTATTGTTGGATTTGATCAGGATTTTCCGCCAATGGGATTTGTTGGTGACGATGGTGAATATACAGGATTTGATCTTGAATTAGCAGAGGAAGTTGCAAATAGACTGGGACTTGAGTATGTTCCGCAGCCAATCGCATGGGATGCTAAGGATATGGAATTAGAGTCAGAAACGATTGATTGTATCTGGAATGGCTTTACAATGAATGGACGTGAAGATGCTTATACATGGACGACTCCATATATGGATAACAGTCAGGTATTTGTAGTAGCAGCGGATTCCGGAATCCAGACACAGGCAGATCTGGCCGGCAAGATTGTGGAAGTTCAGGCAGATTCTTCTGCAGAAGCAGCATTAAAAGATAATGAAGAGTTAACAGGTACGTTCGGAACACTTCAGACAACACCAGATTACAATACCGCATTTATGGATTTGGAAATGGGTGCTGTTGATGCGATTGCGATGGATGTTATCGTTGCAGGTTATCAGTTAGAGCAGAGAGGAGAATCAGATCAGTTTGTAATTCTGGAAGAAACTCTGGCATCTGAAGAATATGCGGTTGGATTTAAAAAAGGAAATGAAGCGCTCAGAGATCAGGTTCAGGCTGCTTTAGAAGAGATGGCCGCAGACGGAACTTTGGAAAAGATTTCTACGAAATGGTTTAGCGTAGATGTAACCACAATTGGCAAATAAGAAAAGACGTTTTTGAAAAAAATCGCCGCCCCGCAAATACGAGGCGGCAATTTTCTGTGTGAGCCATACAACGTAAGATGCTGCAAGAAA
>CAZDFB010000204.1:0-1088 GCA_964504605.1 uncultured Oscillospiraceae bacterium | reverse complement strand
ATCTGCTTGTAACGCAGATGGCTGAGAAAGAGGGCATCAATGAGCACCTGAAAGCGCAGGATCAACTTGCATGGGTCAGAGCAATGAATAACATCCGCAACCGTGCAGAGGAAATCGTCCTCAAAGAATTAATCTACGGGGAGGATACAGTATGAGAATCCTTGAAGAATTCTGATACGGTAATATTGATTCAACAGATTATCTGATGATCCAGAACAGTTTTAAGCTTGAGACACAATAATGTTGGAGGTCATGGAAGAATAATAGTAAAGGTAATCAGCCGGGCAGCAATTAACTGCTCGGCTGATTTTAATCTTTCATTCCATTAGAAACCCATTTATCAAAATCGGATTTTACAATGTTGGCCGTGTAATATGCTCCATCCCCTTCATCCGAATGGTATGCAAACCAATCTTTTACTTTTTCTCCTGAAACTTCTTTTAGCTTGTCGATGAAATTAATATAACTACAATTCGAATAAACTAACGCAGGATTACCTTTTTTGTTTCCCAGTGAGGAAAAGTTTGATGCTCGTGTTACAGCTTTTCCAATCCACACTTTGCTGTTTATTCCGACATCTTTTCTTCCAGCTTTTACAACAAGTTCCTGCGCTGTTGACATTCCAATTCCAACATTTATTTCAGGAAGTGAACGATTGGATAAAAGTTTGTTTAGCATTTTCATATATGTATTTATCCAAAATGTTTTATCCACCAACTCATAAATATCGTCTTTCAACGGGGTAGTATATATTGCATACACACAGTCTCCTCTAATTCCAATTTCTCTTAGATTTTCATCTATACGCAGAATTTCAATAACTTCTGATGTAAAACTACGAATAACTTTAGATACCTTTTCCTTGTCTTCATCAGCAAACAATTCAGAAGAATCTCTAATATCTACAAAAATGCCAGTCACCCAGCTGTAATAACCATTAGAAAAGGTAAACGCATCATCGGTCGGCAGTTCATTTTGCCCTATGACAGTTAGCTCATTGTCTAATATTGCTTCTATTCGTTCCTTTCCTTTTCTGTAATCATATGATGCCATAGTGTTCTCCTTAATAGATATAAATGCCAATAAGC
>CAZDFB010000203.1:0-1091 GCA_964504605.1 uncultured Oscillospiraceae bacterium | reverse complement strand
TGATCTTGCCGTAGTCGATATCCACGGTGTGGGTGCAGACGGTGTTCAGGAAGTGACGGTCATGGGAGACGGCAATGACCATGCCGGGGAAATCCAGCAGAAAATCCTCCAGCCAGTTGATAGCCTCGATGTCCAGGTTGTTGGTGGGCTCGTCCAGCATGATGATATCGGGATTACCGAACAGCGCCTGAGCCAGCAGAACCTTAACCTTCAGACGAGGATCGGTGTCCCCCATCATATCATAATGGAGGTCTGTGGAAATGCCCAGTCCCTGCAGCAGACGAGACGCGTCAGATTCCGCCTCCCAGCCGCCAAGCTCCGCAAACTCCGCTTCCAGGTCAGCAGCCCGCAGGCCATCCTCGTCGGAGAAATCAGGCTTTTCGTAGATGGCATCCTTTTCCTTCATCACGTCATACAGGTGCTGGTTGCCCATAATGACGGTGTCCAGAACAGTGTATTCGTCGTAGGCATTCTGATTCTGCTTCAGAACAGACACCCGCTTGCCGGGGTCAATGGAAATGGAACCGGTGGTGGAATCAAGCTCACCTGTGAGAATCCGCAGGAAGGTGGACTTTCCGGCGCCATTGGCGCCAATAATACCGTAACAGTTTCCGGGCAAGAACTGCAGATCTACATGCTGAAACAGCCACTGACCGCCAAACTGCATACCAAGATTATTAACTGTGATCATTTCAAGCTCCTTATTATTCATTTTTCGTAAAAACACACTCATACAGGATAATAATACCACAGATTTTCAAATAATCAATCCTTTTCTGCAATTTTTAACCGCAAGCTTTTCATTCTTTCTCCGGCATAGAAAACGTTCCATATCCCGGCAGGATATGGAGCATTTCGCTGCTTTGCTATCGAATCAAAAGTATACTCCAGACGCCAGATCAGCGGTCCAATGTTATCGACGCAACTACAAAATACCTGTAGAGCCATCCCTACCGGGGTGGCCTTCAGTGTGCATGAGAACTCAGATTTTTTCGCTGGAACGGAAGCACCATAGGTTTCCCCGGGGAGAGTTGGCAAGCCGAACATTGTAGGGACACGGCTCCTGCGGTGTCCGGGAGATACATTTGGGA
>CAZDFB010000202.1:0-1096 GCA_964504605.1 uncultured Oscillospiraceae bacterium | reverse complement strand
CACGGCAAGGCACTGAAGGGTCTGCTGGAGCGGTATTTCAAGTAAGAAAACAGGGTGAAACCCGAACTTTTTAAGGGGGAATGGCGAAAGCCGTTCCCTCTTTTCCGCTTCCAAAAGGCAAAGGTGGATAAAAAGTGGATAACGCCCGCCGATTTTCCGAAAGGAAACTGCCAAAGTGGATAACAGGGAAGCATCGATCATCATTATACATTCTGACCTGTTCACGATACAACGGTTTATAAATATATTGGGCTTTTGGAAGGATAAAAGAACAGGGTGCCGGAGTAGCACCCTGTTTGTCATTTTACAGCCCAAGCAACTGCTTTTTCTTTGCGTCAAACTCTTCCTGAGAAATAACACCGCCATCCAGCAGTTCCTTGTATTTCTTGAATTCATCGGCTTGAGAAATCGTATCGTTTGCCGCAGAATGCTGTGTGCGGTATGTAAGGTTGAGTACTGCTTTATACACCTCCGCACAATTCACCAAATAAGTGAAATTGATTTTCCCCGATGCGGTGCAAATCGTTATTATATTGTTATACGATTCAACCGATGCGATTTGCTCTTTAGGAATATCGACTTTTCTACCACCACTAATTCCATATACACGCAAATTGGTTACAGTTATTGCCTGTTCAAGGAGCATGGCCGAGCACGCAAAGATCAGAGATAATCCAAGGCCAATGAACGGGAGACAGTAACACAGAGTTAGCGCTAAAGATTTGTACCATATATAATTCAAAATTGGCACAATGATTCCCAACATTATAAGAACAAAACCTAAACAATAAATACTGTATGCGAGCTTTTTCGGTTTGCGAAAGATTCCCTTTATGATTTCTTTTTCTTCCATTATAATTTCCCTTTCGTTTTATTTAGTGTCGAATCTTCTCAATTTCAATGGCGTCTTTACAGAGTTTGCGAACTGCGCTGATAAAAGTGGGTAAACCATGTGCCGATTGATAGTCTTTGATTTTCTGAATCAATTCAGCATCATCATCTACAAAGCATACATTCTTGATTGTTGCCATTTTTTCACCCCCATAAAAATAAAAAGTGCGCCAACCGGAGTTGACGCACTAAAAACACAACTCCG
>CAZDFB010000201.1:0-1131 GCA_964504605.1 uncultured Oscillospiraceae bacterium | reverse complement strand
TGGAAGGCAAGAAGAAGGTCTGTGTGGTCGGCGGCGGTGTCGGCTGCGCCATTGCCCTGCCCTCCGCTGCCGCCTTTAAGGAGGCCGGTGCTGAGGTCACCGTTATTGTCGGTTTCCGCTCCAAGGACATCGTAATTCTGGAGGAGGAATTCAAGGCAGTTGCAGACCGTCTGATTCTGATGACTGACGACGGCTCCTACGGTCGCCATGGTCTGGTCACTCAGCCCCTGAAGGAAATGCTGGAGGCCGGCGAGCAGTTCGACGAGGTTCTGGCTATCGGACCCATTCCCATGATGAAGTTCGTATCCCTCACCACCAAGCCCTTCGGCACCCACACCTCCGTCTCCCTGAACCCCATCATGATTGATGGAACCGGTATGTGCGGCGGCTGCCGTGTTACCGTGGGCGGCGAGACCAAGTTCGCCTGTGTTGACGGCCCCGAGTTCGACGGTCACCAGGTCGATTTTGCTGAGCTGATGAGCCGTAACGCCACCTACCGTGAGCGGGAAGCAGAAGTTAAGGAAACCCACACCTGCCGTATGGAAAATATGGGCAAGGCACTGATCAAGTAAGGAGGAAATGCAGCATGGCTAACATGACTTTGACCAAGACCCCTATGCCTGAGCAGGACCCCAAGGTCCGTGCCAGAAACTTCCAGGAAGTCACCCTGGGCTACACCGCCGAAATGGCTATCGAAGAGGCAAACCGCTGCCTGGGCTGCAAGAACCCCAAGTGCGTCGAGGGCTGCCCCGTTAATGTCCGCATCCCCGAGTTTATCAAGAAGGTCCAGGAGGGCGATTTCAAGGCCGCTTACGAGGTCATCACCTCCACCAACGCTCTGCCCGCCCTCAGCGGTCGTGTCTGCCCCCAGGAAACCCAGTGCGAAAGCAAGTGTGTCCGGGGCATCAAGGGTGAGCCTGTGGCCATCGGTCGTCTGGAGCGGTTCGTTGCCGACTGGTACCGTGAGAATGTCAACGAAATGCCCGAAAAGGCCGAGAGCAACGGCATCAAGGTTGCAGTCGTAGGCTCCGGCCCTGCCGGTCTGACCGCCGCAAGCGATCTTGCCAAGCGTGGCTATCAGGTCACCATTTTTGAAGCACTGCACACCGCCGGCGGCGTGCTGGTTTACGG
>CAZDFB010000200.1:0-1131 GCA_964504605.1 uncultured Oscillospiraceae bacterium | reverse complement strand
GCCCTCGTCAATGGCCTTGCGGTAGACGGCGGTGACGGTTGCCACGTATTCGGGCTTTTTCATCCGGCCCTCCAGCTTGACGGAAGCTACGCCCATAGCCTCCAGGTCCTTCAGGTAGTGGACCAGGCAGTTGTCCTTAAGGCTCAGGGGGTACTTGTTTTCCCAGTGGGTGTAGCCGTAGCTCTGGCGGCAGGGCTGGGCGCACCGGCCCCGGTTGCCGGACCGACCGCCGATGGCGGCGGAAAGATAGCACTGACCGGAATAGCACATACACAGGGCACCGTGGGCAAAGACCTCGATCTCGATGGGGGATTCGGCGCAGATGCGGCGGATCTCCTCCCGGCTCAGCTCCCGGCTCAGCACCACCCGGCTCATGCCCAGGCCGGCGCAGAAGCGGACACCATCCATATTGTGGATGGTCAGCTGGGTGGAGCCGTGGATGGGCACATGGGGGGCAATCTGGCGGCACAGCTGCACAACGCCCAGATCCTGGACGATGAAAGCATCCACGCCGCTGAGAGCGGCATGGCGGATCAGCTCAGCCAGCTGGGGCATTTCCCGGTCGGAGACCAGGGTATTCAGGGTCAAATGCACCACCACGCCGCGAACGTGGCAGTATTTGACCGCTTCGGTCAGGGTTTGGGGTGTGAAATTTTTCGCGCCCTGTCGGGCGTTGAACATACCGCAGCCCAGATAGACGGCGTTGGCACCATTTTGGACGGCGGCGCGCAGAGCCTCCATGGACCCTGCGGGAGCTAACAGTTCCAGCATAAACTTCTCTCTCTTCTTATGGTATACTTAATCGCATTATAGCATACCTGAAGGAAAACTTCCACCCTTTCCCGGAGAATTCATGAAAAATTAAGGGTCATTTCACATTTTCCAGGGGGAAATCCCTGGGATATTGACCCCTTTCCTTCGGTGGCGGGGCTTTTTGACAAAAAGAAGGGGTGGGCTGTCCGTGACAGCTCACCCCTTGTCTTATTTGTTTTTCAGCAGGTCCCGGATCTCGGTCAGGAGCACTTCCTCGGCGGAGGGAGCGGGAGGTGCGGGAGGCTCCGCTGCTGCGGCCTCTTCTTCCTTCTTCTTGCCCAGCTCGCTGAGCTTGTTCAGGCCCTTGACCAGCCAGAA
>CAZDFB010000199.1:0-1154 GCA_964504605.1 uncultured Oscillospiraceae bacterium | reverse complement strand
TATTTAGAGTATTTTATTAAATCGGGTTATAAATATTATCAAGTTAATAATTCTAGCGACTATGTAGTATGTAATCATATAGGATATTCTAGACAATCTTTTCTTAGCAGTAATGCTTGGAGATTGTTATCACTAGACCAAAAAATTGCCTTATTTCATGGATATTATTGTGCTAATGGAAGAAAAAATAGCAACAGTATTTCTACCGCTGATAATCGCCTGATGACAATGATCGAAGAGATCTCAGCACTTGCAGGATACTATATTGATAATAAGTTTGAAGAATGCAAACATAGTAACCATGCTGAAAATTTTTCGATTACAACATATAATTTTATTATCGGACAAAAAACTGAAAATTGCTTATGGACAGTAAAAGAAATTAAACCTCATTATAATAAGCAATATGGGAGCAACAGACATGAACAAGAAAATAATTTTAAAACATGTTTTCCTGTTATGGATGCTTGGTGCGTAGAAGAACCTGTTACTCATACGTTTACATTGTCTAATGGCATGGTAACAGGAAATTGTGAGCTTTGTAATCTTGAAGATATGCTTCAAAATGGGACTGTGTTAAATGGAGTAATGATTGACAAACCACATAGACTACTTACTGCTACAACAATTGCAACGCAAATAATTACAGCAGTAACCTCATCTTCATATGGTGGCTGCACAATTAGTTTATCGCACTTAGCCCCATTTGTAAGAGACAGTTATAATGTTTATTATGATAAATATATAGCTCGTGGCTTGTCAGAGTCTGCAGCAAAGCAATTTGCCCAAGATGATCTAAAAAAAGAAATTAGTGATTCTGTTCAGACATTTAATTATCAGGTTAATTCAATGACTAATACCAATGGACAAGCACCATTTTTATCAGTATTTATGTACATCAATGAAAACCCTGAATATAAAGAAGAAACAGTCGCACTTATAGAAGAATTTTTACACCAGAGAATACTAGGTTTTAAAAATGAATCTGGGCAATATATCACTCCGGCATTTCCAAAATTATTATATGTATTAGAAAAAGACAATATAACAGAAGACTCGAAATATTGGTATCTCACTGAGCTTGCTGCAAGATGTACCACAAAGCGCATGGTTCCCGATTATATATCCGAAAAGAAGATGCTCGAATTAAAGGT
>CAZDFB010000198.1:0-1164 GCA_964504605.1 uncultured Oscillospiraceae bacterium | reverse complement strand
GCCCCCTGCAATTGACATTGTGCCAGGGGTATGGTAAAATGTTGGATGATTTTTCCAGAAAATACCCCAAAACCCTCCATGCTTTGACAGGAAGCCTGGTGGCCCAGCGGATATTCGGTGAGTCGCCGGAGGTGGTCAGCGCCATCTGCTGGCATACCACAGGCCGGGCGGATATGACCCTGCTGGAAAAAATCGTGTATCTGGCGGACTACATTGAGCCAAACCGTACCATCCCCGGGGTCGAGAAGCTCCGGGCGCTGGCATTCACAGATTTGGACGGGGCCATGAAGCTGGGCCTGTCCATGACGCTGGAGCACCTGTCTGAGCAAAAGGCCGAGGTCAGTCCCCATTCCCGGGAAGCTCTGGCCTGGCTGGAACAGAAAAAATAACGGGGCAGACGCTCCGTCCAAACCCAATTTCCAGGAAAGGAAAGATAGAATTGTTAACACCAAAAGAAATTGCTTATGAAGTGACCAAGGCCCTGGATGCCCGAAAGGGTGTGGATATCAAGCTGCTGAAGATCGACCGGGTCAGCAGCCTGGCGGACTACTTCCTGATCTGCACCGGCACCTCCAATACCCATGTCAAAACCCTCTGCGATTACGCGGAGTACGCCATGGAGCAGCTGGGCGAGCCTATGCTCGGCCGGGAGGGCCACAGAGGAAATTCCTGGGAGCTGCTGGATTTCGGTACCCTGGTGGTCCATGTCTTCACAGAGGAAGCCCGGAAATTCTATGATCTGGAGCGGCTGTGGGCAGACGCGGAGGAGATCGACGTGTCCGACATCGTCCTGCCGGAATAATTCAAATTTACAAATTACAAATGAAAATTTGTAATTGATTATTGAGGTGAAAAAAGTGGCTAATTACGATTTTTCCGCCATTGAAAAGAAATGGCATGCCTACTGGGAGGAACACGACACCTTCCACACCGATGTGTGGGATTTCTCCAAGCCCAAGTATTACGTTCTGGATATGTTCCCCTATCCTTCCGGTGTGGGTCTGCACGCGGGCCATCCCGAGGGCTATACCGCTACGGACATCATGTCCCGTATGAAGCGGATGCAGGGCTACAACGTGCTGCACCCCATGGGCTACGACTCCTTCGGTCTGCCTGCGGAGCAGTATGCCGTTTCCACCGGCAACCATCCCAACGGCTTTACCC
>CAZDFB010000197.1:0-1204 GCA_964504605.1 uncultured Oscillospiraceae bacterium | reverse complement strand
GTGATGGGAGCCAGAGGAGCAATCTCGAAGTTCTCATCGATGGACTTGCCCTGGCCATAGTAGTCGGGAACCATGTTGGTCTCGCCGAAGAACACGCCTACATCACCAGAAGCGATGGTTCCTGCGAATTCCATGGGGTTGGTGTTCTTGGAGATGAAGTCAGGGGAGATGATGCCATCCTTATAATAGGTAGCGAACATTTCCATGTACTCCTTGAAGCCTTCCTCCACGATGCCGAACTTCACTTCGCCATCGACTACATAGTAGGGCTCGGAAACCATGGGGAATACGGAGAAGCCGCCGTTAACACCATAGCCGGAGCACAGAGCGTTGGAGGTGTGGACGATACCAGCGGTAGCCATCCAGGGCTCAGCCAGGCCCAGCTCGGACTGGAATGCACGGAGAACTGCGTCCAGCTCATCATAGGTCTGGGGCATTTCCATGCCAACCTTCTCCAGGTAGTCGGTACGGATGAAGGCACCCTCGGTAGCACCGTCGGGCCAGTTGTCGATGGAAATCAGCTTGGGCATGTAGCCGGAGTCAGTGTGAAGATCCTTCTTGGTGGTCTCGTCCAGCTGCTCGTAGCACTCAGAGTAAGCGGGCATATACTGGAGCATCTCCTCCAGGTCGATGAACACCTCGTCGTCAATGGCGGAATCCCAGGAGGAGGTCCACAGCATTGCCACGTTGGTGACCACGTTGGGCAGATCGTTGGAAGCCACACGGAGGGAGAACTGCTCGGAGTTTGCCTCGGTGGAAACGTTCACCAGCTCCACATCACAACCGGTCATCTCACAGGCCTTCTGGAAAGCCTTGTTGTCGTTGTACTGGTTGGGCATGAAGGAGGACATGTTGTCGGAGAAGGACACCCACATGGAGAAGGTGTACTCGCCCTCTTCAAAGAGGGGCAGCTCATAGGTGTAATCGGTGGTGATGAGGCCGTCGTCGTCAACGGGAGCCTCCTCAACAGCAGAGCCTTCCTCAACGGGAGCCTCAGCAGCAGAGTCCTCGGCAGGTGCAGCAGGAGTTTCTTCCTGAGCAGGAGCCTCTACAGTCTCGCTTACGTCGCTGGCGGGAGCCTCAGAGGCAGAGGAAGTACTGCCGCCGCAGGCTACCAGGCCCAGAACCATAGCCAGGGCCAGAAGCATAGCAAGTAATTTTTTCATAATGAACCTCTTTTCGTAAATGTGAATGACACAGATTC
>CAZDFB010000196.1:0-1236 GCA_964504605.1 uncultured Oscillospiraceae bacterium | reverse complement strand
AAGACGCTGAGAAGCTGGTCGCTGAGCTGAAGGAAGCCGGCGCTGAGGCTGAGATCAAGTAATTTATCTCTTCATGCGTTTCAATCGCCGCAGGAAATTCCTGCGGCGATTTTTTATTCCAAAATTCTTAATATTCCGGTTATTGACTTTCATAAGAAAATATCATACAATTCATGGAGCAATGTTCCAACCTCTGAAAAAATCCCCACTTTTTGTCCAAATTTGCGCCTCCGGCTCTGCCGGAGGCTTTCCGCCCCACCCCACTACGAAAGGAACGATTTATGGAAAACATCATCACCGGTTTACTGGAATACATCCCTGCCGACATCGACTGGGCAGGTCTCGCATCGGAATACATTCCCGCTGAGATCGACTGGGAAAAGGCTTCCCAGTTTGGCATTCTCTTCGCTGCCGCCTCTTTAATTCTGGGCTTTCTGGGCCGGGTGGTCATGGGCAAGCGTTCCGGCCTGAACCACGCGCTCTCCTCCGCCATGGGCATTGCCTGCATCTACGCGGTGGCCATCGTCATATACTCCTACAGCTTCACCCAGCTGAGCCGGTTTCTCGTTCCCCTGCCCTTTGTGGCTTTTTCCGGTGATAATCTGGTGCTTCTCCCCTTCCAAAATGCCCAGCTGACGGACGTTTGCTACCACATTTTATCCATGCTGATTCTCTCATTTCTCGTGAATCTGCTCGATACACTGGTACCCAAGGGAGAGAAGGTCATCAGCTGGTATCTGCTGCGGTTTCTGACGGTGGCTCTGGCTATGCTCGCGCACTATGTGGTTACGGGGCTTCTTGCGTCCTTCCTGCCCGATGTCCTTGTTACCTACGCTCCCGTCATCCTGCTGGGCGTTCTTGCCGCCATGCTTCTGCTGGGGGTTGTAAACGCCATCCTGGGGCTGGTTCTTACGGTAACAAATCCCATTCTGGGTGCCATCTACGCCTTCTTTTTCTCTAACCAGATCGGCAAGCAGCTTGGCAAGGCCGTTCTGACCACACTGGTATTGACTGCCGGATTTTTTGCCCTGGAAAAACTGGGCTTTACCGTCATTCTGATTTCCGAGGCCGCCCTTGGCACATATATTCCTGTGATTGTCATTCTTCTCATCCTCTGGTATGTGATCGGACATGTTCTGTAAGCACACCTGCGTATTGTAAAACCGCCCGCCTTTCGCAGACTGAAGTGACCCCAAAAAGTTAGACAAATATTTCTAACTCAAATTGTTCAAGCTA
>CAZDFB010000195.1:0-1255 GCA_964504605.1 uncultured Oscillospiraceae bacterium | reverse complement strand
GCAGACCATGGTTTACATGAACGCAAACCAGCTGCTTGCCGATGGCCTTGATGAGAAGAGCGGCCACAACAGAGCTGTCTACACCGCCGGACAGAGCCAGCAGCACCTTTTTATCGCCAACCTGGGCACGGATTTCCGCAACCTGCTCTGCAATGAAAGCCTCAGCCAGAGCGGGGGTATTGATGCGGGCCATGGACTCGGGACGTACGTTACCAGTCATAATAAATTCCTCCTAGCAAAATATTATCTTATATCAATGCTCAATGGTGGTCAGATCCAGAGCACGAAGCTCGCTGGAACGGCCCATGGTACGGGCCTGGAGCACTGCCTGAGCAGTATCCACCGCAGTAATCACAGGGATGGAACGCTCCGTAGCCACACGACGGATGGTAAAGCCATCGTGGGTGTGATTCCGGGCACCGGCGGGCGTGTTGATTACCATATCGAACATGCCAATTTCGATCATGTCGAGAATGGTGGGGCTTCCCTCCCCGATCCGGTTTACCTTCTGGCTGTTGACCCCGTGCTCCTTCAGGAACTCATAGGTACCCTTGGTGGCATACAGGTGCATCCCCAGTTCTTCCATGCTCTTGGCAATGGGCAGGATCTCGGCCTTATCTGCATCCTTAATGGTAAGCAGCACATTGCTGTCCTTCTTGGGCAGATCCATACCAACACCCTTGAATGCCTTCAACAGGGCCTGGTTAAAGTCCTTGTCAATGCCCAGCACCTCACCAGTGGACTTCATCTCGGGCCCAAGGGTGGTGTCTACATCAATGAGCTTGGCAAAGGAGAACACAGGCATCTTGACGGCGTAATAAGGAGCTTCCTTATAAAGCCCGGTACCATAACCCAGATCCTTCAGCTTCTCGCCCAGCATAACCCGAGTTGCCAGATCAATGATGGGCACACCAGTCACCTTGGTGATATAGGGGATGGTTCTGGAGGAACGGGGGTTCACCTCGATCACATAGACCTTATCATTATAAATCACAAACTGAATATTTACAAGGCCCACAACGTGAAGAGCCGTTGCAAGACGCTTACTGTAATCCGCAATAATCTCCTGGTGCCGCTTTTCGATCTTAATGGGAGGATAAACGGAGATAGAGTCACCGGAGTGAATACCGGCACGCTCAATGTGCTCCATAATACCAGGGATCAGAATGTCTTCGCCGTCGCAGACAGCGTCCACCTCCAGCTCCCGGCCCATGAGATACTTGTCCACCAGGATGGGATGCTCCTGGGAATACAT
>CAZDFB010000194.1:0-1266 GCA_964504605.1 uncultured Oscillospiraceae bacterium | reverse complement strand
AGCCGGATCCTGATGGCGGAATGCTGGCACAATCCGGACTGGTGCTACGCCCGGCTGGAACGGAGTTTGGGAACGCTGTTGACCGGAACGGGAGATGCGCCGGGAAACTGGGTGCGGATTGCCGTGGGTATTGCACTGATGGGCAGTTTGGCACTGGAAATGCAGAAACAGGGACTTCCCAAAATCGATATTTCCCTGGCAAGCGGAGATTTTTCTCTTCCGGTCAGTGCCTGGTATGCCCGGGAGTGGGGCTTTCCCATTGGAAATATCGTCCTTTGCTCTCTGGAAGAGAAAAATCTCTGGGATCTGCTGTGCCACGGGCAAATGCGGACGGATACGTTGAGTACCCTGCCGGGGCAAATTCCGGTGCCGCCGGATCTGGAGCGGATGCTCTGGACTTGCGGTGGCAGGGAAGAGGCGGAACGGTTCGTTACCGCCTGCCGACGGGGGAGCCTGTACACGCTGCCGGAACCGACTCTTGGAAAACTGCGTCGGGGACTATTCGCCAGCGTGGTCAGCACCGGGCGAGTGGAAGAGACCATCCCGGCGGTGTACCGCACACACCATTATTTACTTTCCCGTGGAACCGCTTTGGCATACGCCGGGCTGCTGGACTGCCGGGCCCGCACCGGTTCCACCGGTCAGGCAATGGTGATTGCCGAAAAAAGCCCTGCTTTGGAGGCAGATAGCACAGCACCGCTGCTGGATATGACAGAGCGGGAGCTGAAAGAACAGGTATAAAGGGGGTGCTGTATGGCACTTTACGCAATCGGTGATCTGCATCTGTGCCTTGGGGCACCCAAACCTATGGACATCTTTGGCGGTGCCTGGGTGGGTTATATGGACAAGCTGAAAGAGGGCGTGTCCGTTATCCGCCCGGAAGACACCACTGTTTTACTGGGAGATCTGAGCTGGGCACTGGATCTGCCCAATGCGAAAGCAGACTTTGCCTGGATCAATGAGATCCCCGGCCGGAAGATCATTCTCAAAGGTAACCACGATTACTGGTGGAGCACCGCTGCAAAATTTGAAAAGTTCTGCAAGGAAAACGGCTTTGAAAACCTGTATTTGCTGAACAATAACTGCTATGACTATGAAGACTATGCTATCTGCGGAACCCGTGGCTGGTTCTTTGAGGAAGAACGCAGCGGCGCCCATGACGAAAAGGTATTCAAACGGGAACTGATCCGGCTGGAAGCGTCCCTGAAAGCGGCAGGGGAGAAGGAAAAACTGGTGTTTCTCCACTATCCACCCCGGTATAAAGGG
>CAZDFB010000193.1:0-1266 GCA_964504605.1 uncultured Oscillospiraceae bacterium | reverse complement strand
GGGCAGCGCCCAGGCCGTAGGCAACGGCTTCGCCACTTTCGTGGGCAATCAGGGAACCCACCAGGCGGCGCTCGATCTCACCCTTCATGGGTGCGTAGCTGTCCAGCACGGAGGACATGATGCCCTCGCCCTTGGTATCGGTCAAAAATTCGCTGCGGTAGCCGAACAGGCCCCGGGAGGGAACCATAAACTCCAGACGGTAGCGGCTGCCCATGGGGGTCATGCCCAACAGGTCGCCCTTGCGGCGGCCCATTTTCTCAATAACCGCGCCCATGCACTCCTCCGGCACGTCGGCAACCATCTTTTCGATGGGCTCGCAAACCTTGCCGTCGATGACCTTGGTCAGCACGCGGGGGGTGGAAACGGAGAACTCGAAGCCTTCACGGCGCATGGTCTCCATCAGGATGGACAGGTGCATTTCGCCACGGCCCGCCACATTGAAGGCATCGGTTCCCTGCTCGGTAACATGGAGGGAAACGTCCTTGAGAAGCTCCTTCTCCAGCCGGTCCCGCAGGTTCCGGGAGGTAACATACTTGCCCTCCTTGCCGGCAAAAGGAGAATCGTTGACGGCAAAGGTCATTTCGATGGTGGGATCGGAGATCTTCACGAAGGGCAGCGCCTCCACTACCTCCGGGGCGCAGAGGGTACGGCCGATGGTGATATCCGCCATACCGCTGAGGGCTACGATTTCACCGGCAGAGGCCTCCTGAATGGGATTCTTGCCCAGGCCGTCAAACTCATACAGCGCCACAACCTTGCCCTTGGTCTTCACCTCGGGATCGTGGTAGTCACAGATGGTGACCTCCTGATTGACCTTGATGCTGCCCCGCTCAATGCGGCCCACCGCAATCCGGCCCACATACTCATTATAGTCGATGGAGCTTACCAGCAGCTGCAGCGGCGCGTCCTTTTCGCCCTTGGGGGGATCGATATAGTTGACGATGGTCTCGAACAGGGGGGTCAGATCAGTGCCGGTTTCGTCGGGACTGTAGGAAGCGGTGCCCTGACGACCGGAGCAGAAGACCGTGGGAGAATTGAACTGATCGTCCGTAGCGTCCAGATCCAGCAGCAGCTCCAGAACCTCGTCCATGACCTCATGGATCCGGGCATCGGGCTTATCCACCTTGTTCACCGCAACGATGACCTTGTGGCCCAGCTCCAGAGCCTTCTGGAGCACGAAGCGGGTCTGGGGCATGGGGCCCTCGGCGGCGTCCACCAGCAGGATAACGCCGTTGACCATCTTCAGGATGCGCTCCACCTCGCCGC
>CAZDFB010000192.1:0-1276 GCA_964504605.1 uncultured Oscillospiraceae bacterium | reverse complement strand
GCCATGTTCACCCTGCTGTTCGGCCTGATCTTCATTCTGATGCTGACCATGAACCTGCTGCAGCTCCGGTCGGAAAAGCGGAAGCAGAATACCCGGCAGCGCAGTGATTCCAGAACGGCGCGGCTCCTGAAGCGCTGTGCCGCGACAGCGGCGGCGGTGCTCCTGCTGGTGGGTACGGTTTTCCTCATCGGAAACGCCCAGCGGCAGACCGTGACCCTCAATGTGTATAACTGGGGCCAGAACATTGCGGACGGCAGCGACGGCACATTGGATATCATCGCCGCCTTCGAGGAAAAATACCCCCATATCAAGGTCAATTATTCCACCTACGACTCCAACGAGACCCTTTACACCAAGCTTTCCAACGGCGGCATTACGGTGGATGTGATTATTCCTTCGGATTATATGATCTCCCGGATGATCGATGAGGATATGCTGCTGGAGCTGAATTTCGACAATATCCCCAACTACAGCAATGTGGACGACAGCTTCAAAAACCGGGACTATGACCCGGAGAACCGCTATTCGGTGCCCTATACCTGGGGAACCGTGGGCATCGTCTACAACAGCAATTATGTGGATGAGGCGGATGTTACCGGCTGGGAGCTACTGTGGAATGAGAAATATAAGGGGAAAATCCTTATGTTCGACAATTCCCGGGATGCCTTCGGCATTGCCCAGCTGCTGCTGGGATACGATGTCAACACCACGGATAAGGAGGCTCTCCAGGCCTGTGCCGATAAGCTGCTGGAGCAGAAGCCTCTGGTGCAGCAGTATGTGATGGACCAGATCTACTCCACCATGGAAAATGAGGAGGCTTGGATCGGTGTCTATTACGCCGGTGACTGCATGATGATGATGCAGGAAAATGAGGCGCTGCGGTTCTACCATCCCGTTGACCAGGGCTTCAACCTGTTTGTGGATGCCATGTGTATCCCCAAGTGCTGCCAGGAGAAAGAAGCGGCAGAGCTGTTCATCAATTTCCTGTGCGATCCGGAGATTTCGGGTGCCAATATGGACTATATCTGCTATGGCTCCCCCATTTCCGCCTCCCGGGAATATATGGATGAGGCGCTGGCCCAGAGCGAGGTAATCTATCCCAGCGAGGAGACGCTGACCCACGGTGTGGGCTTCAGCTTCCTGCCGGAGGATATTTCCCGCTATGTGGAAAGCCTGTTCATGCAGGTAAAAAACAAATAAACCTGCGGAAAAGTTTTAAAACCCGGCGCATCATTGCCGGGAATCCGTAAAACAGTTAAACCGACCTGTGCGTGTA
>CAZDFB010000191.1:0-1289 GCA_964504605.1 uncultured Oscillospiraceae bacterium | reverse complement strand
TGAACCATGTTTACGCTCCTAAAGTCGCAGCCATAACTGCTTTGATGGTATGCATACGGTTCTCTGCCTCATCAAAGACTTTTGACTGTGCAGACTCAAATACTTCATCGGTTACTTCCATATCCTGAATGCCGAAACGTTCGCCCATCTTTTTGCCGATACCAGTCTTAAGATCATGGAATGCCGGGAGACAATGCAAAAAGATTGCCTGCTCGCCTGCGTTCTTCATCACTGCGGAAGTTACTTTATACGGAGTCAGTTCACGGATTCTCTCTTCCCAAACTTCATCCGGCTCACCCATAGATACCCAAACATCGGTATAGATTACATCTGCTCCCTTAGTTCCTTCTTCTACATTTTCCGTCAGCGTAATGGTCGCGCCGGATTCTTTCGCCCAAGCCTCACATTCCGCAACCAATTCTGGCGCCGGGAAATATTTCTTCGGTGCACATGCAACAAAATGCAGACCTAATTTTGCGCAAACGACCATCAGGGAATTTCCCATGTTATAGCGAGCATCGCCCATGTATACCAGCTTTACGCCTTTCAAACGTCCCAAATGTTCCTGAATCGTCAGCATATCTGCCAGCATCTGCGTTGGGTGAAATTCATTGGTAAGTCCGTTCCACACCGGAACGCCTGCATACTCTGCTAATTCTTCTACGATAGCCTGTCCATATCCGCGATATTCAATACCATCGAATACTCTTCCAAGTACTCTTGCTGTATCCGCAGTACTTTCTTTCTTGCCAATCTGAGAACTGCTCGGATCCAGATAGGTCGTTCCCATACCCAGATCATGCGCTGCTATTTCAAAGGAACATCTCGTGCGGGTGCTTGTTTTTTCAAAGATCAAAGCTACATTTTTTCCGCGCAGCGTATCCACCGGAATTCCGGCTTTTTTCTTTCGCTTTAACTCTGCTGCGAGATCCAGCAGATACAGGATCTCCTCCGGAGTATAGTCTTTCAGTGTCAGAAAATGTCTTCCTTTCAGGTTCATAATTGGTGTCTCCTCCATTCTTTATAAAATAGCTTAGAGAGAGCGATCACTCGCTCTCTCAATATCACATTGTTATGCTTCCGGTGTATCCTTTGCAATCTCAGCTGCCGATTTCACCAATCCGGCGATTCCCTGAATCTCGGATGGAATGATGATCTTCGTCGCTGTTCCATTTGCTGCTGCCGCAAACGCTTCCAGACTCTTCAGTCTTAAAACTGCTTCATCTGCTCCTGCCTCTTTCAGGAAACGAAGACCGTCTGCATTTGCCTGCTGTACTTTCAGAATCGCT
>CAZDFB010000190.1:0-1299 GCA_964504605.1 uncultured Oscillospiraceae bacterium | reverse complement strand
GGCGGAAGCTATCCCGATATCAATTTAATTCCCTCCATCGCCAATTATTTCGGCATCACAATCGACGCGCTGTTCGGCTACGAAAACCAGCGTGAGCAAAAAATCGATCAGTTGGTATCCCAAATTCACGAAATGAAACGTCAAAACCGGGGCATCGATGTAAACATCGACGATTGCATTTTCCTTGCCAGAAATGCCCTTGTGGAATTCCCCGGCAATGATAAACTGATGCTTTCACTCGCTTCGGTGCTGTATGCCGCAGGCTATGTCCGCTATGGCGAATGTCATTTGATTGACGGGGACGGCTACAATATCTACGACACCGAGATGCACAAAACCTACAAAGAATGGCTTGAAGCTGTTCCCCTTTATGAAAAGGTGCTGGAAAATCTGCCTAACAGCACACTGCGAAACCTAGCAATTGATGAGCTTTCCCAGCTTTATCTGAATCTCGGAGAGCATGAAAAGGGCATGGCACTGGCAGAATCCGCCCCTAATCTGTGGAACTGCCGGGAATTTTTGCGTGTATATGCCTGTGACGGAAAGCAGTGTGTCAAAGCCCACAGCGAAACGCTGCTTACATCTTTGCGTGCCTGTGCCGTTTTCATTGTAAACATTACTACCGGCGATCAGCGTCACTTGTCCGCCCACGAAAAAGCGGATTGCATCGCCAGTGCCATCCGGCTGTTTGCGGTTGTTTGTCCCGACGGAAATTACGGCAGTCACCACGGCTATATTGCCAGTCTGGAAATGCTGCATTCGCTGTATCTCTGGTTGGACGGTCAGCAGGATGCTGCTTTTGAAGCAATGGACCGTGCGCTGGATAATGGTCGAAAGCTTCTTGCCGTCTGTGAAAACGGTACCGCCCGCTACACTGCTCCATTGGTGCGTCTGGCGGAAGAAAAAGCACCCTGCACCGCCGATGCTGCCAAAGCGGATCTTTTATCCATGCCGGAGGACTGGCCCTGGTGGAGTGTACCGGAAGCGGAATCCGTAAAAGCAGAAATCCGGAAAGATCCCCGCTGGAAAGCCTGGGCAGCAAAAATTCAGCAAGCCTAATCAGGCATTCCCGAAAAAAGCCGCTGCCAGCCAGATGGTAATGGGCCCGGGGCGGTATCTTTCATCTGTTTTGCAAAGCATTCCCTTTCTTATATAAGGAACCTGGCCTTCCTTGGGGAAGGCCAGGTTGGCATAATTTTTAATTATCAGAAACAAAAAAGGGCAAGTCCTTAAGGACTTGCCCTTGGTCCGAGTGACTGGATTCGAACCAGCGGCCTCTTGAACCCCATTCAAGCGCGA
>CAZDFB010000189.1:0-1325 GCA_964504605.1 uncultured Oscillospiraceae bacterium | reverse complement strand
CGCACCCTGAAGCAGCTGCAATGGCTGAGCAGAAATAGGAACCGGGCGCCGGAGGAGCTGCGCTCTGTCTGGGATGAAGTCCTGAGCGACATCGACATCTATGCCATCAGCGCAGCCGACGAGACGCGCTGGAGCGATAAGCACAATGCTACCTGGAAAGACCTGGCTCAGATGTACAAGGACGCCATGGAGAACGACTCAAACTTCCTGCCCACCGATGAGTTGAAGCGGATCGTCACCAGACTGGACGCAACCAAGATTGCCGACATGGATCTGGGCGCCCTTCAGGATCTGTACAAGGCCGCCATCGGTCTGCGCACCGAGTTCTACAACCGGAACAACGTGATCAACGACGAGATGCAGCGCCTGTTTGCCGAGGTCTACACCGACGCCAAACAGGAGATCGAGTCTGCACCGGGAAAGTTTGCCGGGAAGGAATTGGACAAGCTGTTCAACCAGCAACAGCTGACAGCTATGAATGTGATGCAGCGCATGGGTGGATGGAATCCAGATGGCGCTTTCTTCTCCATGGCAAAGCAGCTGGAGCGGGGTGAACGGGACGCCCGGGCGTACAAGGTCAAGGCCAGCCGGATGTTGGAAAGTTTCCTGACAGAAAATGCGGACTGGGTAAAAACGGCAGACGGTCAGGGGAAGGATGCAGTCTGGCACAAAATCGAGATCCCTGAACTGATTGCCCTTGAGCTTGGCAAAAAGCCGGAATTCGGTAAAACCATTACAGTGTGGATGACGCCTGCTCAGAAGGTGCATATGTATCTGGAGAGCAAGAATGTGGACAATCTGCGGCATATGACCGGCGGCAGAACATTTGCAGACAAGGAGCTTTACAGCCAGGGCAAGCGGACAGAGGCCTTTGCCCAGGGCACTACTGTCCGGATGGCACCGGAAACGGTGAAAGCCATCGTGTCCGATTTAACACCTCAGGAATTGGAGCTCGCCAGGCTGCTGGAACAGTACTATAACAGCTTCGCTACCCAGGAGATCAACAAGGTGTCCAACATCCTCTACGGCTACGACAAGGCCATGGGCAAGAACTACGCGCCCATCTACACCAACCGGAACTACACCAAGACCGAGTTCGGCGTGTTCGACACGACGGCCGAGGGCGTAGGCAACCTGAAGGGCAGACAGTATGCTGCGAACCCCAGCTACAACATCGGCGCCTTTGACGCCTTCGAGCGCCACGTGGATCAGACCGCCCGCTTCTGCGGTATGGCAATACCAACGAGAAACTGGAAAACGCTGATGAATTGGCAGGTGAGCAACAACAGCACTGCTGATGTGATTACCCACAAATGGGGCGAGGA
>CAZDFB010000188.1:0-1332 GCA_964504605.1 uncultured Oscillospiraceae bacterium | reverse complement strand
GCACTTTGCTTCCCTCCTTCATAATATAATGATTTCATCGGTACTCGAAAGTTTTTCTTTCGTTGTGCCTGGCCAGAGGTTTTTATATATAAAAAACCGTCATGGCAAGGCTAAGCCTTGCGAAAGGGCTTGGAATAAAGTCAAATTTGTGTTTCAGGCGGAAGATTACTTCTTCTTGCCGGCCTTGGGACGCTTTGCGCCGTACTTGGAGCGGGACTGCATCCGGTTCTGCACGCCCTGGGTATCCAGAGTGCCGCGGATGATGTGGTAACGAACACCGGGAAGGTCCTTGACACGACCGCCGCGGATCAGAACCACGGAGTGCTCCTGCAGATTGTGGCCAACACCGGGAATGTAAGCGGAAACTTCCATGCCATTGGTCAGACGCACACGGGCGATCTTACGCAGAGCGGAGTTAGGCTTTTTGGGGGTGGTGGTACGGACAGCAGTGCAAACGCCACGCTTCTGAGGGGAAGGCAGGGTGGTAGCCTTGTTCTCCAGAGTGTTCAGACCTCTCTGCAGAGCAGGAGCGGTGGACTTGTAGGTGACCTGCTGACGGCCGTTTCTAACGAGCTGATTAAAAGTAGGCATCTATTTTCTCCTTTCTTTTATTCTCGCCCATTGGGCGGGTTATATTCTACGGAACATTCTCCGATAGAACCGGGTTCATTGGAGCACAGCCGCTGCTGCAGCCCCTACCTCGATGCCGCAGGCTCTTCCAAGCTCTGCCATGGTAGGCACCCAGGTGATGTGGATATTTGCCTGCCGGCAGAGTTCTGCCAGCGGCGCGGTCAATTCGGGATCCGCGTTTTCCGCCAGGAAAACAGACTGGGCAGAGCCTGCCAGCACCGCTTTCTTCAGCTGCTTTTTACCCACAGCCAGGCGCTTATTCGCAAGATCCGGCGTTTCGCCGCAATACGCTATTGTACTATCGTTTTTCCTATCCATACAAGATGATATTATACGCAAATTTTCAGGAATGTCAACATTTTTTCAAAATATTTTTTGTGAAAAGATCGGTCTTTTCCCGCGGTGTCCTTATGCAATTTGCCTGTTTGGCCCCTGTAGAAAATCCGCCGCCCTTTCGGGCGGCGGACAGCAGCGAAAAGCTTACTGATTCAGAGCGGCTTCCATCATTTCCTCAGGCACACGGGCCTCAGGGGTGGCACCGGGCTCGTAATCCCGGTAGGCCATCAGGCCGGAGCCTGCGGGAATCAGCTTACCGATCAGCACGTTCTCCTTCAGGCCAATCAGGTGGTCAACCTTGCCCTTGATAGCGGCATCGGTCAGCACCTTGGTGGTCTCCTGGAAGGAGGCGGCGGACAGGAAGGA
>CAZDFB010000187.1:0-1371 GCA_964504605.1 uncultured Oscillospiraceae bacterium | reverse complement strand
CCTTCTCCCGGTCGTAGCCGGCGATGGTCAGGGGCACACGCTCGCTCATTTCATCGATACGGAAAATGATGAACTGACCGGCTTTTGCCTTCTTTGCGATAAAGGGGGCTTCAATGTCCATCAGCGTGACAGAGGAATTCAGCTCCACCTTTCGAGCGATTCTATACATGTTCTGATCCGTCCTTTCAGAATTTTCTTACATTCGGGGCAAATGCCCATACGCTTTCATTATATAGCCTGTTGTGGCATTTGTCAAATAATTATCGATATAATTGTTATGATTCCACAATAAAATCCGGGAGTTAGCGAAAGCTAATCACATTTTCCGGGGCTATAACGGCAATCAAAACGAAATAAAATTATTTTCTAAATAAGAATAATTCCTATTGACAAATAGAAGCTTCCATGCTATACTAAGCCCGTAAGCAAAAGACACCCTGATCCGACGAAGTTGAGGAGGTGCTCATGGAACAGACAACCAAACAGTTCCGCAAGCGAAACGCGATCCTCGCCTGTCTGCGGAGCACGGATATCCATCCCGGCGCGGAATGGATCTACGACCAGGTAAGGCGGGAAATTCCCGATATCTCACTGGGCACCGTATACCGGAATCTGGCCCTTTTCAAGAGCCAGGGCGCAATAGCCAGCCTGGGGACGGTGAACGGTGTGGAGCGGTTCGACGGAAATACCCGGCCCCATGTCCATTTTATCTGCACCGGCTGCGGCCGGGTGCTGGACCTGCCCGGTATAGAGGTGCCGGAGGCCCTGAGCCAGGAGGCGGCCCGCCAGTCCGGCAGCGCCGTGGAAAGCTGCCAGCTCAGCTTTACCGGGCTCTGTGCCCAATGCCTCGATCATTCTGAAACACAAGAGCGCTGCTCTTAAAAATGAAAATAATCATTATGGAGGAAATTGTTATGAAGAAGTTTGTTTGCCCTACCTGCGGTTATGTCCACGAAGCTGACGAAATGCCCGAAGGCTTCAAGTGCCCCCTGTGCGGCGTTCCCGGCTCCAAGTTCAAGGTTATGGAAGAGGGCGTTCTGGCTGCTGAGCACAAGTTCGGTGTGTACGGCGAGACCGTGAAGAACAATCCCGACATTTCCGAGGAAGATAAGAAGTTTATTTTCGACCAGCTGATGGCGAATTTCCAGGGCGAGTGCTCCGAGGTGGGTATGTACCTGTGCATGGCCCGGATCGCCCATCGTGAGGGCTATCCTGAGATCGGCCTGTACTGGGAGAAGGCCGCTTACGAGGAGGCTGAGCACGCCGCCAAGTTTGCCGAGCTCCTGGGCAGCGACCTGGAGCCCAACATGACCGCTTCCACCAAGAAGAATCTGGCATGGCGTGTAGACTGCGAGTTCGGCGCAACCGCCG
>CAZDFB010000186.1:0-1372 GCA_964504605.1 uncultured Oscillospiraceae bacterium | reverse complement strand
GGAGGCCCGCCAGCACCGGGCGCACCGCCCATGCCCTGAGGAGGCCCGCCAGCACCGGGGCCACCACCGGGGCCACCAGCACCGCCACCAGCTCCGGGGCCAGGGCCAGGGCCCTTGCCGCCGCCAAGGCCCATGAGCTTATTGTAGGCATCCTTGCCGGGGTTGCAGATATCCATGGGGCCGCCCATATCGGGGCAGACCTGCTCGTGGAGATAAAGCCACCGATCCTCGTCCTCGTCATAGACGAAGTCAGAGCCATACCGCTCCCAAAGGGTCAGACCACGCATCTTATGGTTTGCGTTCAGGGCAAACACCAGCACACCGGGTGTCAGGAAGGAGGCACGGACGGTTTTTCCGTCGTCAGCGGCCTCGATGATGTCGGTGGCCAGGGTGTGCATGGAGATCTCACGAATGGAACGGGGGTCAAACCAGGTGACCTCGTTGTGCTGCTTGATGATATTGATATAGCCACGGAGGCCGTCAGGGTCGTAGTTTACCACGTTGTTGTACCAGACCTCTTCAAAGCCACACATAACGCCGAAGAGGTGGCCCCAGGATGCTTCGTCAGAGGTATCCCAGAACTCGCCCCACTCCTCTTTGCAGTAGGAGGTGGCGTGGAGATAGGTATGCCGGGCGTGGAGATACTCCGCAGCCTGGATGCCCTCAGCGTTATGGATCCGCTGGGACAGAGTCAGATGAGTTTTCATTTGCCATTCTCCTTTCTGTAGTTGGGATGGCCCTTCCGCCACTGGGGACGGCCCTCGGCACCGTAGCCGGTTTCAGGATCATAGGAATAGTAGTCACTGGGAATGGTGGGATAGTTGTCAGACCAGCCGTAGTCCCGGTTGTGGACGATCCAGGGCAGTGTGGGGGTGCCAAACTCGGCCTGGGGCGGGCAAACCTTGTCGGTGAAGGTTTCGATGTCGCCCACGTTGGTGCCGGCTTCATACTCCACATCGGAGGCGATCAGCAGATGCCAGATCTTCCACTGGCCGCTGTCCTCTTTGACAAAGTCGGCGCAGATCCGCTCCAGATACCACATGGCCTTGGTGGAGCCATCAGCAGCGCCCTCGGCAGAAACGCCAAGAGAGTACCACAGGCCCTTTGCGGTCTTGCCGTCACCGGACAGGTTGACGCAGGGGGTGGAAACGTGGTGGGCAATCAGGTCGCCGTAGCCGAAGTTGTCCCGGATGTTCCGGAGCTGGGGGTTGGCGGCACATTTGGCGTTCAGTGCCTCCTGCTGCCGGTTGGTGTGCTGCACCACATAGTAGTTGGAAATCTCGTCCATGCCCACGTAGTAGCCCCAGTTGGAGCCCATGGAGGCGGTTTTCCGATATTTCTCCTCGGTGACCCAGAGGGTGTCCAGCTCCTT
>CAZDFB010000185.1:0-1391 GCA_964504605.1 uncultured Oscillospiraceae bacterium | reverse complement strand
CTTAACATGGCCGTACTGGCCCTTACCACCGGACTGACGTGCATACTTGGTATCCTGCTCAACGCCCTTGCGGATGGTCTCCTTGTAGGAAACCTGGGGAGCGCCAACATTGGCTTCCACCTTGAACTCACGCAGTAGACGGTCAACAATGATCTCCAGGTGCAGCTCGCCCATGCCGGCGATGATGGTCTGACCGGTTTCCTTGTTGGTGTAGGTCCGGAAGGTGGGATCCTCTTCAGCCAGCTTGGCAAGAGCAATGCCCATCTTTTCCTGACCGGCCTTGGTCTTGGGCTCGATGGCGACCTCGATAACAGGTTCGGGGAACACCATGGACTCCAGGATGATGGGATGATCCTCGTCACACAGGGTATCACCGGTGGTGGTGTTCTTGACACCGACAACAGCGGCGATATCGCCGGCGTAAACGATGTCCAGATCCTCACGGTGGTTAGCGTGCATCTGCAGGATTCGGCCCATACGCTCGGTCTTGCCCTTGGTGCAGTTCAGGACGGAAGTGCCCTTCTCCAGCACACCGGAGTATACACGGAAGTAGCACAGCTTGCCGACATAGGGGTCGGTAGCAATCTTGAACGCCAGAGCGGAGAAAGGTGCCTCATCGGAAGCGGGACGGAAGTCCTCTTCCTCTGTGTGGGGGTTGATGCCCTTGATGCCCTTCTTATCCAAGGGGCTGGGCATATAGTCAACAACAGCATCCAGAACTTCCTGAACACCCTTGTTCTTGTAAGAGGTGCCGCAGACAACGGGAACCATCTCGTTGGCGATGGTAGCCCGGCGGATGACTCTCTTCATGTCCTCCACGGAGATCTCTTCGCCTTCCAGGTAAGCCATGGCAAGGTCATCATCCAGAGCGGTGATGGCATCCATCAGCTTTTCGTGGTACTCCTCAGCCAGCTCCACCATGTCCTCGGGGATTTCCTCAACGCGGACATCCTTACCCAGTTCATCATAGAAGACGTTGGCCTTCATGGTGAGCAGGTCGATGTTGCCCTTGAAGAAGGCTTCGGAGCCGATGGGCAGCTGAATGGGCACTGCATTGCACTTCAGGCGCTCGTCGATCATCTTCAGAACGCGGTAGAAGTCGGCACCCATAATGTCCATCTTGTTGACGTAGATCATACGGGGGACCTTGTACTCGTCGGCCTGACGCCAAACGGTCTCGGTCTGGGGCTCAACGCCGCCCTTTGCGCACAGAACGGTAACAGCACCGTCCAGAACACGCAGGGAACGCTCGACCTCAACAGTGAAGTCCACGTGGCCCGGGGTGTCGATGATGTTCAGACGGCAGCCCTTCCAGAAGCAGGTGGTAGCAGCGGAGGTGATGGTAATACCACGCTCCTGCTCCTGAGCCATCCAGTCCATGGTAGCGGAAC
>CAZDFB010000184.1:0-1466 GCA_964504605.1 uncultured Oscillospiraceae bacterium | reverse complement strand
GCTTCACCATCACCGTGCGCAACATCAAGGTTTCCGCCGGTGCCGGCTTCCTGGTTGCCCTGACCGGTGAGATCATGACCATGCCCGGTCTGCCCAAGGTCCCCGCTGCTGAGCGCATCGACGTGGACGCTACCGGCAAGATCTCCGGCCTGTTCTAATCGTACCTATCACAAAAGCACAGGCGGCCCCCGCCTGTGCTTTTGACCAGTTAAGCAGGGCAGACATCTCCGGTGCCCGCCCCTACAGAATTTTATTAGGAGAATGACATTATGGATATGACACTGGAAACCTCCCGCAAATTTGTGGAGGTGCTGGCATCCTCCGCTCCCGCCCCCGGTGGCGGCGGCGCGGCTGCGCTGGTGGGTGCCATTGGCACCGCCCTGGGCAACATGGTGGGTTCCCTCACCGTGGGCAAGAAGAAGTATGCCGATGTGGAGGCTGAAATCCTCGAGCTGAAGGCCAAGTGCGACGCTCTGCAGAAGGAGCTGTTGGACCAGGTGGAGGCGGACGAAGTGAATTTCCTGCCCCTGGCTAAGGCCTACGGCATCCCCAAGGACGATCCCGACCGGGATAGAATCATGGAGGAGGCTACCATCATCGCCTGCTCCACCCCCATGAAGATCATGGAGCTGTGCTGCCAGGCAATTGATTATATTGCCGTATTCGCGGAAAAGGGCTCCCGGCTGGCGGTTTCCGATGCCGGCTGCGGCGCTGTTATCTGCAAGGCAGCTCTGCAGGCTGCTTCCCTGAATGTGTTCATCAACACCAAGTCCCTGAAAAACCGGGAGGTGGCGGAGGATATGAACCGCCATGCCAATGTGATGCTGAACAAGTACGGTCAGCTGGCGGACGAAATCTTCAAGTCCGTCAAGGCCGGTTTCGGACAGTAATATCCCTTCCCCTCCGGGGAAGGTGTCACGGCCTGCGCCGTGGCGGATGAGGATTTGGAGAAACAGAAATTGCCTCCGGCAATTTCCCTCTCCCGCCCCCAACGGGGGCACCCTCCCCAAGGGGGAGGGCATATATTGAATAATTGGAGGAAACAACAATGGCAAAGCTGCTGCTGGGCAAGGAAGTTACCGATGCCCTGAACGCAAAACTGATGGAGCGCACCGCCGCGCTTCGGGAAAAGGGCATCGTGCCCACGCTGGGCATCGTCCGTGTGGGCGAGAACCCCTCTGACCTCTCCTACGAGAAGGGCGCTACCAAGCGCGCCGAGCTGGTGGGCGTTGCCGTTAAGAACTACATCCTGCCTGCTGACGCTACCAAGGAGCAGGTTCTGGCTGTGATCGATGAGGTGAACGCCGATGCTTCCGTTCACGGTGTGCTGATGTTCCGGCCCCTGCCTAAGCACCTGAAGAACGACCAGAACGAGATCTGCAACCGTCTGGACCCCAAGAAGGACGTGGACTGCATGACCCATATGTCCAACGCCGGTGTGTTTGAGGGCCTGAACGATCTGGGCT
>CAZDFB010000183.1:0-1473 GCA_964504605.1 uncultured Oscillospiraceae bacterium | reverse complement strand
ACAACACCCAGACCCGGGGCAAGATCGCCAAGATCGGCTATCTGCTCGAGGTCACTGAAGTTGAATAAGGAGGAGAAGACAAATGAAGCTTCATGAACTCTCTCCCGTACCCGGCTCCACCCAGGTCGGCAAGCGTAAGGGCCGCGGCATCGGCACCGGCAACGGCAAGACCGGCGGCCGTGGTCACAAGGGTCAGAAGGCCCGCTCCGGCGGCAAGGTCCGTGCTGGATTTGAAGGCGGTCAGATGCCTCTGGCTCGCCGCATCCCCAAGCGCGGCTTCAACAACGTGTTCGCCAAGCCCCTGACTGCTGTCAATGTGGCTCAGCTGAACCGCTTTGAGGACGGCTCCGTCGTTGACGCTTCCGCCCTGATCGAGGCTGGCATCATCGCCAGCTGCCCCTATGGTCTGAAGGTGCTGTCCAACGGCAACCTGACCAAGAAGATTACTGTTAAGGCTGCGGCTTTCTCTGAGTCTGCTAAAGAAAAGGTTGAGCAGGCAGGCGGAAAGGCCGAGGTGGTTTAAGTGTTCAAGACACTGCAGAATGCCTGGAAGATCCCCGAGCTGCGTAAGAAGATTCTCTTCACACTGCTTGTGCTGCTGCTGTACCGGGTGGGCAACGTGATTCCCGTTCCCTATATCGATACTGTTGCACTTGGCACTTACTTCGACACCGTTCTGTCTACCACTATTCTGGGCCTGTACAACGCCATGTCCGGCAGTGCCTTCGCACAGGCTACTGTCTTTGCGCTGGGCATTCAGCCCTATATTAACTCTTCCATCATTGTTCAGCTGCTGACCGTTGCCATCCCCGCTCTTGAGCGGCTGGCAAAGGACGGCGGCGAGGAAGGCAAGAAGAAGATCAACCAGATCACCCGGCTTACCACCGTTGCTCTGGGCCTTCTGATGGGCTGGGCTTACTACACCATGCTGAGCAACTACGGCATCGTGGAGAACCCCGGCTTCCTGACCGGTCTTGTTATTGTCCTGGCCTTCACCGCCGGTTCTTCCGTGGTTATGTGGCTGGGTGAGCAGATCACCGAGTTCGGTATCGGCAACGGCATCTCCATGATTCTGTTTGCCAATATCGTCTCCGGCATTCCTTCCATGATCACCACTCTGGCGACCCTGGTTTGGTGGAAGATCATTATTGTCGTTGTCGGCATGGCTGCTCTGGTGCTGTTCATCATCTTCATCAATGATGCTGAGCGTCGGATTCCCATTCAGTATGCAAAGCGCGTGGTTGGCCGTAAGATCTACGGCGGCCAGAACACCAACCTGCCCATCAAGGTGGCAATGTCCGGTGTTATGCCCGTCATCTTCGCCCAGTCCATCTGCTCTCTGCCTGCTACGCTGTACACCTTCCTGAACTGGAATCAGGGCTGGTTTTACAAGAACATCTGGAGCAGCTCCAGCTGGGGCTACGCAATCCTGTACGCACTGATGATCTCCTTCTTCAGCTGGTTCTACTCCAC
>CAZDFB010000182.1:0-1487 GCA_964504605.1 uncultured Oscillospiraceae bacterium | reverse complement strand
TCAGCAGAATGGCGCTGATGCGGATGCACTCGCACAGGTTTTTCATAACGGTGAGGAGCCGCTGCTTGGTATCCTCGGACTTTGCCAGGATCCAGGGGGCGGTCTCATCGATATACTTATTGGCCCGGTCCAGCAGGCGGAAGATATCGTTCAGGCCCACAGAGAACTGGTAAGCATCCATGTGGGTCTCATAGTCGGAAACGACCTGGGCAGCCAGGGCCTTCAGTTCCTCATCCAGCTGGGTGCCTTCGCCGCCGGCGGTAAGCTTGCCGTCAAAATACTTCTGGCTCATGGCAGTGGTACGGGAAACCAGATTGCCCAGGGTGTTGGCAAGGTCGGTATTGATGGTGGAAATCAGCAGCTCATTGGTGAAGTTGCCGTCGGAGCCGAAGGGGAAGGTCCGCAGCAGGAAGAACCGCAGAGCATCCACACCGAAGCGCTCTGCCAGAATGTAGGGATCCACCACGTTGCCCCGGGACTTGGACATCTTCTCGCCGTTGAAGTTCAGCCAGCCGTGACCGTACACCTTCTTGGGCAGGGGCAGCTCCAGGCTCATCAGGAAGGCGGGCCAGTAAATGGCGTGGAAGCGGACGATCTCCTTGCCCACAAAGTGGACATCGGCGGGCCAGAAGTCCTTCAGGTCGTCATACTTATCGTTCTGGTAGCCCAGAGCGGTCATGTAGTTAAAGAGGGCATCCAGCCAGACGTAGACCACATGGCCCTTGTCGAAATCCACGGGAACACCCCAGGTGAAGCTGGTTCTGGAAACGCACAGATCCTGCAGGCCGCCCTCGCAGTCGATGAAATTGTTGACCATCTCATTGACACGGCTCCGGGGCTCCAGAAAATCGGTGTTCAACAGCAAATCCCGGACCCGGGAGGCATACTTGGAGGCACGGAAGAAATAGGCCTCCTCCTCCGCGTCCTTCACTTCCCGACCGCAGTCGGGGCACTTGCCATCCACCAGCTGGCTCTCGGTCCAGAAGGACTCACAGGGGGTGCAATACTTGCCCTTGTAGCTGCCCTTGTAGATGTCGCCCTTGTCGTACATGGCCTTGAAAATCTTCTGCACGGCGGCCACATGGTAATCGTCGGTGGTGCGGATGAACCGGTCGTAGCTGATGTTCATCAGCTTCCACAGGTCCAGCACGCCCTTCTCGCCCAGCACGATGTTATCCACAAACTGCTGAGGGGTGACGCCGGCCTCCTTGGCCTTGTTCTCGATCTTCTGACCGTGCTCATCGGTGCCGGTAAGGAACTTCACGTTATAGCCCTGAAGCCGCTTGTACCGGGCCATGGCATCGGTTGCCACGGTGCAGTAAGCGTGACCGATATGCAGGTTGGAAGACGGATAGTAGATGGGGGTGGTAATATAATAATTACCCTTGCACTTTTCGCACATAGTTCTTTCCTCCTCAAAAATGAAAAACGCCCTCAGGAAAACCCAAGGGCGTAAATTTACGCGGTACCACCTTGATTTGCAGGAC
>CAZDFB010000181.1:0-1506 GCA_964504605.1 uncultured Oscillospiraceae bacterium | reverse complement strand
CCTTTTGGGGTGACGTGCTTTCTGTTTTCCGGCAGGCACATAATGCACGATGGGCTGTTACCGCGGAAGCAGGCACTCCGAAGGAGTGGCCCTGGGCATCCAAGAACGCGGTTTTCGCTGGCGCGGCAGCGCCCAAGGCTTCCCCCGGGGGAAGCCTTTGAATTGCGCCGCTTTCACAAAAGGCATTGTAGGGACACCGCTCCTGCGGTGTCCGGGGGATGGAGGAGGCGGACACCCGGGGACGGGTGTCCCTACGATATATATTGTCAGAGTGCGGAGTCTGGGTCTTGCTTTTCCCAAGGGGAGAGGGGTTCTTTTGCCCTCTCAGGCCGAAATCGCAGATTTCGGCCAGCTCCCCCAAAGGGGAGCCAGGAATTTTGCTTTGACGCTGCCCCGGGAAAGGAAAACGAACACCCGGGGACGGGTGTCCGTACAATCTATTTTCCGGGGCCGGGGTTTTTGCGGCGAAGTGCGCCGATTTTTTCTCGCCAGGGGGTCAGCAGCAGCCAAATATGAGCATAAAACCACCAGACAGGCCGCCCCGGCTTCTCCAGTCTGCCCCGGCGGCGGGCGGACACTGCCACCGCACGGATCCGCCCGGCGGGGACCGGCTCAGGCCGGGTCTGATTATCACCGAGAAGGAGGCAGCCTCCATCGGGCAGGACCCGCCATATCCGGTGGAGCACATACTGCCCGTTTCTCCGGGTGAAGAGCACCACATCCCCCCGCCGGGGCGGGCGGGTCAGGCTGTCCAGATTCACCATGTCCCCGGGCCGGAGGAAGGGGCGCATACTGTTGCCGGAGACAGGCACCGGCACCGGCCCCCGGCCCTCCTTAAGCAGCGCCATCAGCCCATCGAGATATTTCCCTGTATCCACGGTTTCCATACTTTCGCCCCCTTTTTTTGTCATCATACCCCGGGGAAGGGGCTTTGTCAAGGGACACGCCGGTGGGGAAAGGATTTCCAAAGCCGCCGGTCCAGCAGCCGATAGAGGGCCATGGCTGCCAGAGCCACGGGAATCCACAGCAAAGTGAACAACGGGCAGATCTGTCCCCAGAGATTGCCGGGCCGGGCCCGGTAATCCCAGACGGAATGGTCCCGGTTCCACATCAGCCCCGCCGCCAGCTCCACGGCGGTTATGACCAGCGCCCCAATCAGGGCCCGCAGCGGGAGACGAAAGCCCCGTCTGTCCAACCGGCCCAGCAGCAGAAAGCAGCATCCTCCCGCAAGGAACATACTGCCATGGCTCCAGCCCCGCCAGAGCAGCTCCAGGCCCATATAGGCACAGCCGCCCAGATAAAAAAGCACACAATTTTTCCAGATTTTCATAGCATTCCCCCTTAAATGGAGGATAGCCAAAAAAACTTAGAAAAAAACAAAGATTTTTCTTGACAAAGAGGTGTTACTTGTATATAATAAGGAAGCTGATTTCGGCGGTGCTGAAATCATTTGACCACCCATGGCGGCGTAACTCAGTTGGTAGAGTACCCGGTTCATACCCGGTC
>CAZDFB010000180.1:0-1518 GCA_964504605.1 uncultured Oscillospiraceae bacterium | reverse complement strand
ATGTGAATCCCAGCGGCATGATGTACGAGCCGCAGCTGCGGTTTTGTTTGGATACCTTTGGCGAAGATCATATTCTCTGGGGCGAGGACTACCCCAAGCGTATGCCGGAAAATATCCGCACATTGCTTGAAAATGCGGATATTTCGGAAACCGCACGGGAAAAGATTGCCCATGGCAATGCGGAAACCCTTTTCAAAATTTAGAAAAGTCGTAAAATGCGTGCTTTTTCAGAATTCTCTGGCTGTATGAAGCCCATGGCTTGGAAACCCAGACACAGATTACGCTGTTTGGTGAGCGGTTCTTTGCTTCCTTCCGGCCCCATGAGATCAAGACATTGCGGGTTCGGAGGGGGACCGTTAACACGGTGGATTTCCTGGAATGGGACGTAGAGAAATAAGTTTAGTCTGCGCTCCGGTTGGAAAATATCGCATTCTGCCATCCCGGAGAAATGTGAATATATACAATAAAAATCGGGAATTTGCGGATATTCTCCGAAAATTCCTGATTTTTTATTTTAGAAAATTCCGGATACGCTTACCGGACTGTGCGGAAATATTCGGTCAGCGCCCGATATTTCCGCAGGTACATTCCTCTTTTGGAAGGACAATCTCGCTGCCGTTGAGCGAATCTCACCGGCAGCCCGGCGGCAGAGCAGGAGCTGTACCTGGCCGTGGACGCTATAAGCAACCATTATTACTGGCTGGCACATCCCTATGCGGGCGACTACGGTGGAGCCAGTAAGGAGCAGATCCAGCAATGGACCGCTGCTTACGAAAAATGGAGTACTGCGGATGACCACGTGCTGGCTATGGTAGAACAGGCATATGCAAACAGCTTCACGGGCTATATTGAAAACTCCGGTAATGTCCCCACCCGAGTTGCCGTTAAGGTACCAGACGAAAGTAAGCCCAAGGCACAAGAAGACATCGAAGAACATAGAGGATTTTGGAGCGAGACTGACCGGGAATCCGTCTTCACCTGTTTGGATCTGCCAGAGGTGATCACCGGCCCCTACGGTGTTATTTACCGCAGAACCTCTATGAGCGCCAACTCCGCGGATTATTGGAGCGACCAAGGTGACTCCACAACGATCCATCTCAGCGACCTCATTTTGGACGGACGGCAAGCCAAGAACAGCGACGGCTATTTTCATTGGTAAATAGGCCGGACAAATTGTTTTTCGATAGCAGCAATGTAAAGCCGCATACAAACACATAATTTCTGAAATTGCCCCATCGATGACATCCGTCACCGATGGGGCAATGAAACTTTATAAAAGATTTCAGAAAATCATACAAGTTTCTATCAGACCCGTTTTATTGGACATTATATGCAGTAGAATGTGTGCAGAAAAACAAAGGAGGCCATTGTTATGAAAACTGCTGTTATAAGAAACCGATCTTCCCAAAACCGAATTACCCCCTGTGTGGCTACAGAATGCCGCATGAGAGAGCTTGGAGGGGGGCTTTTTCTTGTCCACCTCCTCAAAGTGCAAGCGTGTGGTGACTCTGCCTTGGC
>CAZDFB010000179.1:0-1519 GCA_964504605.1 uncultured Oscillospiraceae bacterium | reverse complement strand
TAACGTCGGAGAATTCGGTGCCCATCATGGAGCCGCCCCAGCCGTCGGACAGACCAGCCCGCAGTGCCTGACGAATCAGGGCCTCAGCCAGAGAGGAGCAGCCCATGTGGGTCATGTGCATAGCGGTGGAAACTTCCCGGTCGATTGCCCGGGGCTCAATGTCGGCCTTTGCCCACAGCTCCTGGGTGTGCTCGGGAGCCCGCTTCAGGAAGCGCTGGGTTCCGAAGGGCTTGCCGTACTCCAGCAGGCCGATCTCAGCCATTTCGTGGGCCAGGTCATAGATATCCTTGCCCTCAGTCTCAACGCCCCACTCCTTGGCGATGCGGATCAGCTTCTCCGGGTCTTTGACCTGGTAGTTGCCGCCCTCGCGGGTAGCGTGCAGGGTGTGCATGATTTCACGGCCATGGTCGGAGTGCGTTGCGGCACCGCCGGCGGTGAAGATCAGATAGTTACGGGCGACGATACCGTGAACGTCGCAGCCGCAGATGCCCCGGGGGGCCTTCTTGGTGATGCGGCAGGGACCCATGGAGCAGATACGGCAGCAGGTACCTGCTTCACCGAAGCCGCAGTGAGGAGTCTGGTTCTTGGCGCGCTGCTGCCAGGTGTCAGCACCAACCTTCTGTGCCGTTTCCAGCAGAGAATTGGTGGCAGCTTCCATCTCCTCGATGGTAGTTGTAAATGCCCAATCCTTCAAAGTGATTTCCTCCTAATACATGATTTCTCATATGCCGATACAGATACTATGGCAAGATACATAGTGTATCGATATTATTCTACTCATTAAGACGCAGAAAGTCAATTGTATAATTGACCATAAATGGGCTTATTTTTTTGTATCCCCCTTGGGGGGATGTAAAAAACAGGAAATTTCCGGTCCCTGTCCGTAAAAAAAGCCCCCGGAGACTCCGGGGGCTTTGCATATCAGGTTGTACGGATCAATACATTCCGCCCTGACCGGCTGCTGCGGCAGCAGCGGCATCGGCAGCGGGATCGGGCTTGTCCACCACCAGGCTCTCGGTGGTCAGCACGCAGCCGGCGATGGATGCGGCATTCTCCAGGCTGGAACGGGTGACCTTGGTGGGGTCTACGATACCGGCGGGAATCATGTCCACATACTCCTCGGTGTAGGCGTTGTAGCCGTAGCCCACCTTGCCGGAGTTGCGAATCTTCTCGAAGACCACGCTTCCGTCCACACCGGCGTTCTCAGCGATCTGGCGGATGGGAGCCTGCAGTGCGGAAGCAACAATCTTCGCGCCGGTCTTCTCGTCGCCATGCAGAGTCTCAATGAGGGCCTCCACAGCGGCAATGGCGTTGACCTGAGCGGTACCGCCGCCGGCCACGATGCCCTCTTCCACGGCAGCCCGGGCAGCGTTCAGAGCGTCCTCCACTCTCAGCTTCTGCTCCTTCATGGCAACCTCGGTCTGAGCGCCAACCTTGATGACGGCAACGCCGCCGGAGAGCTTTGCCAGGCGCTCCTGGAGCTTCTCACGGTCGTAGTCGGAGGTGGTGGTGGCAATGG
>CAZDFB010000178.1:0-1519 GCA_964504605.1 uncultured Oscillospiraceae bacterium | reverse complement strand
ACGACTCCCGGGTGCTCCCCGCCCGGCTTCTGGGCCACCGGCCCACCGGCGGCGCTGTGGAGGTGCTGCTGCTGCGGGACCTGGGAGACAAAAAGTGGGAGTGCCTGTGCAAGCCCGGACGGAAAATGCAGGTGGGCAATGAAGTGATTTTCGGCAACGGCGAGCTCACCGCCACGGTGGTGGAGGTGCAGGAAACCGGCAACCGGGTGGTGCAGTTCCACTATGAAGGCATCTTCCTGGAGGTTCTGGAGCGACTGGGCAAAATGCCCCTTCCCCCCTATATCAAGGAGGAGCTACAGGACCAGGAGCGCTACCAGACGGTGTACTCCCGGGAGGTTGGCTCCGCCGCTGCCCCCACCGCCGGTCTCCACTGGACCCCGGAACTGCTGGAAAAGGTCCGGGCCAAGGGGGTAAAAACCGCCTTTGTCACCCTCCATGTGGGCCTGGGCACCTTCCGCCCTGTGAAGGCGGAGGACCTGAGCGACCACCATATGCACGCAGAGCTGTGCATGATCGGTCAGGAGACCGCGGATATTCTCAATGAAACCCGTGCCCAGGGGGGGCGGATCATCTGCGTGGGCACCACCTCCTGCCGCACCCTGGAATCCCTGGTCAATGACGACGGAAGCTTTGAACCCAAGTCCAAGTGGACGGAAATTTTCATCTATCCCGGCTATCAGTTCAAGGCCATGCAGGGCCTGATTACCAACTTCCACCTGCCGGAGAGCACCCTGGTCATGCTGGTCTCCGCCTTTGCGGGCCGGGAGCATGTGCTGGCCGCCTACGAAGAAGCCGTCCGGGAAAAATACCGGTTCTTCTCCTTTGGCGATGCCATGCTGCTTCTCTGACATGACAGCGGAGGACATTCGCCGTCGCCGTTTGGCAGCCCAGAGCCTTCTTCTACCCGGCGAAAAACACCGGGTGACCCGGAATATGTGCGGCTTTCAGGCTCAGTTTTTCCCCAATGTCTGCCAGGCGCTGGGGCTTCGCACCGGGGAATTCCCCCGGAAGGACTTGGGAGAGGCGTTCCTGAAAAGCTGAACCCTTCGTGGGACTATCCACGTATTTTCCAGCCAGGATTTGCCCCTCTTTATGGGGCTGGAAGACCACTACCGGGAAAATCGCTGGGATATGCCCACCTGGTGGAACCAACGCCCGGACTGGTCGTTGACACCCCGGCGGCACCAGTATTTCACCGACGTGATTCTGGCTGCCCTGGAGGAGGGGCCGAAAAGCAGGGAGACTTTGAAAGCAGTTTGCGGGGCCGCCGGTATGACGGAAGCGGAGGAAGCCAGTCTGTTTCACCCCTGGGGCGGCGGACTGCGGGAGCTTTGCCAGCGTGGCTTTGTCCACTATCTGGCCCGGGAGGAGAAGATTTTTTCCCTGACCCCGGAGATTTCGCCCATGGAGCGGGAAGCGGCCTGGCTGGAACTGGCCCGGCGGTATTTTACCTGCTATGGCCCCGCCACCATCCATGATGCCCAGTATTTCTTCCGGGTTTCTGCCGCCCAGGTTAAAG
>CAZDFB010000177.1:0-1555 GCA_964504605.1 uncultured Oscillospiraceae bacterium | reverse complement strand
CCGGAGAAGGCGAGCCTGTGGTTCAAGGCCCCTGCCAAGGAGGATGAAGAAATCGTCAGCAGCACGGACGACACCTCCTTCCGCCTGGACGATCTGAAGAGTATGAATGTCACCGATGCCATTGCCGAGCGTGGTTACGACTACTATATGGAAAACAAGGTTCGCTATCTCTGTCTGGATGCTGGGAAGGGCTTCGCCATCGTGGAAGGAAGCGAAAGCTACACGGTGGAATTTGAATACCAGGATGGGGAAATCAGCCATCTGATCTGCGAATGTCCCTGCGGCTACACCTGCAAGCACGCCTTTGCCACCATGCTCCAGTTGCGGGAAACCCTGGAGCTGATGGAAAAGCATTACGCGGAGGAATACCACCGCACCGGCTATTTCACGGCGGTCCAGAAGGGAACATTTTTCACATATGCCATCGGCGGGAAGGAAACGGGGAGTTTTGAATTGTAATATCCGATTCTTGCTGTAAACCAAGGAATACCACAAGGAGGAAATCATATGACCATTTTGTTTATTCTGCTATTCCCCCTGGCTGTGCTGGCAGAGTTGCTGCGGCTGACAAAGTGAGGGGCGTGGCTATGCCATTAGATAGAATATATTACTGCACGCATTGTGGAGCAGACCTGAACTGGCAGGATGGTTTTCGGTCATCTGTGGGCATATGGATATGCCGGGAATGTGGCAGGCTGGTGCTGGATCCGGATGTCTACGATTTTTTTGGCGATGTGATATGGTACTGTGACAGTTGCGGCGATGTACTCAACATACAGGACGGATTCACCGACGCAGAAGGCTGGTGGAGCTGCAAAAAATGCGGCCACATCAATGGCACCACAGAGGCAGACATTATCACTACGGACACATCCGCAACATACCAGTTTATGTAAAGACAGGGCATGGATAGAATCCATGCCTCGGACATGATTGCCTCAAAGTTCTGCAATCAATTTGGCTTTTATCTCCGCAAATTCCTGCTCGGTCAGTACGCCTGCATCCAGCAGAGCCTTTGCCTTTGCGATTTTTTCGCAGATGTCGCCGGAAATGACGGAAGCCTCCGACGTAGCGGCATTTTTCTCTGGACTGGAGGAAGATACCACGGCCTCATTTTCAGAAACCTCGACAATATCCTGCCAATCTTCCTGGAAGTTTGCTTCCGTATAGGAGAAGTGCGCCTGATCCAGCGTGTCAGCCAACCGCTGACCCATGGGGCGCAATGTCGCAAAGGTGAGCCCACCGGAGACTACGCCGCCGAGAATCGGGACTGCTTTGGAAACGCCTTTGGCAAACACATTTTTGGTCATGGATACCCCAAAGAACTTGCAGATAGTTTTTATCACGGGATAGTAAAAGGTTTTGGTCAGTGCCTTCTGGGGGAGCTTCTTCATGATTTGCTTGGCCAGGGCGGAAGACATGACCCTTACAGCCTGGGCAGCACCGCTGGCTCCCAGCATAACGCCGCAGTACAAAATCAGCTGGTTTGTGACCTTATCGTTGTCCAGGAAAACCCCGTTCCATAGGTCGCCTTCGCCGTAAAGATAGGCAAGCT
>CAZDFB010000176.1:0-1587 GCA_964504605.1 uncultured Oscillospiraceae bacterium | reverse complement strand
CACGCCCTTGCCGCAAAAATCACACTTCGCCATTTCATTGCACCTCCTATCTGGAATCACATAAACACGCTCTCAACGAGCGCTTAGATATGATACCAAACTTTTCTCAAAAATGCAAGCTTTTTTTTGAAAAAATTTAGTTTTTTTAAAATTATGTTGATATTCCCTCCGGGCCCCGCTATAATAAACCCAAAGCACGCTGAAAGAGGTGTTGTTCGTGATCGATACTTATTCTGTACCCCTGTCCACCCTGGTGGAGGAGTTTCATCTTGAGATCGCCCACGCGTCTTCGGACTATGAATCCGTCCGGCTGACGGTTGAGGATGTCTCCCGGCCCGGTCTGCAGCTGGCAGGCTATTTTGACCATTTCGAGCCCCTTCGCCTGCAGGTGCTGGGAAATGTGGAGACGAGCTACGTCTCCCGGCTCTCCGACGATGAGCGGACCCTGGTTTACGACCGTCTCTTCTCTTACCACTTCCCCGCCCTGCTTATTGCCCGGAATATTGAGCCCGGCGAGCAGCTGCTTTCCATGGCCCGGAAGCACAACATTACCGTCCTGCGCTCCGCAGAGCCCACCAGCACCCTGATTTCCGCCATCATCACCTATCTGAAGGGAGCGCTGGCCCCCCGGATCACCCGCCACGGCGTTCTTGTGGAGGCCTATGGCGAGGGTGTCCTGCTGATCGGTGACAGCGGCATTGGCAAAAGTGAAGCCGCTGTGGAGCTGCTGAAGCGGGGCCACCGGCTCATTGCCGACGACGCTGTAGAGATCCGCAAAATTTCCACCAACTCTCTGGTCGGCACCGCCCCTGCCTTGATCCGCAATTATATCGAGCTGCGGGGCATCGGCATCATCAACGTTGCCAAGCTTTTTGGCATCGGTGCGGTGAAGCAGGAAAATGAGATCAATCTTGTGGTGAACATCGTCCCCTGGGACACCCACGAGGTATATGACCGGCTCGGTCTGGAGGAGCACTACACGGAAATCCTCGGTGTACGCATCCCCATGAACACCATTCCCATTACACCGGGCCGAAATCTGGCTATGATTCTGGAGGTTGCCGCCATGAATAACCGCCAGCGCCGGATGGGCTACAACGCCGCTCTGGAATTCACCGAGCAGATCAACCACCACTTTGACGAAACCATGGGAAACTGATTTCCCAGGCAGGAACACGATTATGAAAGAATTTACCATCGGCACCAACGATGCCGGTCAGCGGCTGGACCGCTTTCTGGCGAAGGCCGTCCCTCTGCTTCCCGCGTCACTGGCTCAGAAATATATCCGGCTGAAGCGTATCAAGTGTAACGGCAGCCGGATTCAGCGGGACACCCGCCTGAACGCGGGGGATGTGCTTCAGCTGTATATCAACGACGAATTTTTCGACAAACCCCGGGAGGACAACGCCTACCTGACCGTCGCCAGTCCGAAGCTGAATATTGTCTACGAGGACGAAAATATTCTTCTGCTTGACAAGCGTCCCGGGCAGGCCGTCCACCCCCACGACGGTGCCCAGTACGGTCATACCCTGATTGACCACATTCAGGCCTACCTGTACCAGAAGCGGGAGTGGCGTCCCCGGGAGG
>CAZDFB010000175.1:0-1594 GCA_964504605.1 uncultured Oscillospiraceae bacterium | reverse complement strand
TCGTCACGGCTGAAGCCGAAGGTCATCTGGGTCAGGTCGTTGGTGCCGAAGCAGAAGAACTGGGCTTCCTGGGCGATTTCGTCAGCGGTCAGGCAGGCACGGGGAATCTCAATCATGGTGCCGACCTCGTAGTGCAGCTCCACGCCGGCAGCGGCGATTTCCGCGTCAGCGGTCTTAACCACCACGTCCTTGACGAACTTCAGCTCCTTCACATCGCCAACCAGGGGAATCATGATTTCGGGAACCATGGTCCAGTCGGGATGGTTCTTCTTGGTGGCAATGGCAGCACGGATAACGGCCTTGGTCTGCATAGCGGCAATTTCGGGGTAAGTGACGCTGAGGCGGCAGCCACGGTGACCCATCATGGGGTTGAACTCGTGGAGGGAGGCAATGATGTCCTTGATCTGCTGAACGGTCTTGCCCTGAGCGGCAGCCAGAGCGGCAATGTCCTCCTCAGTGGTGGGAACGAACTCGTGCAGAGGGGGATCCAGGAAGCGAATGCACACGGGGTTGCCCTCCATGGCCTCGTACAGGCCCTCAAAGTCGGCCTGCTGCATGGGCATGATCTTAGCCAGAGCGGCCTCACGCTCATCCACAGTGTCGGAGCAGATCATTTCCCGGAAGGAGGCAATACGGCCCTCCTCAAAGAACATATGCTCGGTACGGCACAGACCGATGCCCTCAGCGCCCAGGGAGCGGGCCTTGACGGCATCCCGGGGGGAGTCGGCATTGGTGCGGACCTTCAGAGTCCGGTACTGGTCAGCCCAGCCCATAATCCGACCAAATTCGCCGGCGATGGTGGCTTCCACAGTGGGAATCTGACCGTCGTAAATATTACCGGTGGAGCCGTCCAGGCTCAGCCAGTCGCCCTCGTGGTAGGTCTTGCCTGCCAGAGTGAACTGCTTGTTTTCCTCGTCCATGGCAATCTCGGTGCAGCCGGAGACGCAGCACTTGCCCATGCCACGGGCCACAACGGCAGCGTGGGAGGTCATGCCGCCCCGGACGGTCAGAATGCCCTGGGAGGCCATCATGCCCTCAATATCCTCGGGGCTGGTTTCCAGACGGACCAGAACCACCTTTTCGCCCCGCTGAGCCCAGGCCTTGGCATCCTCGGCGGAGTAAACCACACGACCGCAGGCAGCCCCGGGGGAGGCAGCCAGTGCCTTGCCGATGGGAGTAGCAGCTTTCAGAGCCTTGGCATCGAACTGGGGATGCAGCAGGGTGTCCAGAGTACGGGGGTCGATCATAGCAACGGCCTGCTTCTCGGAAATCATGCCCTCGTCCACCAGGTCGCAGGCAATCTTCAGAGCGGCGGGAGCGGTACGCTTGCCGTTACGGGTCTGGAGCATATACAGCTTGCCGTTTTCCACGGTAAACTCCATGTCCTGCATATCGTGGTAGTGATTCTCCAGAATCTGGCAGACATTGGTGAACTGAGCAAAGGCCTCGGGGAACTTCTCCGCCATTTCGGAGATGGGCATGGGAGTCCGGACACCGGCAACCACGTCCTCGCCCTGGGCGTTGGTCAGAAATTCACCGAACAGCTTCTTCTCGCCGGTGGCGGGGTTACGGGTAAAGGCAACGCCGGTGCCGC
>CAZDFB010000174.1:0-1625 GCA_964504605.1 uncultured Oscillospiraceae bacterium | reverse complement strand
GGTACTTTTGTCCCAAAACGTCACCTACGCAAGGCTCTGGAATGCCCAGCAGGCCCTGGAGCGCTATACGAATGGATGAATTGAGCATGAAGCGTAACGGCTTTCAGGTCATGGGCCGTCTGATCGGTCTTGTCAAGCCCCTGACCGGATATATGGTCCTCGCCGTTTCCATGGGATTGATTGGTCATCTTTGCGCCGCATTTATTACGGTATTCGGCGGCTTTGCGGTCATCCATATTCTCGGTCTGGAGGGCCCCCTTCCCCTGACCATGGTTTTCATCTGTCTGCCGGTATTTGCGCTGGTGCGGGGCTTCCTTCGGTACGCGGAGCAAAGCTGCAACCATTTTATCGCCTTCAAGCTCCTGGCTCTTATCAGAGATCAGGTCTTCGGTGCCCTTCGTCGGCTCTGCCCCGCCAAACTTGAGGGCAGGGATAAGGGTGATTTAATCAGCGTCATCACATCGGACATCGAGCTTCTGGAGGTTTTCTACGCCCACACCATCTCCCCTATTGCCATCGCAGCCCTTTTCTGCCTGGTTATGACTCTGTTCATCGGCTCCTATGATCTCCGGCTTGGTCTTCTCGCCCTGGCAGCCTACGCGGTGGTTGGCTGCTGTATCCCCCTCTTAACAGCAAAGCGAAGCGGCGATATCGGAATGCTGCTGCGCAGCAGATCCGGTGCCCTCAGCACCTTTGTGCTGGACAGCCTCCGGGGGCTTCCTGAGACGATTCAATACGGTCAGGGGAGCACCCGCATGGCGGAAATGGAAACACGCACCCGGGAGCTTTCTCAGGCAGAGGCAACCATGAAGGCCACCACCGGCAGAAATACCGCGGTGACCAACACGGTCATTCTTTTCTTCGATCTTGCCATGCTTCTGGTTTCTGCCAGGCTCTGTGGCTTTCAGGGCTGTCTGACCGTTACTTTGGCGCTGATGAGCTCCTTTGGTCCCTTTGTGGCCCTGTCGTCGCTGGGTGCCACTCTGCAAAATACCTTTGCGGCGGGCAACCAGGTGCTGGATATTCTGGACGAAGTTCCCGTGGTTCAGGAAATCACCGGAGAGGAAGCCGTCACTTTTCACGGTGCTTCCGCCAAAAATCTGACCTTCTCCTATGACGGGGAAACGATTTTGGACGATTTTTCCATTTCCGTCCCGGAAAGCGGCATAATCGGCATTACCGGGCGATCCGGCTCGGGAAAATCCACCCTTCTTAAGCTGTTTATGCGCTTCTGGCAGGTTCGTCAGGGCGAGATTGCCATTTCAGGTCGCTCTGTGGACCACATCAACACCGACAATCTGCGTGAAATGGAAAGCTTTATGACCCAGGAGACCTTCCTTTTCCATGATTCCATCCGGAATAATCTCCGGATTGCCAAGCTGGATGCCACAGATGCGGAAATCATCGCCGCCTGCAGGAAGGCTTCCGTCCACGACTTCATTTCCAATCTGCCCCGGGGCTACGATACGGAAATCGGAGATTTGGGAGAGACCCTTTCCGGCGGTGAGCGGCAGCGGCTGGGCCTGGCCCGGGCATTCCTGCACAATGCCCCCTTCCTCCTTCTGGATGAGCCAAGACCTATGCCCAGATGGAAAAGAAGGTTCAGGACTTCGGTGCTGAAATTG
>CAZDFB010000173.1:0-1633 GCA_964504605.1 uncultured Oscillospiraceae bacterium | reverse complement strand
GGTTCATGGTCAGCATCAGAATGAAGATCAGGCCGAACAGCAGGGTGAACATGGCATAGATCTTGGGCTGGATGGGCTTTTTGGTCTCCGAATAGATCTTGACCGGCAGGGTCACAAAGTCCGATCCGGTAACAAAATAGCTGATAACAAAGTCATCCAGGCTCATTGTGAAGGCCATGATGCCGCCGGCTACGATGCCGGGCATAATCTCATGAATCGTAACCTTGAAGAACGCCTGGAAGGGCGTGCAGCCCAGGTCCATAGCCGCGTCTGTCAGGGAGGAATCCATCTGCTTCAGCTTGGGCATCACATTCAGGATCACATAGGGCAGACCGAAGGTCACATGGGCAATCAGCAGCGTCCAGAAATTCAGCGACTCCTTGATTCCCAGCAGCCCGCTTCCCACGAAGGTAAACAGCAGGGACAGGCTGACACCGGTTACGATATCCGGATTGGTCATGGGCACATTGGTCAGGGAGATTACGGCCTTGCGCAGCTTTGGATTCAGATTATGGATGCCCACAGCGGCAAAGGTTCCGAAAATGACGCTCACCAGGCAGGCCATAATGGAGATCAGCAGCGAATTTCCCAGCAGAGAAAGCAGCGTTCTGTCCTGAAACAGCTCCACATAGCGCTGGAAGGTGAAGCCCTCAAATCTGGTAATATCCTTGCCCGTATTGAAGGAGGCAACGATCAGCACCGCCATAGGCAGATACAGGAAGCAGAACATCAGGATGGTAAGAAGCTTGTTTGCCTTTTTCATACGATGACATCCTCCTCACCGCCGAAGCGATTCATGATGCCCGTACAGACAAACACCAGCAGCATCAGCACCAGCGACAGGGCCGCTCCCAGATTGGGATTCTGGGCGGTCTTAAACAGCCGCTCAATGGCGTCACCGATCATCATGGTCTCCGTATTGCCCAGCTTCTGGGAAATGTAGAAGGTGGACACCGCCGGCACAAACACCATGGTAATGCCGGAGAGAATGCCAGGCATGGACAGCGGCAGCGTAACCTTGGCAAAAACCTGGGCCGGGGTGCAGCCCAAATCCTCCGCCGCCTCAATCAGCCGGCCGTCGATTTTCACAATGGTGGAATAGAGGGGCAGAATCATATAGGGCAGGTAATTGTACACCATACCCAATATCACCGCGCCGGGGGTGCGGATCAGCCGCAGCCGCCCCAGTCCCAGCCGGGCCAGAAGGTTATTGATAATGCCCGTATCCTGCAGGAGGCCCACCAGCGCCAGCGTCCGCAGCAGGAAGCTCATGCACATGGGCAGCATCACCAGCATATAGAGCATCTTCTGCCAGAGGACGCTCCGGTGGGCGATATAATAGGCCACGGGATAGCCCAGGATCAGGCAGATCAGGCTGGAAATCAGGCTGTAAAGGATAGACTGGCCCAGAACGGGCATATAAAGTCCCAGATCCTTCAGATTGGAAAGGGTAAAAGCTCCGGTGGAAGGGTCTGTCAGGGCATAATAGGCCACCACGCCCAGGGGAATCAGGGTGAAAATCACCATCCACAGAATGTAGGGCGTGCTGAGCAGCAAGGAGTTATTCTTCTTCATCCCCGGCATCCTCCGTCAACTCGTCATACTCAGCGGAGTAGGAGCTGTAGTCGCCAAA
>CAZDFB010000172.1:0-1669 GCA_964504605.1 uncultured Oscillospiraceae bacterium | reverse complement strand
TTGCTGGTCTGCTTCACGGGAATCTCACCCCTCCGAGTATCTCTCCGAGCCACGTATGGGAGTATCATTATCAATCTGACTGTCATCGCCATATCAGGGGCAACCTGATAATAGTAATGGGAGTTCTCGCTCATTCCTTATGGAAATCGTGGCGTACCCACTACGGTAGCTAAAATCATCAGAAATAAAGTCTTAGTGAAATGTCATATTCAATTTTCAAAGTCCGTGAAGGGAGAAAATTCTCTGTGAGGAAATGACCCCTTCACCTATTTGGAATTAACACCCTGAAATGACACCCTATTTTTGAGAGAAAAATAAAAATTTTTTTGAAAAAGTTTTCAGAAACGAAAAAAGCCACCTATTCCGTTAGGATCAGGTGGCTGGTAGAAAATTTCATATTTATCTGTTATAATGTGATTGTTTCAAAATGATAGTTTCAATTTGGAGGTAAACTCTATGAGTAAAGCATATGAATTTTTAAAAGAATGTGGAGCTTTCTTCGTTTTAACATTAAACGGAGATTATCCTGCTGGCAGACCTTTTGGTGCAGTTATGGAAGTTGGAGAAAATTTGTATCTCTCTACTAACGATATGAATGAAGCTCATAAGCAGATGAGAGAAAATGAACATATTCAGATTGTTGCAAAGAAACCAACATCAAGAGAATGGATTAGAATTACTGGCTTAGCAACAGAATGTAATGATAAAGAACTGAAAGACAGAATGCTCGAAGAATGTCCTATTCTTCAACAAAGATTTGGTGCTGTCGGTATGGAACATTTTATTATGTTTAAAGTAACAGTAGAAAATGTAGAAATAAAGTAACTTTGAATTTTACACACTCAACTAATCGTTTGATTCCCCACTCAACGGTTGGTATGTGTACTTTTATAATGTTTTCGACTACGATAATTGCGAAAGGAGGATAAACCAATGAATCAAATCAAGATTGGTGAATTTATTTCATCACAAAGAAGAAAGAAGAATTTAACACAAGCTGCTCTTGCTGAAAAACTCGGAATTACCGATAGAGCTGTTTCTAAATGGGAACGTGGTAAAGGGTTGCCAGACGTTTCTCTTATGCTTGATTTGTGTGAAATCTTTGGCATTACCGTAAATGAATTATTATGTGGGGAGAGAATCAGTATGGAAAACAGTAATCTGAAAAACGAACAGCTTTTGCTTGATATGGCGAAAGAATTAGAAAAAAAGAACAAAACGATTTGGACTTCTATGTGGGCAATTATGATTGTAAGTATGACAGCCCTATTTGCAGGTATTTTAATTTCTGCTTTTTTATTACCCGAAGGAGTATTGCAGCTTGTTACAATTCTTATAATCTGCGTTGTATTTTTGATTCCTTGCTTTTATGCATTGAAGCTTGAAGTGAGCGTTGGTGCTTACAAATGTAAAAACTGTGGTCACGAAATCGTGCCTACTTATTCAGAAGCACTATGGGCAATGCATAGAGGTACTACTCGTTACCTAAAATGCCCTAACTGCCAAAAACGTACTTGGTGCAAAAAAGTATTGAAGTAAAATTTCAGCTTTTTCTCGACATAAACATAGCCCACTTATCAAGACGATAGGTGGGCTTTTGCTATGGCTAAATATACTGTATTTTTATCCTCTTTTTCTTCGCTGATACGAACTTGCATAGAACATCATC
>CAZDFB010000171.1:0-1722 GCA_964504605.1 uncultured Oscillospiraceae bacterium | reverse complement strand
ACCCCGCCCCTGCCACCACCTTCGCTCACCTGGATGCCACCACCGTTCTGGACCGTGGCATTGCCTCCCTGGGCATTTACCCTGCCGTGGATCCTCTGGATTCCACCTCCCGTATCCTCTCCCCGGAAATTCTGGGTCAGGAGCACTACGAGACGGCCCGTGCAGTCCAGAATATTCTCCAGCGCTATAAGGAGCTTCAGGATATCATTGCCATCATGGGTATGGACGAGCTCAGCGAGGAGGACAAGCTCACCGTCAACCGGGCCCGTAAAGTCCAGCGCTTCCTGAGCCAGCCCTTCCATGTTGCGGAGCAGTTTACCGGCTATCAGGGCAAATACGTTCCCCTGAAGGAGACCATTCGCTCATTCCGTGAGATCATCGAGGGCAAGCACGATGACATTCCCGAGTCCTACTTCCTGTTCGCCGGCTCCATTGACGACGTAGTGGCGAAGTATAAGGGCGGTGAGGGCAAATGAGCACCTTCCCCCTGAAGATCGTCACCCCGGACGGTTTGCTTTTTGACGGTGAGGCGGAACGGGTTGTCGTTCGCACCACCACCGGAGATCTTGCCGTTCTTGCCAACCACATTAACTGCGTTGCCCCCCTGGGTATGGGCCGGGCCGTGGTTGTGGACGGCGAAGGAAACCGCCGCTACGCCGCCTGCATTGGCGGAATGCTCAGCGTTTCCGACGGTGCGGTGACATTGGTTCCCACTACCTTTGAATGGGCAGAGAGTATCGACGCCGCCCGTGCCCACGCCTCCCAGCAGCGTGCCGAGCAGGTCCTGCGCAGCAAGGATTCCACAGATACGGAGATTCAGCTGGCCCAGGCCAGACTCCGCAGAGCTCTGGTGCGAAAAAGCGTGGCTTCTTCCAAATAAGCATATGCCTCCGGCGGATTTCGCCGGGGGCATTTGTGTTTTCTCTCCCAATTTTTGATATTTTCTCACAAAATCGCAACTTCCCTCTTGTAAATTCCGCCAGTTTGGCGTATACTTTAATCATACTTTGCAACCAAGAGAGGAACATATTATGGAACTGATTACTGTTCGCCAGCTGTTCAAGGAAACCGAGAAATTCGCTGGCAAGGAGATCCAGATCGGCGGCTGGGTCCGCAACAAGCGGCCGTCCAAGCAGTTTGGCTTTATTGTCTTGAACGACGGAACCTATTTCACCCCGGTTCAGGTGGTTTATAACGATTCCATTGAGAATTTCCAGGAAATTTCCAAGGTCAATGTGGGTGCAGCCCTCATCGTAAAGGGTACTTTGGAGCTGACCCCCGGTGCCAAGCAGCCCTTCGAGATTCAGGCTTCCTCTGTGACCGTTGAAGGCCCCTCCTCCGGCGATTATCCCCTGCAGCCCAAGAAGCATTCCATGGAATTTCTCCGCTCTATTACCCATCTGCGGCCCCGTGCCAATACTTTCCAGGCGGTTTTCCGCATCCGCAGCCTGGCAGCAATGGCAATTCACCAGTTCTTCCAGGACCGGGATTTTGTCTATGTCAATACCCCGCTGATTACCGGATCCGATGCCGAGGGTGCGGGCGAAATGTTCCAGGTCACCACCCTGGATCTAAACAACGTTCCCAAAAATGAGGACGGTTCCGTAGACTACAGCCAGGACTTCTTTGGCAAGCCCACCAACCTGACCGTCTCCGGTCAGCTCAATGGCGAGACCTATGCCATGGCCTTCCGCAACATCTACACCTTCGGCCCCACCTTCC
>CAZDFB010000170.1:0-1794 GCA_964504605.1 uncultured Oscillospiraceae bacterium | reverse complement strand
AAATAAAATAATATAGAAAGATAAATTATGCCAATTTACATTAATATGAATGGGGGGGCCAAGGAATTGTCCTCCTTATACACAAATAAAAATGGCAGTCAAGCTACATGTGCTACTGCCTATGCAAATATTAACAATATAAACAAGCTTATACACCAACATCAATACACATGGGCTAAATACACATGGAGTCATGATGGAAATATATATACGAGTGACTCAACTGTTATGTCTAATACTAATGACTCTACATATTTTCCAAACACATATAATCTAAGAGACAATAACTTATATATGTATAGAACATATACGCCTAGCTATGGTTCACAAATGCGTACCCTATTGGCTAATCCAGTAGAACTTAAACTGGTTAACCTTGCAGGAAGCGGATATGAACTTAATGCAGGTACATATGGAAGATACGTTTACGTTTCATACGACGGAGAACCATACGAGTGGTTGCCAGACTATAATATTGCCGGAGTAACACGGAATGGCAATGAATTCACTTTTAATAATTGGTATATAACAGATGACAACAAGCATTATACTACCAATTATAGCGACACTAGTGTATATAACGAAGCGTATTATGATTATGATATTACTATAGATTACGTATATAGATTAGATAAAGTTATTTTTCATGACATGATACCAGGCATTGGCTATCAGACATATTATTATACTAAGTTTGAAATCAAGCAATGGCATTATTTTAAACGCAACCCAGTAGAGTATATTAAATCTACTGACAGAAATGCATATCAGGAAAATCATCTTGACATCAATGTTAATGCTAACTATTATGCCAGTAGTGCGACATTCGACACCTGGTTTATATACAATCCCACATATAGGTTCTTAGGATAATTGTCGCATAATAAACTAAAATAAAAAAGATACATATATGCCAACATATACTAATATTGGGGGTGGGCAATCTCAGCTCTCCTCTTTATATACAAATAATAATGGAGTTGCAAAAGATATAACTGCAGCTTATGCCAATGTGAGCGGCACTAATAAACAAATATACAATAGGATATATAAGTATGGAAAACATACATTTCAGTATTATAAAACTCTACCTGATGTAGCTGCCGATCTTGTAGCTTTTGATGATATAAAATATTTTAATTTAGAAGACTATTCTGATGAAAATAATTACTCTATGGTGCCTATTCGTGATATAATTACTTCAGGGTCTTATTATATAAGTAAAGAATATTCTATAAGTATTAATGTTGATACTATTACAATTACACTCAGCAATCCACTCAGGTTGTATACCAATACATATGGGGGCTATACTATAAATGGCATTCCTTATAACAGTACAATCGGATACGATAATAACTTAAATGGATATTATACTTTGGCAAACGGACAAGCCTCGTACACTGTAACATATAATAAAACCTATACAGGTGAACAAATACTAGATATATGCAATAGCAGATTATTGGCATGGCAAATAGATCATTACTGTCAATATGATTTTTATTATCAGAAGCTTCTCTGTACTCGATTTTATCATTATTACAAATATGTATCAACAGAGCAAATAGATTCGGAAACTAAAGATTACGATACCGTAACCGACTCTGTACTCATTTCAGCTATTAACAACAAGAGCGGATATGGACTTGCAGATAGAGCTCTCAATGCTAATCTATTCAATCATGTGCGTATTCATGGTTCAGGTTTGCACCCTACAGGCACAACCAGTAACAGAGAATATATGTATCTTTATAACCTTTTAAATTAACAAATAATATAACACATTTACTT
>CAZDFB010000169.1:0-1811 GCA_964504605.1 uncultured Oscillospiraceae bacterium | reverse complement strand
GCCGCCTTCAACTTATACTTGGTATAGTTTTCCAATTGCTCACCTTCCTTACAGATTTCATAAACCTTAACACCGACCCGGACAGTCGGCGCAAGCTTACAATCGGTGTTATGGCATAACACAGTGCTATTATAGCACATACATTTTCTGTAATCTAGTCCAAAGTTCATTTCTTTCCGGCAAAAAGCGCAAAAAAGTCCCCCGGAACGCTCTTCCGAATTCTTCGGAACAGCCCCTCCGGGGGAAGGTTTTCCCATCTTTTACAGCTTTCGCAGCGGGGTGGAATTCTCCTGGGCCAGCAGAAGATCCGAGATAATGGTATTGGAAATCAGGAAGCCCTTGGGGGTCAGATGCCAGCGTCCGTCCTCTGTCCGGACCGCGTAGCCGAATTTCCGGTTTTTCTCCAGCAGCTCCTCAATGGGGCCGAAGGGAAGCAGGAAATTCCGCTCGTAATCCTCCGCGTATACGCCGGAAATGGTCCGCAGACGCAGCATCAGATATTCTCCCGCCCGCTCCCGGGTGGGGATCTCCTGAACCTCATCGATGATGGCGCCCTTTTCCTTGATGCCGGTAACGTAGTCCTGCACACTGCGGCACAGGGTGAACCGCTTCCCCGCGAAATCCGAGCTGGCACTGGGGCCGAAGCCCAGATATTCTCCGCCGGTCCAGTATTTCATATTGTGCCGGGAGTACAGGCCCTTCCGGGCAAAATTGGAAATTTCATACTGGCGGAAGCCGTGGGACTTGAGGATATCAATGGCAGCCAGATACATATCCGCCTGGGTATCGTCATCCGGCAGCTTGGCATAGTCCTTGTAATCGTAGAGGGGGGTGCCCTCCTCCACCTTCAGGCCGTAGCAGCTGATGTGCTCCGGGTTCAGGGTCAGCACATTTTCCAGAGTATCCTGCCAAGCCCGCAGGGTCTGGCCCGGCAGGCCGTACATCAGGTCCACGCTGATGTTCCGGAAGCCCGCCTTGCGGATCCGGTGGAAGGCCGCCACCGCCTGATTATAGGTGTGGGGCCGGCCCAGCTTGCGCAGCACCTCATCGTCGTCATTCTGGATGCCCAGGGACACCCGGTTGAAGCCCTCAGCCCGGAGGCGGTGGAGCAGCTTGTCGTTGACGGAATCCGGGTTGCATTCAAAGGTGATTTCGGCGTTGATATCCACGTCGAAATTCCGGCGGATCACCGTCAGGATGGTAGCCATGCCCTCCGCGCCGAAGAAGCTGGGAGTGCCGCCGCCGAAATAGATGGTATCCACCTTGTAGGCCGGAGCCAGGGCCCCCGCCTCCTTGATGTGGGCGCAGATTGCCCCCAGGTAATCGTCCATCAGCCTGTCGTCTTTGGTGGGCAGGGAGTAGAAATCGCAATACTGGCACTTGCTCCGGCAGAAGGGCACATGGATATAAATGCCAAGGGAGGTTTTATTATTGGATTTGGTCAAAATGGGCATAATGTTTCCTCCAGAAACAGTAGAGAATTGCCTTCGGGCAGCTGCCCGGCAGGCTTCAGTCCTCGTCCAGCTTCAGCACAGCCATAAAGGCCTCGCTGGGGACGGAAACGGTGCCGAAGGTCCGCATCCGCTTCTTGCCTTCCTTCTGCTTTTCCAGCAGCTTCTTCTTTCGGGTAATATCGCCGCCGTAGCACTTTGCCAGCACGTCCTTGCGCACAGCCTTGATGGTTTCCCGGGCAATGATCTTGCCGCCGATGGCTGCCTGAATGGGAATTTCAAACTGGGCACGGGGAATATTGTCCTTCAGCTTTTCGCAGATTTTCCGGGCTCTGGGATAGGCATTGTCCGCAAAGAGGA
>CAZDFB010000168.1:0-1873 GCA_964504605.1 uncultured Oscillospiraceae bacterium | reverse complement strand
CGCTCTCGCAATTCGACAGTTGGAATGGCACCGGGTTTTGACCGATGCGATCCATGTACCAGCCCCAGGGGTCCGCATTGTCGTCATACATCACGGCCTGGAACGCGCCGCCCTGAAGCAGCTCCCTGCCGTTGACGACGTAGCTTTCCAGCAGGCCGGTTTTCCGGCTGATGCGAAGGGACTTGATGCTGTCGCAGAACAGGATCTCCTCTCCGGTGGTCTCCGGCAGGAAGGTCTTTGGTGTGACCTCCACCCGGAAATCCACCCGGGTCACGCCCATGGGGGCCAGATGGCAGCGGTAGGCCATCCGCTTGCGGCGATCATAGTGGATGTTGGACAGTTCCTTGATACACTGGGTAGGCAGCTTTCTGCCGTCCTGATAGGCCGTCACCGTGTACTGCTCCGTGTCGGAAATCAGTGCCTTGGGCATCAGATACTCCGTCTCGCAGATTGTATCCCGGGCGTAGGGCTGGGAATTGAAGATGAACACCGGGAATTCTCCACCGCCGGCCTTGACGTGCTGGGTGCAGAGGGCAAAGAAGGCCTTGTCAAATTCCTCCTGCAACAGCTCCAGGGCAAAGTCCGCCTTTCTCAGGCTGCTCTTTTCGCCATCCTGAGCGCAGGTGCCGGAGGTAATATCGTGAAATTCCAGAGAGGCCAGGGCCTTTTCCACCCGCTCAAAGACTGCCTCGTCCTTGGTATACAGGCCGTTGAGCTCTGCCAGAGCGCAGAGCTTTTCCGTGGTAAACAGTTTGTTTTCCAGCTCGATGTGCTTCTGCTTGATGCTCTGCATGGCGGTATAGGCACCGATCAGGCAGGGCTGCAGGGAACCGGAAAATTCCGCAGTAGGCGCAATATCCGCAAAATACGCCTCCGGGGTGCTGTGGACGACCTCAAAGCCCGCTTCCTGCATATACCGGGTTACGTCTTCCAGATCCTTCCGGGAGGGCAGACCGCCGTGGTTGCCCACGCCCCAGAGGGCTACGCCCACCTCCTCGGTATCGTATACCGAGGCCTTGCGCCGGATATCCACAAGGGCCGTGCCGAAGCCGCTGCAATAGATAGACTCGTCCTCGCAGCGGGTGGCCTTGATTTTGCTGCCATCCTTGCCAACCCACAGGAACTGCCGGGCGGGCAGTTCCAGCATCTCCGGCATGGGGCGGCAGAACAGGTAGGCATCAAAGCCGCACTTTTTCAGGATCTGGACCAGACCCACGGTGTGTCCAAAGCTGTCGAAATTGATAGCGGTGGTAGGGCGCTTGCCAAATTTTTCCCAAAAATACCGTCGGCCCAGTCCGATCTGTCGGACAAAGGCTTCACCGGAGGGGATGTTGCAGTCCGGCTGCAAATACCAGCCGCCCATGATATGCCAGTCCCCGGCCTCCACCCGGGCCTTTATTCTGACAAAAAGCTCAGGGTCCTTTTTTTCAACAAACTCGTAGAGGATAAACTCGTTGTGGTTGAAAATATAGTTGTAATCCCGGAAAAATTCCTCCGCCTGGTGGAAGGTGGAGATGGACTCTCCCAGGCCTTCCTCCCAGTCCCACATCCAAACCGGGTCAATGTGGGAATTACAGATCAAGTGCAATTTCTTCATAATGTCCTCATTTTTTGCGTCAATGTAAACTTTTCCGTCATCCTCTGGCAACGGTTATGCCAAAGGATTCCCGCACACAGTTTCTGGCCTGCTCCAGATTTTCCACTTCCCCGGTGCTGAGCATCTGGGCCAGTGCGTTGCCGATGGCGGTGGCTTCCCCGGGGCCGGCGTAAACGGTGCAGCCCGTTTCCTCGGCGGTCAGGCGGTTCAGGTACGCCGCGTTGCTGCCGCCGCCAAGGATGCTCAGGGTGCAGTAATCTACCTTGCGGCTCTTTC
>CAZDFB010000167.1:0-2005 GCA_964504605.1 uncultured Oscillospiraceae bacterium | reverse complement strand
ATGAAGTAAACAATTGAATGACGAAAATCTCACTCCCGCTGCTTTTTGCAGCGGGAGTGAGCAAGCAAAACGAAGAGGTGTATATCAAATGAGCGTACCTAGAAATGAGTATCCACGACCGCAGATGGTTCGTGAGAATTGGACGAACTTAAACGGAGAGTGGGAATTTGCGTTTGACTTTGGGCGAACTGGCAGAGAACGCAATATGCAGGATCTGGAGCATCTGGATCGAAAGATCATTGTGCCTTTCTGCCCGGAAAGCGAGCTGTCTGGCGTGGGATACAAAGATTTTATGGGAGCTGTGTGGTATAAGCGCAGCTTTGAGCTGGCTGAAAAAAGGGACGACCAGAGAGTTCTTCTGCATTTCGAAGCTGTGGATCATCAGTGTGATGTCTGGATCAATGGAAAGAAAGTGGGGAGCCATACCGGCGGATATACACCATTTTCTTTTGACATTACCAGTGCTGCTGTAGAAGGCGAAAATGTAATATCGGTATATGCGGAGGATGATTCCCGTAATCCGCTGCAGCCGAGAGGCAAGCAAGCGGAAGCCTATTATTCTAACGCATGCGATTATACCCGCGTAACGGGTATCTGGCAAACAGTATGGATGGAAACTGTGCCGCTGTCCTACATAAAAAAATACCGCTGCACAACGGATATTTACAATGGATGCGTACATTTCGAAATATTTATGGCTGGTGCTTACGGTGAAAAGCAGCTTCGGACACAGGTGACATATCACGGGAAACCGGTGGGCGAGGCTGTTGTAAAAGCAAGCGGCTCCCAAGTGAAGGTTACAGTTCCGCTGAACGAGGTTCACCTGTGGCAGCCGCTGGCGGCAGAGCTTTATGATGTCGTCTTTACTCTGGACTGCGCCGATGGCTCCTATGATGTTGTCACCGGTTACTTCGGTATGCGCAGTATCGAACTGGGTGAAAAGGCCATGCTGATCAATGGCAAGCCGGTGTTCCAGCGTCTGGTTTTGGATCAGGGCTTCTATCGTGACGGTATCTATACAGCTCCGTCTGACGAGGCACTGGTGAAGGACATCCAGCTCTCTATGGCGATGGGTTTCAACGGCGCACGTCTGCACCAGAAGGTATTTGAAAGAAGATTCTTGTACTGGGCAGATAAGCTTGGCTATATGGTGTGGGGTGAGTATGGTAACTGGGGTTTAAACCATGCAGATCCTGCAGCATTGGGGGCCATGCTGACGCCTTGGCTGGAGTCTGTAGATCGCGATTTCAACAGCCCGGCACTGATCGGCTGGTGCCCATTTAATGAAACCTGGGACTACTGCGGACATCAGCAGGATAATATGGTGCTGTATTCTATCTACCAGGCAACGAAGGCTGTCGATCCGACCCGGCCTGTAATTGATACCAGCGGTAACTTCCATGTGATTACAGATATCTATGATGTTCATGATTATGAGCAAGATGTAGAGGTGTTTGCACAGCATTATGAGCCGATGAAGAACGGTGGCGCTGCCTACAATACGTTCCCGGAACGTCAGAGCTACAACGGCGAGCCGTATTTTGTCAGCGAATATGGCGGAATTCTCTGGAATCTTCAGGCGGAAAACGGATGGGGATACGGCGCAGCACCGAAGACCGAAGAAGAATTTGCAGATCGGTATGTGGGGCTGGCGCGTACCTTGATGGATAATCCCAATATCTTTGCGCTGTGCTATACGCAGCTGTATGATGTGGAACAGGAAAAGAACGGCCTGTACACCTATGACCGAGAGACGAAATTCCAGCAAAGCACTATTGAGAGATTGAGAGATGCAATGCTAGGTGCTGCGGCAATCGAAAAATAATCGAGTATAGAAGTTCAATTCTGAGCATACTTTCTATATTTTATAGAGCCATTTCTTCCACAACAATACATGCACAAAAGAATTGATGCACTCTTCCATGCATATTTTGAGTTTGCCCTAGAAAAATGGTTCGTTAGTAGAAAAATTAAATTCCGGTTGGAGCGGCGGCCAGGCTGAAGT
>CAZDFB010000166.1:0-2009 GCA_964504605.1 uncultured Oscillospiraceae bacterium | reverse complement strand
CTTTCGTAAAAGATTGACAAGGAGAGTATGTTTATGCCATTCACCGCAAATCGCAGGCGACCGATACAGGTCAAATTCTTTGTAGACGAAAACGAGATTGCTGTCATCAAGCAGCGGATGGGCGAGTTCGGAACGAACAATCTCAGCACCTATCTTCGCACCATGGCCATGGAGGGAATTTTCCCAGCTGCCGAGGGCGAGGAAAGCACCAAACGGGAAAGATGCGAAAAAGCGTGATTTCTATATCACGGCTTTCGCAAAAATTAGCACCAACGGTGCGTAGCCAATTTCTCTGAAATCGTTAAAGAGGTATTCGACATGGCGTTCCTCCTTGCGATTTGAAAGGTCCTTTCTGCTTTATAAGACGCAAACAGTTCCCACTTCGGTCAGTTTTATGTGAAAAATTTTCTCTTTTGTCCGAATAACGCAAAAAACCGCCTTGCTTTCGCAAGGCGGTTTTGAGCATAGTGTCAAGAGGGATATTAATAGAACTTTCTCTTGTTCTTACGGGCAGCTTCAGACTTCTGCTTACGCTTCAGGCTGGGGCTGACGTAATGCTCGCGCTTCTTAACTTCAGCGATAACGCCCTCTTTGGCGCAGCTACGCTTAAAACGGCGCAGAGCACTCTCCAGAGATTCGTTCTCCTTGACGCGAATTTCAGACATTGTTTTCCCTCCCTCCGATGGCATCCGGCTATGTCCTGGATGCTTTCAGGGCCTGCTACTCAGGCTTGAATATTATATACACATTTTCAGCAGATGTCAAGAAAGAAATCTTTTATTTTACAAAAAAGTTTTCCACAGCCGGATCTTCGCCAGCTTACTTCACGATCAGATTCACCAGCTTATTCTTGACAACAATGGTCTTGATGATGGAGCCGCCCTGCTTTTCCAGGAATTTGGCAATTTTCTCATCCGCCACCGCGTTGGCAACCACTTCCTCATTGCTCAGGTCCGCAGCCATCAGCACGGTGCCCCGCATTTTGCCGTTGATCTGAACCGCAATGTTGATCTCGTGGTCCTTGCACTTTTCCTCATCATAGGTGGGCCAGGACTCGTAGGCGATGGTACCCTCGTGGCCCAGCAGCTGCCACATCTCCTCACCGACGTGGGGGGTGATGCAGGAGAGCATCTTGATGAAGCCTTCTGCGTATTCCCTGGGGCAGGAGCCGTTCTTATACACCTCGTTGACAAAGACCATCATCTGGGCAATGGCTGTATTGAAGCCCAGCTGCTCAAAGTCAGCGGTTACCTTCTTCACAGTCTGGTGATAGATCTTGGTGAGCTTGCCGTCATTGCCGTCCGTGATATTGCCGGGCTCGGTAAAGAAATTCCACACACGGTTGATAAACTTCTTGGCACCCTTCACGCCGTCGGCGGACCAGGGCTTGGAAACCTCCAGGGGGCCCATGAACATTTCATACAGCCGCAGGGTATCCGCACCGTATTCCCGGACGATGTCACTGGGGTTCACCACAAATTCCGGGAAGCGCTTGCCCATCTTTATGCCGTTTTCGCCCAGAATCATGCCCTGGTGCACCAGCTTCCGGAAGGGCTCCTTCACAGGAGACAGGCCCTGGTCATACAGGAACCGGTTCCAGATCCGGGAATAGATCAGGTGACCCACCGCGTGCTCCGGACCGCCCACATACAGGTCAACGGGCATCCAGTGCTTCAGCAGCTCAGGATCGCAGAAGGCTTTGTCGTTCTGGGGGTCGATATAGCGCATATAGTACCAGGAGGAGCCTGCGCTGCCGGGCATGGTGGAGGTCTCCCGGGTGCCCCGGATGCCATGAGCATTGTACCGCTTCCATTCGGTGGCGTTTTCCAGGGGAGCCTGACCATGGTGGCCCTTGTAATCCTCCAGCTCCGGCAGAATCAGAGGCAGCTCCTCATCCGGCAGGAAAACCGTCTTGCCGTCCTCGGTATACACGCAGGGAACCGGCTCGCCCCAATAGCGCTGGCGGGCAAAAATCCACTCCCGGAAGTGGTAGTTGTTCTTCCGGCGGG
>CAZDFB010000165.1:0-2123 GCA_964504605.1 uncultured Oscillospiraceae bacterium | reverse complement strand
GTTCCCTCCGGGGTGCCTTTGTTGTTTGTCAGGTCAAAACGGGTAATGCACATCTGCCGCATGGTGTCATTGCGCACTTCGGATGCTGTGCAGATATACGTTCTTCTTTTCCCCGGCTTTCAGGGCTTTACAAACCGGATTGTAACCATTTCGCAGTCCGTTCCCACCCGCATGGGCATTCCCCAGGCGCCAATGCCCGAGGTAACGATTACCTGTGGGCTTTCGGCATTTTCCCGGTAATAGCCGTAGTCCACCGTGTAGAGCATTCCCGTAAACAGATTTCCCGGGAATACCTGGCCCCTGTGGGTATGTCCACAGAGAATCAGGTCCGCCTCCGTGCTGTACTCATCAATGTGGGACGGATTGTGGTCCATAACGATTACAGGCAGGTCCGGCTCCTCCCGGGTAAAAATCTCGGAAAGGGGCCTGCGGACCCGGTCGCCGTAGCCGCCGATGGGCGCGCCATCCAGCCGTCCCACCAGCACCAGCCGGTCATCGATCAGGGTGCTGCTGTCATCCAGGAGCTGAATATTGGCCTGCCCCAGAAAATCCACCATTTGGTTATGGGTCTGCCCTCCGTCGTGATTGCCAAGGCAGGCATATACGCCGTAGGTTGACTGGATGCCCCGCAGCGTCTGAATCGCCCTTTCGGGGTCGTGAATGGCGGAAAAATCCGTATCAAAGAAATCCCCCGCGATGCAGACCACATCGGGCTCTGCTTCGTTGATGGCAGCCACCACTCCCTCCAGCCGGTCCTCCGAGCCAATGGCCCCCAAATGCAGGTCACTGATAAGCACCAGCTTCAGGTCGGAAACATCCACCCTGTCCTGCAGGGTAACCTCATAGTTAACCCGCTGAATCTGCCGCACATTCCAAAAGCCATAGACGCAGGTAGCCGCCGTCAGCAGCAGGGCTCCCAGCGTCACCCATCCCCGGAGCAGTTCCCGGGAAAGGGGCAGCTTCAGCAGCCGCAGCACCAGCATCAGCAGGTCCGCCGCCACGGTAAACAGCAGCAGATAGAGGAAAATACCCATGCAGTACCCGCTGACGATACCCAGCACATCCTTGACCTGAGCAGGCAGTGGCAGCAGCGCCCGTCCGAAGCCCACCACCAGCACCGCAAGCAGGATGCACACAATTGTCATCACCGGCCAAAGCCGCATTCCGGGAAGGAAGGCCGCAAGGCCCCGGCAGAGCCGGTCCGAAAGATACCATCCCGTTCCCCCCAGCGCGGAGAGCAAAATCAAAAGCACAAACAGGCTTCTCATAGAAAATCCTCCTCAGTACCTGTCCCCGCCCCGGGCGGGGCTTCCCGCTCCACGGAGATCAGCAGTGGAATTTGTCTTCTTCCTTGGGCTTATGTCGGGCCTCCATGGCCTCCTTCATGGCGGCCTTCCGGGCATAGATGGCAGCCACCTCCGCCTCGATGTCCTTGGGCGGATGGTTCAGGCCGCTCTTCAGTGCCTGGACCATCTGCTCTGTCCGGTTGCGGATTTTGTATTCCTTGCCGTCCTTGATGAAAATATTGCCGGTCTGACCGAAAATCAGCTGCACGTCGTGCTCCACACAGGCGTCGTACACCTTCTTCACCCATTCATAGTGCAGAGGCCGGGAGCCCAGGTAATTTTCACCGCCGGCCAGAACGGTTTCGATTTTTCCCGTAGCCAGATAGGAGCCGATGTCGATTTCCCCGATAAAGGGCTTTAGGCTCACCCACCGGTGCTTGGCGGGCAGGTCCAGCAGGTAGGGAATCCGCTGCTCCAGCCGCTTCTGATTCTCGCAGGAGACGGAAAAGGAAACATTGTCCCACCCATCGCCCCAGTCGTGGGGCAGGCAGTCCTTGATTCGTTCCGCCCGCTTGGTAAGCAGGGAGAAGGTCACATCCGGGCGGTGGCGGATCATATCCCAGGCTTCAATCCGCCAGGCATCTGCCTCCTCCAGGAAAAAGTCACTGGCCATGCACACCCGGACAAAGGAGCCGCTGGGCAGCTTCCAGTTTCCGTTTCGGTCCTTCTTGATGGGCAGGGCAAAATCGGACTTGTTCTTCAGCACCTGGTTGGTGTCCCTGCCGTAGCGCTTGTCCAGAAAATAGGCATAGCAGTTCTGGCAGCCTTCGCTGCACT
>CAZDFB010000164.1:0-2221 GCA_964504605.1 uncultured Oscillospiraceae bacterium | reverse complement strand
AGGGAGGTTTTTCCATGAACAACGAAAAGGTAACCATTTGGTGCAGGCGGATCGCCTTACTGCTTGTTGCCGCTATCGGTATCGGAATCATCGTCATGGGCACCGGTATCTGTGAAAGTACAGACGGGAAACTCAGAGTGGATTCCTATACCTTCAGCCCGGGGGAATACAATGCGGACTATGCGTCCTTCGGCGGTGATTTCTATACCTACATCTACGGTGCCAGTGATACCATTGTAGATGAGCTGGATGATGTCAATACCGGTCTTGCCGCCGTTGTGAATGGTCAGACTGCCACCAACGGTGCATTGAAGGACCTTGCCAAGCTGCTGAGCAGCCTGATTGACGGATGCGGCGTAGTGGTGATCGCCATTGGCATGGCTGTGCTGGCCTACGATATTCCCAAGCTGGTGGATGCCTTTACACCCCGGAAAAAGCAGCAGCCGACACAGACCGCTGAGGAAGAAATCGTCCTTTAAAGCAGATTTTGGGTGGGAACAAAAATTTGTTCCCACCCTTTTGTGACCCGGGGAGGGGAAGCTGCGTCTATATAAGAGAAGGGCCTGCACAGAAAGGAGACTCCCATGGAAGACAGTCAGATCATCCGGCTCTATTTCGACCGGGCAGAGGAGGCTATAGCCCAGACCGCGGTGAAATACGGCGGATATCTTCACAGCGTTGCCTGTAACATTCTCCGGGACCCGGAGGACAGCAGGGAGTGCGTCAACGATACCTACTGGAGAGCCTGGAATTGTATTCCGCCCTGCTGTTCGGTGAGCCTTCCTGCCTTCCTGGGGCGGATTACCAGGAATCTGGCTCTGGATGCCTACCGGCGCAGAACCGCCGGTAGCCGGGGCGGCAGTGAAATGAAGCTGGCGCTGGAGGAGCTGGGGGAGTGTGTACCCGCTGCCATGGGGCCGGAGGAGCAGCTGGAGAAAATGGTCCTGACGGACCTCATAAACGGCTTTCTGGACAGTCTTTCCCCGGAGAACCGCCGGATATTTCTGCGGCGGTACTGGTATCTGAGCTCCGTCCGGGAAATCGCCCAGGATTATGGGCTGACCCAGAGCAAGGTGAAAATGTCCCTGCTCCGGTCCCGGAACCGGCTGAGGCAGGCACTGGAAAAGGAGGGAATACCCCTGTGAACGCGGATAAAATGATGGATGCACTGAACGATGTGAAGGAGGAATACATTATGGACGCGGCACCTGAGAAGAAGAAAAAGACCAAATCCCGGGGCTGGATCGCGGCAGCAGTGGTTCTGGTGGCGGGAATCGGCTTTTTGCAGACACCGCCCGGCGTAAATGCCCGGGAGTATGTGACCAATACCGTCACCGGCGCATTTGAAAGCCTGTTCCCGCCCAGAAGGGGAGCGGTTTCCGTGGAGGGACAGACGGAGATCAAACACCAGGAGGCGGCAGTCCAGGAGCCGGAGACGGAAAGCGACGGCGCTGCCCTGACCCCGGGCTTTGCCATGTATTATGATACGGAAACCTATACGCTGGTGGAGGAAGGAGAGGTTACCTATATCCGCTTTGTGACGGATGCGGAAATCCCTCCCTGTGAGGTGGAAATTTGCCACATTCCCGGCAGCGGGCCTGAAGAAGGGGCCGCATCGGCCCGGGAGGAAATGGCGGCGGAATACGAGACTGTGTCGGAGGCAGAGCCCCTGGAGGGGCTGGATGGCGTGAGCTTCTCCTATTATGCTGGCCTGAACTGGGACAGCCCCTGCGGTTGTGTGTATTTCATCAGCGACGGACAGGGTGGCTCCTTCCGGCTGATTTCCCGGTACTTTGTGGAGGCGGCAGAGGGCCACGGAAGCCGCTTTGCCCAGATGATTCAGTCCTTTCAGGTCCTTGCGCCCTGAAGGGCAGGGGGTCCATGACCGTCGGGGAACGGAGCTGAAGCAAATATCATGAGCGGCTATCCCGGAAGGGATAGCCGCTTCTGTGTGTCAAAACAATCCGTTCCCGGCGATAGAAATTTGCCGCTCCCGTTGGGAGATATGTCCTTCCGGACACCGCAGGAGCGGTGTCCCTACGATGCCCTCCGCAGTTGCAGAGCCCTTGCAGGGATACCCGTCCCCAGGTGCCCGTTCCGCTGAAAAACGGACAACTAGGGCAGTGTTCGCAAAAAAACAGCAGATACCCGAAAGGGTATCTGCTGTTTGGCAGAGGATGAGGGATTCGAACCCCCGCAAACGGAGTCAGAGTCCGGTGTG
>CAZDFB010000163.1:0-2247 GCA_964504605.1 uncultured Oscillospiraceae bacterium | reverse complement strand
CTTGGCAAACCGGGGAACCTGACGGGTGGGGGTGGCATAGTGGGCGTTGCCCCAGCCGCCGCGACCACCCCGGGCAATGACAAAATCCTCATCGGTGGACATATCCACAATGACGGCGTTGGTTTCGGCATCCCGCACCACGGTGCCCCGGGGAACCTCGATAACGAGGTTTTCGCCCCGCTTGCCCGCCATTTTCCGGCCCAGTCCATTGACACCGGCCTGGGCGGCGTACTTGCGCTTATAACGGAAGTCCAGAAGGGTGGTCATATGGTCAGAAACCCGCAGGACCACGCTTCCGCCGTGACCGCCGTCGCCGCCGTCGGGGCCGCCGGAAGCCACATACTTTTCCCGGTGGAAGGCAACGGCACCGTCGCCGCCCCGACCACCGATTACGGTGATGCGTACTTTATCTACAAACATATTATTTTCTCCTATAACGAAAAGGCTGGTTTATACGGTCATAAACGGAAATCAGGGAAATAAAACGAAACAGATTGCAGGGGAGTGGTCGGAGAGCAGGCTTCAGCCCGCAATGATTTCCATTTATCGCCGTACAAGCTTTGAAAAAGGGCTGCTGCAAAGCCTTGCAGCAGCCCTCTGTGATCCATTGGATCCTCGTCAATTACTGCTCAGCGTAAACGGAGCACTGACGGCGGTCCTTGCCCTTGCGCTCGAACTTGACGGTACCGTCAACCAGAGCGAACAGGGTATCATCCTTGCCGATACCAACATTGACACCGGGATGGATGTGGGTGCCTCTCTGGCGAACCAGGATGTTGCCAGCCAGGACGAACTGACCGTCAGCACGCTTGACGCCCAGACGCTTGGACTCGGAATCACGGCCGTTCTTGGTGGAACCGCCGCCCTTATGGTGAGCGAAGAACTGAATACCAATCTTCAGCATATGTTACACCTCCAAAACTTCGATATAATCAGGATAGTCCTCCTGCAGACTGATGAGGGTCAGCATCATTCCGGCAAGCACTGCCTGAACGGCATCCTCTTCGTCGCAGGATGTGGGGAGGGTCAGGGTAATACGAGCCTGCTCGTCCTTGACCCGAACCTTGGCTTTTGCGCCGCACACCTCGTTGATGGTGGCCTCAGCCATGGTAACAGCGGTGGAAATGGCGGCACACACAATGTCTGCACCAGCCTCAGCATAGCCGCTGTGTCCGGAAACGGAGAATCCGGTGATCCTCTCGTTCTCGGTGAAAAATTCGCATCTTGTCATAAATCCAATTACAGAGCGATCTTGGTGATCTCCACCTTGGTGTAGGGCTGACGATGGCCCATCTTGGACTTCTCGTTCTTCTTAGCCTTGTACTTGAAGACGACGATCTTCTTGGCCTTGCCGTTCTTGACAACCTTAGCCTCGACGACAGCACCCTCAACAACGGGAGCGCCGATCTTGGAGTTCTCACCGTCCAGGACAGCCAGGACCTGATCGAACTTGACGGTCTCTTCGACCTCAGCGTTCAGCTTCTCGATGTACAGGACATCACCCTCGGAAACGGTGTACTGCTTGCCACCGGTCACGATAACTGCTTTCATTTTCATTTCACCTACTTTATTTTGTGTAGTCTCGCTTTTGAGGCGTGGTTTTTGCGCACCAACTTAAGCCCCTTCAATGCGGCCTGTACATTTTAGCATCCATTGCAAAAATTGTCAAGGAGTTTTTGAACTTTTTCTTGTGTTTTTATCAGGTTTTTGTTATACTGTCCCTGTTAGTTTTCCCAAAGTGAGGTCTGCTATGAAAACACGCTACTGGATCGCCGCCATTGCGGCTGTTTTGCTGATCTGCACCCTTGGCAGTCTGGTGCTTTTTGCCCCCGGTGGTGGGGCAGGCTATGCCCGGATAACCAGCGGCGGCACGCTGGTCAGGACGGTGGACCTTCGGGTGGACCAGGAGTTTACGGTGACCCTGGAGGAGGGTCGGTTCAATACAATCACGGTGAAAGACGGAAAAATCGCCGTAACACAGGCCAGCTGCCCGGATCAGCACTGTGCCCGTCGGGGCTGGTGCAGCGGCGGCACACAGATCGTCTGCCTGCCCAACACGCTGGTCATCACGTTCGTGGATGCGGCAGAGGTGGATGCCGCGGTGGGCTGAAAAAACGGGTGGCAAAAAATTTTTAAAACCCCCTTGACAAAACAGCGTTTGCCATGTATACTAAACGAGTTCCTGATTGTGGCATGGACGATTAGCTCAGCTGGCTAGAGCATCCGCTTGACGTGCGGAAGGTCATA
>CAZDFB010000162.1:0-2251 GCA_964504605.1 uncultured Oscillospiraceae bacterium | reverse complement strand
CGGCCTGACCCAGGAGGAAACCGCCCAGCGGGTGGGAAAATCCCGGCCCGCCGTGGCAAACGCTCTGCGGCTTTTGAATTTAACCCCGGAGGTTCTGGAAATGGTCCGCACCGGCAAGCTCACCGCCGGTCACGCCCGGGCAGTGCTGAGCCTGAAAACAGAGAAAAAGCAGCTGGAAGCCGCGCAAAAGATTTCCGCCCTGGGTCTTTCCGTCCGGCAGGCAGAGCTTCTGTGCAAAAACATGGCAAAGGAACCGGTAAAAGCCCCGGAGACCGTCACTCTGGCTGTGGATTATGTGGCAGAATGTGAGAAAAGCCTTTCCAAGCATCTGGGCCGGGGCGTGAAGATCGTCAACGGCAAGCGCAAGGGTCGCTTCGAGCTGGAATTTTACGGTCAGGAGGATCTACAGGTCCTGCTGGACGCTTTGATGAAGCTGCAAAAATAAGCATCACAAAATAAACACACTTATCCGAAAAAGAGGTAACGAATATGATCGACATTAAGAAAATCAAAGAAAATCCCGATGCCATCAAGGCCGGTATGAAGGCCAAGGAAGTGGACTGCGACGCAGTCATCGACCGGATTCTGGAGCTGGATGTCCAGGTTCGGGGCCTGAAGACCTCCACCGAGACCAAAACCGCCCAGAAGAACAAGCTGGCTAAGGAAAACGGCAAGCTCTTCGGCATGAAGAAGGGTCTGGAAAAGAAGGGCGAAGACACTACCTCCGTGGATGCCCAGATTGAAGCCAACAAGCAGGAGTCCGTCAATCTGGACAACGCCATTGCCCAGGAGGCCGAGGATCTGAAGCGTCTAAGCGCTGAGCTGCGTACCTGTATGCTGTCCCTGCCCAATATGCCCGACCCGGACCTGCTGCCCGGCGGCAAGGAGAATAATCAGCCCCTGCGCTATATCGGTGAGAAGCACTCCTTCGATTTTGAGCCCAAGCACCATGTGGACCTGTGCCAGGATCTGGGCCTCATCGACTACGAGCGCGGCGTCAAGCTGGCAGGTGCCGGTAACTGGATGTACACCGGCATGGGTGCCCGGCTGGAGTGGGCGCTGCTGAACTATTTCATCGATACCCACACCGCCGACGGCTACGAGTTTATCCTGCCTCCCCATATGCTGGAGTACCAGTGCGGCCTCACCGCCGGTCAGTTCCCCAAGTTTGCCGATGAGGTCTTTAAGATTGCCAACCACCCCACCGAAAACGGCACCTTCTATATGCTGCCCACTGCGGAAGCCGCTCTGGCCTCCGTTTACCGGGATGAAATCCTGACTGAAAAGGATCTGCCCAAGAAGTTCTTTGCCTATACCCCATGCTTCCGCCGGGAGGCCGGTTCCCACCGTGCCGACGAGCGGGGCATGGTCCGTGGTCACCAGTTCAACAAGGTGGAGATGTTCCAGTACACCACCCCCGAAGGCTCCGACGAGGCCTTTGAAGAGCTGGTCAAGAAGGCCGAGAATCTGGTTGCCGGTCTGGGCCTCCACTTCCGTACCGTGAAGCTGGCTGCCGGTGACTGCTCTGCCTCCATGGCAAGAACCTACGATATCGAAATTCTGATTCCCTCCATGAATGGCTACAAGGAAGTTTCCTCCGTCTCCAACGCCCGGGATTATCAGGCACGCCGGGGCAATATCCGCTATCGCCGCGCTGACGGAAAGATCGACTTCGTGCACACCCTGAACGGCTCTGGCCTGGCTACCTCCCGTATTTTCCCCGCCATTGTTGAGCAGAATCAGCGTGCCGACGGCTCCATCGTGGTTCCCGAGGTGCTGCGTAAGTATCTGGGCGGCCTGGAAGTAATTTCCAAATAATTCCAATTCAGGAAAGAAGAAAGGACGAACAAAATGAGCAAGATTAAAAAGCCCTCCTGGTGGAAAGAATTTACCGCCTTTGCCATTAAGGGCAATGCCATGGCTCTGGCCGTCGGCACCATCATCGGCGGCGCGTTCTCCACCATCACCAAGAGCCTGACCGACGACATCATCATGCCCATCGTGAATATTTTCCTGGGTGGTGCCGACTTCAGCGACGTAAAGATTCGTCTGCCCCGGATGCCCTGGGTGGACCCCACCTACGAAACCTACATCAACGATGCGGGTGCGGAAATGGTCCGGGAGGTGGAAAATTACCTGACCGTGGGTAATTTCCTCTCTGCCGTTATCAATTTCCTCATTCTGGCGCTGGTGGTGTTCTGGCTGGTCAAGGGCCTGAACAAGCTCAGCGAGCTGGGCAAGAAGAAGGAAG
>CAZDFB010000161.1:0-2271 GCA_964504605.1 uncultured Oscillospiraceae bacterium | reverse complement strand
TGACCAAGGGCACCGGTGTGGTGAAGATCACCCCCGCCCATGACCCCAACGACTATGAGGTGGGCCAGCGCCATGATCTGCCCAGTGTCCGTGTGTTCACCTACGACGGCTTTATGACCGGCCCTGCCGATAAGGTTGCCTGCGATGAGCTGTTTGCCAGCGGACGTGCCACCGTGGGTGAGCCCCAGGTGCTGGACTGCGGCAAGTACGCTGGGATGACCACCATGGAAGCCCGGAAGGCCATTGTTGCCGACCTGGAAGCCGGCGGTTTCCTGAAGGAAATCGAGCCCCTGACCCACGAGGTGGGCACCTGCTACCGCTGCCACAGCACCATCGAGCCCATGATTTCCAAGCAGTGGTTTGTGCGGATGGCTCCTCTTGCCGGTCCCGCCGTGGAGAGTGTGGAAAAGGGCGAAATCAAGTTCGTCCCCGAGCGCTTCACCAAGAATTACCTGAACTGGATGAAGGGCAGCCGTGACTGGTGTATTTCCCGCCAGCTGTGGTGGGGCCACCAGATTCCCGCCTGGTACTGCGACGACTGCGGCGAGACCGTGGTTGCCAAGGAAGCCCCCGGTGTCTGCCCCAAGTGCGGCAAGACCCACCTGACCCAGGATCCCGATACCCTGGACACCTGGTTCAGCTCCGCCCTGTGGCCCTTCAGCACCCTGGGCTGGCCCGATGAGGACAACGAGGACCTGAACTACTTCTATCCCACCAACACCCTGGTCACCGGCTACGATATTATCGGTTTCTGGGTCAGCCGTATGATTTTCTCCGGCCTGGCCTATACCGGCAAGGCTCCCTTCGACACCGTGTGCATCCACGGCATCGTCCGGGACAGCCAGGGCCGGAAGATGTCCAAATCCCTGGGCAACGGCATTGACCCCCTGGTGGTTATTGAAGAATATGGTGCCGATGCGCTGCGGTTCATGCTGGTGGACGGCTCCACCCCCGGAAATGATATGCGCTATTCCGAGGAAAAGGTGAAGGCTGCCCGGAACTTTGCCAACAAGCTGTGGAACGCCAGCCGCTATGTGCTGATGAGCCTGCCTGATGGCGCTGACATTAAGTTGCCCGCTGTGGAGGAGCTGGAAATCTCCGATAAGTGGGTGCTGTCCAAGCTGAACACCCTGATTGCGGAGGTCACCGAAAATCTGGAGAAGTACGAGTCCGGTATGGCTGTCCACAAGCTTTATGACTTTATCTGGGATACCTACTGTGACTGGTATATCGAGCTGACCAAGGCCAGACTGTATTCTGAGGATGAGAGCCGCAAGCAGACCGCAATCCAGGTTCTGGTCTATGTGCTGGATCAGATTCTCCGACTGCTGCACCCCTTCATGCCCTTCATCACCGAGGAAATCTGGCAGAGCCTGCCCCATCAGGGCGAGGCCCTGATTGTGGCCCAGTGGCCCCAGTTCCGGCAGGAGCTGAATTTCAAGGCGGAAGAGGAGCACATGGAGTCCGTCATGGCTGCCATTCGTGCCATCCGTGCCCGCCGCACCGAGATGAACGTGCCCCCCAGCAAGAAGGCCGCCCTGTTCATTCTCACTGCCAAGCCCCAGATTTTTGCTGAGGGTGAGGGCTTCATCCAGCGCCTGGCCTATGCCGATACCGTGACCATGCTGGAAACCGAGCCTGAGAACCTGGAAGGCATGGTGACCATCACCACCGCCGATGCCAAGCTCTATATCCCCATGGGTCAGCTGGTGGATGTGGCAAAGGAGCTGGAGCGCATTGGCAAGGAACTGGAAAAGGCCCGGAAGTTCCAGGCTTCTCTGGAAGGAAAGCTCTCCAACGAGGGCTTCATCTCCCGGGCGCCGGAGGCCGTGGTTGCCGCTGAGCGTGAGAAGGCCCAGAAGAATAAGGACCTGATTGCCCAGCTGGAGCAGAGTCTGAACGCAATGAAGCAATTGGCCTGATGAATAAACACACAGCCTCCCCAAAATTGGGGAGGCTGTTGCTGTTTTGAGAAGAACGCTACCGCTGGTTGAGGGGGCGGAGTGTAAAACAGTTTCAGTCCCGGCAGCCATGTTTTCCGGGACTTTTCTTGCATATACCGAAGCACTATGATACAATAAAACGGATCGATGAACCGGAATTTGGCGAAAAGGTTGGTGAGAAACTATGTATCAAAACGAAGATGTTATTTCCAAAGTTATTGCCACTCCAGACGGAGAGAAAGATTTTCAAGTACGATATATTCGTGATGAGAATGTAGGCATCATATGCACCCCAACCGATAAATCTTTTTTTCTTTTGGACAGTGCA
>CAZDFB010000160.1:0-2283 GCA_964504605.1 uncultured Oscillospiraceae bacterium | reverse complement strand
GCCGCATGGCGCAGACCTTAAAGAGCTTCCGGGTCTGGGGCTCCACGCCCTTGGCACCGTCGATGACCATGACGGCGGAGTCTGCTGCCATCAGGGTGCGGTAGGTATCCTCGGAGAAGTCCTGGTGGCCCGGGGTATCCAGAATATTGATGCAGAAGCCGTCATACTGAAACTGCATGACGGAGGATGTAACAGAAATACCACGCTGCTTTTCGATCTCCATCCAGTCGGAAGTGGCAGCCCGGGAATTTTTCTTACCCTTGACCACACCTGCCTGGGCAATTGCGCCGCCGTAGAGCAGGAATTTTTCTGTCAGGGTCGTTTTACCGGCGTCGGGGTGGGAAATAATGGCAAAAGTCCGGCGGCGGCTGATTTCTTCAACCAAAGTAGACATATTTATCCTCCATGTGTATTTCAATTGTATCGAATCACAGGAAGAAGCTAGTGCGGAATATGGTACCGCATAAGAATCTCCATAACTCGTCTATTTTCTCATAGTAACACAGCTTAGTTTACCACGTTTTCTGCCGTTTTACAAGAGGAAATCTTCAAATAAGCCGCAAGCGCCACCGGATTTTCATTTCAAGCAACGCTTGATTGCTTTTTTCGCTCCTCTCTGTTACACTTAGCTTGTCGATCGATAAAACCGAAGCAACAAAGGAGAATAACTATGTTTGATACCATGAAGGTGGCGCAAGCGATCCGCTCGGCCCGCATTCACAAAAACATGACGCAAATGGAGCTTGCCGATGAAATGGGCGTGAGCTATCAGGCAGTTTCCAACTGGGAGCGCGGGAATTCGATGCCCGATATCGCAAAACTCGAACCTCTTTGCGGTCTGCTGGGCCTTGCCATCGATGAACTGCTGGGCAAGGACGATCCCAAAACGGAAACCGTAAAAAAAGTTATTCATCAGGAGCAGCTACCCGCTTTGGAAGAGATCGCCCCGATTGCAAGCATCCTGTCCCCCCGGCAGGCGCAGGAGATTGCTGTAAAGTCCGCCGAAACACACCCCGTCGCATTGGAGCAGCTGATTTCCCTTGCGCCGTTTCTCGACTGCGAAACCCTGGATATGCTTGCTGTGCGTGTTGAAAAAACAGATGATCCCGGTCAGCTTCTTGCGCTTGCTCCGTTTTTGAGCCAGGATACACTTTCCGGCATTCTCACCGATCATATCGACGATCCCGACCCCAACACGCTGATTGATCTTGTGCCGTTCCTTTCCCAGGAGAAAACCGATGCGCTTTTCCGTGACGCATATCAAAAGATGGACACCTCGCTCCTTTGCGGTATTGCTCCCTTTGTCAGCGAACAAATTCTGTCCGATGCTGTTTTGGAACTTCTGCGCAGCGGACCCTGCTGCGATTCCGGTGTTCTATGGGGACTGTTCCCGCTTCTCAGCAGCGAAGCACGCACCGAAGCAATCCGGCGCACCATGGATTCCTGAAAACAAATTCCTCTGACGCATTGTTTTCTTCATGCAAAAACCCGCCCCGCTGTAGCGGGGCGGGTTTTTGTATGTTCAGGTAAATCAGGCCTTTTCCAGAGCCAGAGTGCGGGTAGTCAGGTCGCAGACTTCGCTGGGTCCGAAGTACTGGATGGCACCGGGATAGGTGAAGCAGGTCTCCACAGCCCACTGGGCACGGTGCTCGCAGAAGAACTGGAAGGGCTTGCCGTCCAGCTCCACCAAAGCCTTGCGGATAACAGGCTTATCCTTGCCGTTACGGCGCTCAATGTTCATCATCTTGGTGATGGGCATACCGCCGGCGACCCACTCTTCAGCGGGCTTAGACAGGTTGGAAACCTTGGACAGGTAGCCGGTATAGCCATACTGAATCAGCATGAAGGCATTGTAGCCCAGGGAGTAGCAGTAGTCAGCATCGAAGTTGCTGGGGAAAGCGCAGCGGCCTTCGTAACCCAGGAAGTGATGCAGGGCGGAGAACTTGCCGTTATAGGTGCCGTTCTTCTTCCGCTCAGCCAGGTTGGCCTTGACCAGGGCAGAGAACAGCTTCTCAGACTCGATAAGGGACACCTGCACGTTGCCGTGGGGGTCACGCTCCAGGAACAGCTGCTGCTGAATATTCTCAGGCAGGATGGCGAACACAGCCATGGACTCCTTGGTCAGGCCCTGCTCGATGAAAGCGTACTTTGCCTGCCAGCTGGGCAGAGCATTGAACTCGGCGGTCTTCTCGCCAGCCAGCAGCTCATTGATCTCTGCAATCAGCACAGAGAACTCGGGAACGAACTCCACGATGCCCTCGGGGATGATGGCAACGCCGAAGT
>CAZDFB010000159.1:0-2353 GCA_964504605.1 uncultured Oscillospiraceae bacterium | reverse complement strand
TGCCCTTGGGAGGGCCGACTTCCGCGGTAACGACAAACTCACCGTTATCAAACAACTCGGTAATTCTCATTATCCATTACTCCTAATCAAATTTGATTGTAGTCTTCCCCTTTGGGGAAGGCGTTTTTTACTTCACCAGATCATCGGTGGCGTAGTTGCGGATCTGGACCGGGCACTTCAGCGCGTCCAGACGACCGACCTGGGCCAGACGGCGGATGATCCGCTCCCAGCCGCACTCCATGTTGGGGTCCACCTCGCACTTGCCGTCCTTGGCGCCGCCGCACTGACCGTTGACCAGGCTCTTGGAGCAGGCGGTCAGGGGGCAGATGCCGCCGGTCAGGTTCAGGTAGCACTCACCGCACTGCTTGCAGTCGTGCTCCAGAGGGGTAACGCCCTGGAAGCCGGGCAGCGCGTAGGTATCGCAGGCAGCGCAGACCTTCTTGGCAGGGTACAGCTCGGAAACGGTCTGTACACCGACGCCGCAGGAAAATACCAGAATCATATCCGCCTGATTGATGGCAGCCTGGTGCTTTGCCAGACGCAGCTTCAGATTATCGGGGTTGCAGATGTAATCGGTGGTCAGGATGCCGGTAACCTTGCCGGCATCGGACAGCTCCTTCTGGAGTGCGTCCGCTTCCTTCTCGGGGAAGTGGACCTCCCGGCAGCCGTGGCAGTTGATGACGAAGACCTTGCCGGTGACCAGTCCGACAATCGTCTCTTTATTCTTCAGTTCGGTAATCAGCATATTACTTCATCCCCCTTACTGCCCCGATACCTGCCTTGATCATGGTGACCAGCGGAATCTTGGAGGAGCAGATGTTCTCACAGCAGCGGCACTGCATACAATCCAGAATGTTCAGCTCCTTCAGCTTCACGGGATCGGTTGCGTGCTTGGCAAACAGCAGCGGCTTCAGGGACATGGGACACACATCCACACAGCGACCGCACTTGATGCACTCCTGGGGCTCAGTCTCATCGGTATCGATGGCGATGATGCCGTTGGAGCCCTTCATAATGGGGGTATCCAGGGTGCTCTGGGGGAAGCCCATCATGGGACCGCCGGCCTTGACCAGCACATCGGTGCCGGAAATACCGCCGCAGGCGGCAACCAGATCCGCCGCGCTGGTACCGATCTTCACAATAAAGTTCTTGGGCTCGGGGATGTACTTGCCGGTGACGGTGGTGACACGCTCGATCAGGGGCATACCGGTGCGGATGGCATCCGCCACAGCCTTGACGGTGCTGACGTTGCTGACGCAGGCACCCACATCGGCAGGCAGGCCGCCGCTGGGCACGCTGCGGCCCATGGCACGCTTGATGAGCATTTTTTCGCCGCCCTGGGGATACTGGGTTGCGACCTCCAGAACCTCAATGCCCTCCATATCCGCCACCTTCTCCCGGAGCAGGGCGATGGCATCGGGCTTATTCTCTTCAATGACCAGGATGCCCTTGGGGGCGCTGACTGCCTTCATCATGGCCTTCAGGCCGAAGATGATATCGTCCGCAAACTCCAGCAGCACCCGATGGTCGGCGGTGAGCATGGGCTCACATTCGCAGCCGTTGACCAGCACCGCCTCGATGGGCTTATTGGGCTTAAGCTTCACATAGGTGGGGAAGCCTGCACCGCCCATGCCTACAATACCGGCATTCTTGACGATCTCAATGATCTCGTCCGGGGTCAGCTCCTCCAGGGGCTTGTTGGGCTGAATGGCGCTGTCCAGCGTATCCAGACCATCGGATTCAATGACCACGCTCAGGCAGGTGCCCCGGGTGGCGTGGGGACGATCCTCAATTGCCACAACGGTACCGCTGACGCTGGAGTGGACCGGGGCGGAGATGAAGCCGGCGGCTTCGCCCACCTTGGTGCCCACGTTCACATGGTCACCCACAGCCACGCACACATTGGCGGGAGCGCCCAGATGCATGGACAGGGGAATGACCACCTGCCTGGGCTCCGGGAACCGGATCAGAGCCTTGTGCTCCGTGGGCTCCTTGCCCTCTACGGGATGGATGCCGCCGTACCAGCCCTCAAAACGCTTGGCACGGATGGCCTGTACATACTCGTTGATGACCTTGAAATTCACCTTGGAATAATCCCGGATCTGAATCGGCTGGGCCTTCAGCTCATCCAGACGGCCCTGGGCCTCCAGACGCTCCTGAATCTTCTGCCAGGCGCAGTCCTTGTTGGGATCCACCTCACACTTGCCGTCCTTGGCACCGCCGCACTGACCGTTGACCAGGCTCTTGGAGCAGTCCACGATGGGGCAGATGCCGCCGGTGATGTTCAGATAGCACTGAGCGCAGGCATCGCAGGCCTTCTTGGTCAGAGCCATACCGTGGTGACCGGTATAGT
>CAZDFB010000158.1:0-2357 GCA_964504605.1 uncultured Oscillospiraceae bacterium | reverse complement strand
TCTTGCCGGCCTTGGCCAGAGTCATGACCACATCCTGGTACAGGGGCTCGCCCTGGGAGCCGGGCTCCTTGGTGCGGTCCAGAACAGCGATCTTCTTTGCGGTGGCGGGAATGGCCTCAAGCAGCTTCTCGGCGCACCAGGGACGGAACAGACGAACCTTGACCAGGCCGACCTTCTCGCCGTGGGCGTTCAGGTAGTCGATGACTTCCTCTGCCACGTCGCAGAAGGAGCCCATGCACACGATGACGCGGTCAGCGTCGGCAGCGCCGTAGTAGTTGAACAGCTTGTAGTCAGTGCCCAGCTTTTCGTTGACTTTGTCCATGTACTTCTCGACCACTGCGGGCAGGGCGTTGTAGTACTTGTTGCAGGCCTCACGGTGCTGGAAGAAGATGTCGTCATTCTCGTGGGAGCCGCGCATTGCGGGGCGCTCGGGGTTCAGGGAGTGCTTGCGGAATGCCTCAACAGCATCCATGTTGCACATTTCCTTCAGATCCTCGTAGTCCCAGATGGCGATCTTCTGAATCTCGTGAGAGGTACGGAAGCCGTCGAAGAAGTTGATGAAGGGAACACGGCCCTCAATGGCAGCCAGGTGCGCAACGGCGCCCAGGTCCATGACTTCCTGCACGTTGGTCTCAGCCAGCATGGCGAAGCCGGTCTGGCGACAGGCGTAAACGTCGGAGTGGTCACCGAAGATGTTCAGAGACTGAGCGGCGACGGTACGGGCGGACACGTGGAACACGCAGGGCAGCAGCTCACCGGCGATCTTGTACATATTGGGGATCATCAGCAGCAGACCCTGAGAGGCAGTGTAGGTGGTGGTCAGGGCACCGGCGGCCAGGGAGCCGTGAACGGTACCGGCAGCACCGGCCTCGGACTGCATCTCGACGACCTTGACAGTGTCACCGAAGATGTTCTTTCGACCGGCAGCGGACCACTGGTCAACATTGTCGGCCATGGGGCTGGAGGGGGTGATGGGGTAAATGCCAGCAACCTCGGTAAAGGCATAACTGACGTGGGCGGCAGCTGTATTGCCGTCCATGGTTTTGAATTTTCTAGCCAAAATGAAATACCTCCTAAAGTACTCAAGTTTTGCCCCACTATCATACCACCAGAAACGCGATTTGTAAAGTCATAGAGGGGAGTCTTTTGTAAAAAATCCTTGCAATTATAAGAAGAATGATGGAAATATGCACAAAAATATCCGCCGCTGGATTCCGGTGGCAGGCGTTATGACGGAGACGCGAAAAAAGGGGGGTATTTTCCCCCTGTGCCTGCTGACCCCGGAGAAGAAACGGAGGCACCGGACGCTGCCGGGTACAAAAATTCCGGCGGGAACGAAATAATGATTGTGTTTTTGCCAAAAAAGGAGTATGATTGTATGGATAAAAGAAGAGGCAAGGATTGGAGCTGAGATTATGATCTGCAGTGTGAAAACTCTGGGTATTACAGGCATCCGTGGCAGTAGTGTGACAGCGGAATGCTATATCTCCAATGGCCTGCCGGGCTTTGACATCGTAGGCCTGCCTGACGCGGCGGTGAAGGAAGCCCGGGAGCGGGTCCGGGCGGCGGCGAAAAACAGCGGCCTCAGCTTCCCGGTAAGCCGGATTACGGTGAATCTGGCCCCTGCCAGCCAGAAAAAGGCCGGAACCCACTATGATCTGCCGATTCTGCTGAGCATATTGGCTGCCTGCGGTTCGGTGCGCCGTCCCAGGAGCACCAGCGCCTTTCTGGGAGAACTGAGTCTGGACGGGCAGCTTCGCCCGATTTCCGGTGTGCTGCCCATGGCACTGGCTGCCAAGCGGGAGGGAATCCAGACACTGTTTGTCCCGGCGGAGAATGCCCCGGAGGCGACCCTCGCCCGGGGACCGGCGGTCTACGGCATCCGGAATCTGAAGGAGCTGGCGGCGGCGCTGAACGGCGAAACCACCCTTCAGGAGGAACCGGCCTGGGTTCCTCAGCAGACCCAGGAGCCGGGCCTGGACTTCAAGGATGTGCTGGGACAGGAGAATGTGAAGCGGGCGCTGGAGGTTGCTGCCGCGGGCAGCCATAACGTGCTGCTGATCGGACCACCGGGCTCCGGTAAAAGTATGCTCAGCAAGCGTCTGCCCGGAATTTTGCCCGATATGACCTGGGAGGAATCCCTGGAGGTAACCCAGATTTATTCCGTTATGGGGCTGCTGTCTGCCCGGGAGCCGCTGGTGACCCGGCGGCCCTTCCGCGCACCCCACCATACGGTGTCCAACGCGGGCCTTGCCGGCGGCGGCACCAATCCCCGGCCCGGGGAAATATCTATGGCTCACAAGGGTGTACTTTTTCTCGACGAGCTGCCGGAATTTCGCAAGGATACGCTGGACATG
>CAZDFB010000157.1:0-2365 GCA_964504605.1 uncultured Oscillospiraceae bacterium | reverse complement strand
AGATGTGCATTACCCGTTTTGACCTGACAAACAACAAAGGCACCCCGGAGGGAACAGTCCCTCCGGGGTGCTTTTTTGCCCGGAGAGGGGACGGATGTAAAATAACTGTGAAAAGATGCCTTTTCAGCTTGGCTTAAGGAAAAGGGAATACTATAATGACAGAATGACAGAGCGGGGAGGTAGCTTATGAAAATTCTGGTTATTGAGGATGAGAAAATGCTGGCGGATTCCATTCGCTCCATGCTGGAACGGAAGGGCTTCCAGGTGGAGACGGTGTACGACGGGGAAAGCGGCGCGCAGTACGCGGAGCTGGGAATCTACGATCTTTTGATTCTGGATGTGATGATGCCGAAAATGGACGGCTGCGAGGTGGCCCGGCAGGTGCGGCGAAGCCGCTGCAATACGCCGATTCTGATGCTGACAGCTCGGTCCGATGTCCGTGACCGGATCGAAGGGCTGAATGCCGGTGCGGACTATTATCTGACCAAGCCCTTCGACTCCGGGGAGCTTCTTGCCAGCATCAATGCCCTGCTACGCCGACAGGGGGGACAGGTCAACGAAATGGTGTTTGGAAACACGGTGCTGGACCTGGGAACGGGAATGCTGCTGTGTGGCGGGGCGCAGGTCCGGCTTTCGGCAAAGGAATTTGATGTGATGCGGCTGCTTTTGCAGTCGGGCAGGCGCAATTTGTCCAAATCCGCCATTTTGTCCCATGTATGGGGGCTGGAAACCAACGCCGTGGAGAACCATGTGGAGGTCTATGTGGCGATTCTGCGCAAGAAGCTCAGCAGCATTGGATCGGATGTGCGGATTGTGGCAATCCGGGGCATGGGCTATCACCTGGAGGTGAGGGCGGATTGATAAAAAAGCTGCGGATTAAGTTCATCTGCGTGATTATGACGGTTGCCGCGGTGATGCTGGGAGGAATTTTGGGTACGGTCATCCATTTTACCGCCCGGAGCATGGAGATGGAGAGCGTCAGCATGATGCGCTCCATTGCCGACCGCCCCTTTCAGCACGGCAGTCTGGGAAAAAACGGGGCGGATATCCGCCTGCCTTTTTTCACGGTGCAGATTGGTGGACGGGGTGAACTGGTAAGCCTTGGGGGCGGATATTTTGATTTGTCGGATATGGACGATATCCGGGAAATTGTCGATGCCGCTCTGGCGGCGGACCGGGACAGCGGAAAGCTTCCGGACCGGGGACTGCGTTACCTGAAAACGGAGGCTCCCCAGGGGCTGACAATTGTTTTTGCCGACACCTCATCGGAAGCGGCGACACTGCGGAACATGGTCTGGCTCTGCGTGCTGATTTTTCTGGGGGCTTTGGCGATTTTTGCGGGAATCAGCATACTGCTGTCCCGGTGGGCCATCAGACCTGTGGAGAAAGCCTGGGAGCAGCAGCGGCAATTTGTGGCGGATGCCTCCCATGAGCTGAAAACCCCGCTGTCCGTCATCCTGGCAAACGCGGAGCTGCTCCACAATGGAGATGCCGCCGCCGGGGAAAGGGAGCGCTTCTCCGGGAATATTCTGGAAATGTCCTACCGGATGCGCACACTGGTGGAGGAGCTGCTGGAGCTGGCACGGGTGGACAGCGGAAGACTGGATAAGGGGTTTGGAGCGCTGGATTTCAGCGAGCTGGTTCAGGATGCGGCCCTTTCGGTTCAACTGCTGTACGAGGAAAAGGGCCTTAGCCTTACCTGCCGGGTGGAGGAGGATATCTGGCTCCGGGGGAGCAGACAGCATCTGTATCAGCTGCTGGATGTACTGCTGGATAACGCGAGAAAATACGCAGAGGACGGCGGGACCGTCCGGGTGGAGCTGGTGAAAAATGGCCACAGCTGCCTTTTGACGGTGGCAAACCCGGGAGCGCCCATGGACAGGGCAGAGCTGCAGGCTATTTTTAAACGGTTTTACCGGGGCGACAAGGCCCGGACCATGAACGGAGGCTACGGCCTGGGGTTGTCCATTGCCCAGTCTGTGGTTCAGGCCCACCGGGGCAGAATCTGGGCGGAGAGCGCCGGGGGAGAGAACCTGTTCCGGGTTCAGCTGGCTGTAATGCCGGGGAAACGGCTGCCGGAGACGGAGGCTCCCGAGGTATAAAAGTCAAAAAAGAAGCCCGCTCCGGGGTTCAGCCGGGGCGGGCTTTTGGGCAAAATGGATAAAAAACCGCTCCGGATTTCTCCGGAGCGGTCAGTGACAAATTAGTCAGCCACGTAGGGCAGCAGGGCGATCTGACGGGCACGCTTGATAGCGGTGGTCAGGTCACGCTGGTGAGCTGCGCAGGTACCGGTGGTACGGCGGGGCAGGATCTTGCCGCGCTCGGACAGGTAACGGCGGAGCTTAGCGGTGTCCTTGTAGTCGAT
>CAZDFB010000156.1:0-2370 GCA_964504605.1 uncultured Oscillospiraceae bacterium | reverse complement strand
GCAAGGTCATCATTGCCTACGAGCCCATCTGGGCCATCGGCACCGGCCTGACCGCTACTCCCGAGCAGGCTGAGGAGGTCTGCGAGATGATTCGCAGCGTGGTTCGCAAGCTGTACTCCTCCAAGAACGCCCGTGCGATCTCCATTCTGTACGGCGGCTCCATGAACGAGAAGAACGCCTTCGAGCTGCTGGCTCAGCCCGACATCGACGGCGGCCTGATCGGCGGCGCTTCCCTGGTTCCCGAGAAGTTCGTCAAGATCATCGAGGCAGCCAACCAGCCCACCGCTTAATTTTCAATCGATTTTGGGGCAGCTGCTTAGGCGGCTGCCCTTTTTCGTAGGGGCCGGCACCTGCGATGACCCTTTTCCAGTTTGTGCAAGGCTGTCAATGGGGGCGTTGAGGGCATCGCCCCTACAACAAGAGGTGAATCATTGTGAAAACTATGCTATTATCTGCCGGGGACGGGGCTACAGCCCAGCTTGCGGCGAATTTGATCCGGCAGGGAGAACTGGTGGCGATTCCCACAGAGACGGTTTACGGCCTGGGAGCCGACGGCCTGAATGTGGATGCCGTGGCCAAGATTTTCGAGGCCAAGGGCCGGCCTCAGGATAACCCCCTGATTCTGCATATCAGCCGGGCAGAGGAGATGGAGCGGTTCTGCCATTCCATCCCCCAGGCGGCTTACACCCTGGCGGAAAAATTCTGGCCCGGTCCGCTGACCATCGTGCTGCCCGCCCGGGACATTGTGCCCAGACGCACCACCGGCGGCCTGTCCACGGTGGCGGTCCGGTGCCCGGATAACGCCGTGACACGGGAGATTATCCGGCTGTCCGGGGTGCCCATTGCCGCGCCCTCCGCCAATATTTCCGGAAAGCCCTCCACCACCACGGCCCAGCACGTGCTCCATGACCACGACGGCAAGATTGCCGCTGTTGTGGATGGAGGCCCCTGCCGGGTGGGCGTGGAATCCACCATTGTGGATTTGACAGAGGAACGGCCCCGGCTGCTGCGGCCCGGCGGAATCACCCCGGAGCAGCTGCTGGAGGTACTGGGAGATCTGGTGGTGGACAAGGCGGTTACCGCCCAGATCGATAAGGACGCGGTGGTAAAGGCCCCGGGCATGAAATACCGGCACTATGCTCCCCAGAGCGAGGTGGTTATCGTCTCCGGCGGGCGGAAAAAGGCGGCGGCCTATATCCATGCCCATTTTGCGCCCGGTGACCGGGTGCTGTGCTTTGAGGAGGAGCTTCCTCTGTATGCCGACTGCGCGCCGCTGGCCTATGGTCGGGAGGACGATGTGGGGACGCTGTCCGCCGGACTCTTTGCCGCGCTGCGTGTGCTGGACGACCCGTCCATTCAAAAAGTCTATGCCCGCTGCCCCGTGGGCGGCGGTGTGGCCTACGCGGTGCAGAACCGGCTGAAAAAGGCAGCGGCCTTTCATATTATCGATGCGGAGGCAGAGGTATGATTTTCGGCATTACCGGTGGCACCGGATGCGGAAAAACCACCCTGCTGGGGCTGATCCGGCAGGCCGGGGGCCTGGTTCTGGACTGCGATGCCATTTATCACCGGCTTCTCCGGGAGGACCCGGCGCTGCCGGAGACCATCGGGGCCCGGTTCCCCGGGGTGGTGGAAAATGGGGTGCTCCAGCGCAGGAGGCTGGGAGCCATTGTATTTTCTGACCCGGCGGCCCTGGCGGCGCTGAACAAAATCACCCATGCCGCCGTTAAAAAGGAGGTTCTTCGCCTGCTGGAGGGGAAGCCTGCCCTGGCTGCCATTGATGCCATTGCCCTGTTTGAGGGGGGACTGGCAGAGCTTTGCGACGTGACGGTGGCGGTAAGTGCACCCATGGATGCCAGAATCCGGCGGCTGATGGCCCGGGACGGCATTGACGAGGCCTATGCCCGCAGCCGCATCGCGGCTCAGCATCCTGACAGCTGGTTCCGGCAGCAGTGCCACCATACACTGACAAATGACGGCGCACAGGAAACATTTTTGGAGAAATGTGTTGCTTTTTTGTCGGAATATGGTATCATGGTATAGAAAATCCGTCATTGCGAACCAGTGCGCACACTGGTGTGGCAATCCCCGGATGGGCTTGCCCCGTGACAATAACAGGAGGACACTGATATGACAACTGAGGAACTGAGAGAGCAGCTGCTGGCTGCACCCAAGAACGGCTATACCCGGATCACTGCTGAGGACCGGGAGCAGATGAATGCCTATGCCAAGCGCTACATGGCCTTTATGGATGCCTGCAAGACCGAGCGGGAAGCCACTGCCTGGGCCGTGGCTGAGGCCGAAAAGCGGGGCTACAAGCCCTTCACCCCCGGCATGACCATCGCCGCCGGTGACAAGATTTACTACAAC
>CAZDFB010000155.1:0-2409 GCA_964504605.1 uncultured Oscillospiraceae bacterium | reverse complement strand
TGCGCTACCATATTGCAACGGCGGAGCTGATTCAGCGCTCTGCCCAAAAAGCACGAACCCTGGGCCACAGCTATGTGGGCTCGGTACATTTTCTGCTGACCATGGCTCAGGAACCGGGCGGGATGGGGCATGTGCTGCGGCAGTTGGGGATGGATCCGGAACTGTCGGAGGCCATGGCGCAACTGCTCTACGGTGCCGGGACCCCGGATCTGCCACTGCCCCAGGGACTGACGGAGGAGGCACAGCAGATCCTCTGCCTGGCGGCCCGGGAGGCAAAGCAGCAGGGGGTTCGGGAGGTGGAGCCCCATCATCTGCTTCTGGCCATGGCCCGGCGGCAGTCCTCGGCAGCGGGGGAGATGCTGCGCCTGAATGGTGTCAGCGCTGATGCGCTGTTTACGGATACGGTGGATTACCTGCGCTGGCAGCAGGGAATCCGGGTGAAAGGAAAGAAGGAGGCGGTCGCAACGAGACTGTTGGAACAATTCAGTGAGGATCTGATTGCCAAGGCGGCAACCATGGATCCGGTGATCGGGCGGGAAAAGGAGATCGATACCGTCATCGGCATTCTGTGCCGGAAGAACAAGAATAATCCCGCATTGGTAGGGGAACCCGGAGTGGGAAAGACGGCCATTGCCGAGGGCCTTGCCCAGCGGATGGCCATGGGGAATGTTCCGCCCCAGTTGAAAGAGAAACGACTGGTGAGCCTGAATATGGCGAGCCTTGTGGCAGGCACCAAATACCGTGGCGAATTTGAAGAACGGCTCCGGGATGTGCTGGCGGAGATTCGCCGGAACGGGGACGTGATTCTCTTTGTGGATGAAATGCACACCATCGTGGGAGCCGGTGCAGCGGAGGGGGCCATTGATGCGGCCAATATTTTCAAACCCGCCCTGGGCCGGGGAGAGCTGCAAATGCTGGGGGCTACCACCCGGGAAGAATACCGGAAATATATTGAAAAGGATGCCGCACTGGAACGGCGGTTTCGTCCCGTGGCGGTGGAAGAGCCCGGGGAAGAAACGGCTCTGGCCATTTTGAAAGCCCTGAAACCGGGCTTGGAGCGGCACCACCATCTGCGGATCACAGAGGATGCGCTGAAAGAAGCGGTGCGGTTATCTGTCCGGTACTTGCCGGATCTGTATTTGCCGGACAAAGCCATTGACCTGCTGGACGAAGCCGCCGCCCGGGTCCGGCTGGAAGAGATGCATGGGGGCAAGTCCAGTGCGGCCCGGAAGGAGCTGGAACAGGAATTGCAGGGTGCCGTCCGGGAACGGCGGTTTGAAAAGGCGGCGGAACTCCGGGACAAAATGCAGAGCCTCAGTACACCGGCAGAAGGAGGCCGCCGGGGGAAAAACGTCACCGCCGGTGACATTGCCCAGATCGTCTCCGCACGGACGGGGATCCCGGTGGGGCGCCTGACTGCCGGACAGCGGGAGCGATTGCTGGAGCTGGAAGGGCTCCTGTCATCTCAGGTGGTGGGGCAGCCGGCGGCGGTATCGGCGGTGGCGGAAGCGGTTCGCCGGGGCTACAGCGGCATTCGGGATCCTGACCGGCCCATTTCCTGCCTGCTGTTCACCGGCCCCACGGGGGTGGGAAAGACGGAACTGTGCCGGGTACTGGCACAGGAGGTCTACGGCAGCCGGGAGGCCATGATCCGGCTGGATATGACGGAATATATGGAAAAGCAGTCCGTATCCCGGCTCATCGGGGCTCCTCCCGGTTATGTGGGCTATGAGGAAGGGGGCAAGCTGACGGAAGCCGTCCGCCGCCGGCCTTACTGTCTGGTGCTGCTGGACGAACTGGAAAAAGCCAATCCGGAAGTGCTGGGACTGCTGCTGCAAATCATGGAAGAAGGGGTCCTGACGGATTCCACCGGCCGACGCGTCAGCTTCCGAAATGCCATTGTGGTGATGACCTCCAATATTGGCGGCCAGATCCGGGGCGAGGGTCTGGGCTTTTGCGCAAAGGGAAAAGAGGAAGAACGGAACCAGAGCCTGCGGCAGGCCTTTTCACCGGAGTTTTTGGGTCGCATCGACCAGACGGTATCCTTCCGGGAACTGGACAAAGGAGCTATGGAGGCCATCGCCTGGAAGTATCTGCGGCAGCTTCAGCAGCGGATGGCACTGCTGGGGACGCAGTTACAAATTGCCCCGGAAGCGGTGGCCTTCCTGCTGGAAAAATGCGGTGGCGCGGATGGTGCCCGACAGCTGCGGCGGCTGGTGCAGACGGAGGTGGAAGGGTCGCTTGCCGGATTTCTGCTGCGCTGTGGCCGGAAACCGGGGAAGCTGAAACTGAAAGTAGAGGAAGGAAAGGTCTGCTTTTGTTCGTAATTTTATAGAACAACTGTTTGAAAATGTGGATTTTTCCGGAAAAAAGCGAAAAAACCGGAAGAAAAAGATTGATTTTTTGTTT
>CAZDFB010000154.1:0-2419 GCA_964504605.1 uncultured Oscillospiraceae bacterium | reverse complement strand
ATGTTATCCATCCAGTATTCATCCACCACCCGGAGCATGACCACCCGCTCCAATTCCCGCATGAGCTGGGGCGTAATGGCGGCTTCCTTGGCCTCATAGGTGCGCAGGGCAATGCCGTAAATCGTCTCGGTAACATCCGCTTCCTCGCAGCCCAGCAGTTCCCCGCTCCGGCTCTGGAGGGTGCCCCGGGCAAAATAGGTACCTTCAAGCTGGGCAGCCAGGGTGTCCAGTCCCTCCTGATTCAGCCGGTTTCCGCAGGCGCTGAGAACAGGGGAGACGGTGGTCTGAATCAGGCCGTGGAGCATCTGGAGCATATTTTCCCGCAGGTCCTCCCCGTCCAGCACCTTCTGCCGCTGGGCATAGATGACCTCCCGCTGGGTATTCATAACATTATCGTATTCCAGAACATTCTTTCTCGACCGGAAATGGCGGGATTCCACATTTTTCTGAGCATTTTCCACCGCACCGGACAAAATCTTCGCATCAATGGGCGTATCCTCGTCCAGACCCAGAGAATCCATCATGCCCATGATCCGGTCCGTGGAGAACAGGCGCATCAGATCGTCCTCCAGACTCAGGTAGAACCGGCTTTCACCCGGATCTCCCTGACGGCCGGAACGGCCCCGGAGCTGATTGTCGATCCGGCGGGATTCATGGCGCTCGGTGCCGATGATGAACAGGCCGCCCACATCCCGGACCTTCTGGGCCTCGTCCCGGATCTCCTCCTTATGCTTTGCCAGAAGCTGGGCATACTTCTCCCGGATTGCCAGAACCTCCGGGTCCGTGGTTTCCGCGTAGGAATCCGCTTCCCGCAGCAGTTCCTCCGGATACTCCAGCCTCTGCAGCTCGGATTTTGCCAGGAACTCCGCGTTACCGCCCAGCATGATATCCGTACCGCGGCCCGCCATGTTGGTAGCGATGGTCACCGCGCCGAATTTACCGGCCTGGGCAATAATCTGGGCCTCCTGCTCGTGGAACTTGGCGTTCAGAACGTGATGGGGAATGCCCTCACGCTTAAGCAGCTTGCTGAGAATCTCACTCTTTTCAATGGAGATGGTACCCACCAGCACCGGCTGGCCCTTTTCATGACAGGCCTTCACCTGCGCCACAATGGCCCGGAACTTTCCGGCCTCCGTCTTGTAGACCACATCCGTGTGGTCTGCCCGGATCACCGGCCGGTTGGTGGGAATCTCCACCACATCCAGGCCGTAGATGGCGGCAAATTCCTCCTGCTCCGTCAGGGCTGTGCCGGTCATGCCGGAGAGCTTGTCGTAAAGCCGGAAGAAATTCTGGAAGGTAATCGTTGCCAGAGTCTTGCTCTCGCTGGCGACATTGACACCCTCCTTGGCCTCGATGGCCTGGTGCAGGCCCTCATTGTAGCGGCGACCGTACATCAGCCGTCCGGTGAACTCGTCCACAATGATGATCTGACCGTCCTTCACCACATAGTCGATGTCCTTTTTCATCAGGCCCCGGGCCTTCATGGCCTGATTCAGGTGGTGGCTCAGCGTGGCGTTTTCGGAATCGCCCAGATTCTCCACCCCAAAGTATTTTTCCGCCTTGGCAATGCCCTCTGCGGTCAGGCTCACCGTGCGGCTCTTCTCATCCACAAAGTAATCGCAGTCGTAATCGTCGTGGACCTCCTTGTCCTCGGTCTTGGCAAAGACCTGCCGCCGCAGGGTGGACACGAAATAGTCCGCCATTTCATACAGCTTGGAGGAATCCTCCCCCTTGCCGGAAATAATCAGGGGGGTTCGGGCCTCATCGATCAGGATGGAGTCCACCTCGTCCACGATGGCAAAGGCATGGCCCCGCTGGACCAGCTCACTTTTGTAAAGGGCCATGTTATCCCGCAGATAGTCAAAGCCCAGCTCATTATTGGTGCAGTAGGTGATATCCGCGCCGTAGGCCTCCCGGCGCTGGGCGGGGGTCATGCCGGGAATCACCAGTCCCACGCTGAGACCCATATATTTGTAGACCTTGCCCATCCACTCAGACTGATACTTCGCCAGGTAATCGTTCACTGTAACCACATGAACACCCCGGCCCGCCAGGGCATTGAGGTAGCAGGGGAGGATTGCCACAAGGGTCTTGCCCTCGCCGGTTTTCATCTCCGCAATGCGGCCCTGATGCAGGATGATGCCGCCGATAATCTGCACCGGATAGGGCTTCATGCCCAGCACCCGCCAGGCAGCCTCCCGGATAGCGGCGTAGGCCTCCGGCAGAAGATCATCCAGAGTCTCCCCCTGGGCCAGACGCTGCCGAAACACCTGGGTCTTCCCCCGAAGCTCCTCCTCAGCCATGGCGCTGTAGGTCTGCTCCAGGTCCAGTACTTTATTCACCGTGGGCTGGATCTTCTTAAGCCATGAACACCCCGGCCCGCCAGGGCATTGAGGTAGCAGGGGAGGATTGCCACAAG
>CAZDFB010000153.1:0-2450 GCA_964504605.1 uncultured Oscillospiraceae bacterium | reverse complement strand
AGAATATCCAGCTTCACCAGCCGGCTGGGCCGGTAGCCGATGAGCTCATAGTCCAGCGAGCCATAGCCCCGGGTCCGGGATTTCAGCGCGTCAAAGAAGTCGTAAATGATCTCGTTCAGGGGCATATCGTAGTGCAGCTCCACCCGGTTGGCATCCAGATAGACCATGTCCCTGAACTCGCCCCGGCGGGAGGTAGCCAGGTCCATGATATTGCCCACATACTCCTGGGGCGCCATCAGATTCACCTTCACAAAGGGCTCCTCCGCCAGCTGGATCTCCATGGGGTCCGGGTAATCCAGCGGATTGTCCACCATAATAACGGTGCCGTCGTTTTTTGTGACCCGGTAGACAACGTTGGGCGCGGTAGTAATCAGGTCCAGATTGTATTCCCGCTCCAGCCGCTCCTGGATGATCTCCATATGCAGCAGTCCCAGGAAGCCGCAGCGGAAGCCGAAGCCCAGAGCAATGGAGCTTTCCGGCTCATAGACAAAGGAAGCATCATTGAGCTTCAGCTTTTCCAGCGCGTCCCGCATATCCTGATATTTCGCCCCGTCGGCGGGGTAAACGCCGGAATAGACCATGGGCTGCACCGGACGGTAGCCGGGCAGCGGCTCCCGGGCAGACGTCTCCACGCCGGTGATGGTATCGCCCACCTGGGTATCGGACACGGTTTTGATGGAGGCGGTAATATAGCCCACCTCGCCGGCTCCCAGGGCATCCCGGCTCTGGAGGCCTCTGGGGCTCATGGTGCCCACCTCCACCACCTTGTACTGAGCGCCGGTGGCCATCATTTTAATGTCCATGCCGGGCCGCACGGTGCCCTGCTTGATCCGGGTATAGACAATAACACCCCGGTAGGAATCGTACTGGCTGTCGAAAATCAGCGCCTGCAGCGGTGCGTCCCGGTCACCGTCGGGGGCAGGAATCCCCTTGACGATCATCTCCAGCACCGAATGGATGTTGATTCCGTTTTTCGCGGAAATTTCCGGTGCATCCTCGGCGGGAATGCAGATGATATCCTCAATCTCCGCCTTGACCTCCTCAGGCCGGGCAGAGGGCAGGTCGATCTTGTTGATGACCGGCAGCACCTCCAGTCCCGCGTCGGTAGCCGGAAGGTATTTGCCAGGGTCTGGGCCTCCACGCCCTGGGAGGCATCCACCACCAGCACCGCACCCTCGCAGGCAGCCAGGCTCCGGGAGACCTCGTAGTTGAAGTCCACATGGCCCGGGGTATCGATCAGGTTCAGGTCATAGGTCTCGCCGTCATCGGCCCGGTAGGTCATGGTAGCGGCAGTGGCCTTGATGGTAATGCCCCGCTCCCGCTCCAGGTCCATGGAGTCCAGAATCTGCTCCTCCATCTCCCGCTTCTCGATGGCCTTGCACTCCTCCAGCAGCCGGTCCGCCAGGGTGGACTTGCCGTGGTCAATGTGGGCGATGATGGAAAAATTACGAATGTGAGAAAGGTCAGTCATACAGTACACCTCAGAATTGGAAAGCTTTTTGAGAAATTATGAATTACGAATGCGCGGAAGCCCCGCTCCCGCCCTTGCGGCCTGTCCCAAATTGGTAATTTGTAATTCATAATCGATAATCGAAAAGGACGCACTGCGTCATTTTCCCAATTATAACGAATAATTTCCAAAAAGTAAACTGTATGTTTTCCCGAAAAAAGGGAAAAAATGAGTTCATCGGTAGAAAAATCAACGGGAATCCGGTAAAAAATGAAAATTTCCAGCAAAAAGCCCTTGCCAAAATCAAAAAATCGGGGTATAGTTTAACGGCACGAAAAAAGTATCGGTTTTTAACGACCAGAAGATAAAGAGGGGTATTGCATGAGCACTGCGAAAAAGACCACCAAGAACCTGGAAGATGTCCAGGCCGCGCTGCAGAATCTGATCGCCCAGGGCAAGAAGGACGGCATGATCCGTGCCTCCGACCTGAACGCCCAGCTGGAAAAAATGCAGCTCACACCCGAGAAAATTGAAGAAATCTACGACCGCTTTGAGGCCATGAACATCCAGATCGTCACTGCCGAGCTGGATATCGACATTGGCTCGGATCTGGACATGAGCCTGGATGATGACGGCATCAACCTGGCAGGGCTGGACGAGGAAGAGCTGGTAGACCCGGTGGACCTGGCTGCGGAATACAGCCTGGATGACCCCGTTCGGATGTACCTGAAGGAAATCGGTCAGGTAAAGCTGCTGAGCGCCGAAGAGGAAATCGAGCTGGCAAAGCGGGTATCCGAAGGTGACCAGGCCGCCAAGAATAAGCTCACCGAGGCCAACCTGCGGCTGGTGGTCTCCATTGCCAAGAAGTATTCCGGACGCGGCCTGCACATTCTGGACCTGATTCAGGAGGGCAACACCGGCCTGATCCGTGCCGTGGACAAGTTTGACTGGACAAAGGGAAACAAATTCTCTACATATGCCACCTGGTGGATCCGGCAGG
>CAZDFB010000152.1:0-2482 GCA_964504605.1 uncultured Oscillospiraceae bacterium | reverse complement strand
TTTCTTAGTACAAGTATTATACCATACTTGTCTAACAAATGGGGTGCAGTTCACCCGGGGTGGTCTTTTTTCCTTCCCGGATATTTTTCCCCTTCCATTTTCTTCAAAATATGTGTATACTATATCCGGGTGGAGCCGGTCATTGTCCGGCCCCCGTCAAGACCAACATTCAGGAGAAACGGTATGCGTATTCTGTACGACAGCAAGCAGCCCCAGTTCAAGATCCCCTTCGGGACCCTCACCCCCGGAGAAACCTGCACACTGCATATTCACATTCCCTCCTCGGTGCAGACCACCGGGGTCAGCTGTATTCTTAATTATGAAGACGGCTCCCACGCCCAGGAATTCCCCCTGACCCTTGAAACCCGGCGGGGTGCCTATGATATTTTCCAGGGAAGCTTTTCCATTCCCTATACCGGCCTGTATTTCTATTATTTCCGCATTTTCAATCCCCACGGCTCCTTCCGGCTGTTCAAGCAGGGGGACGACACCAATATGGAGGCCGGCGATCTCTGGCAGGTCAGCTGCGTCCCCGGTGACTTCACCACCCCGGACTGGGCCAAGGGTGCCGTGATCTACCAGGTTTTCCCGGACCGGTTCTATGCCTCCGGCAAGCCGGATCTGACCAGCAAGCTGGAGCCCTACACCCTCCACGCCAACTGGTATGAGGATGTGGACTGGAAGCCCAATGAGGAAGGTCTGGTCCTCAACAACGATTTTTACGGCGGCAATTTCCGGGGCATCACCGAAAAAATGGACTACATTGCCTCTCTGGGCTCCACCATTTTGTACCTGAACCCCATTTCCAAGAGCTTCTCCAGCCACCGCTACGATACCGGCGACTACAAGACCCCGGACCCCATGCTGGGCACCGAGGCGGATTTTGCCGAGCTGTGCCGTGCCGCCCACGACCGGGGCATCCGGGTGATTCTGGACGGCGTGTACTCCCACACCGGCTCCAACAGTCTCTATTTCAACAAGGACGGTACCTTCCCCGGCAAGGGTGCCTATCAGGATCCCCAGTCTCCCTACCGCAGCTGGTATACCTTCTATCATTGGCCGGATAATTACCATTCCTGGTGGAATTTCGACACCCTCCCCACCGTAAACAAGATGGACCCCGCCTTTATCCGCTATATCATCAGCGACGAGGACAGCGTTGTGGCCCACTGGCTGAACCTGGGAGCCGACGGCTTCCGTCTTGACGTGGCAGACGAGCTGCCCGATGCCTTCATCAAGCTGCTGCGGGACCGGATCCGTTCCATCAAGCCCGATGCCCTTCTGATGGGCGAGGTTTGGGAGGATGCCTCCAACAAATCCGCCTACGGCACCCGCAGAACCTATTTTACCAATGCCGAGCTGGATTCCGTAATGAATTATCCCTTCCGGGATGCCATTTTGAACTTCACCCGGGGCCGTGACAGCGGCTGGGGTCTGAAGGAAACCGTCATGTCCATCGTGGAGAACTACCCCCAGCAGGTGGTTGCCTGCAATATGAACCACCTGGGCACCCACGATACCCCCCGGATTCTCACCGCCCTGGTGGACGATTTTGACGGGCCCCGGGAGGAAAAGGCCCGCCGCCGCCTGAGCCGGAACCAGATGGATGTGGCCCGGGAGCGGCTGCTGATGGCCTCCTTCCTGCAATACACCCTCCCCGGTGCCCCCAGCCTGTACTATGGTGACGAGGCCTGCATGGAGGGCTACAAGGATCCCTTCAACCGGCGCACCTATCCCTGGGGCCGGGAGGATTGGGAGATTCTGAACCACTATAAGCGTCTGGGCGCTCTGCGCAAGACCTGCGAGCCTCTGCGGCTGGGCGATATCCGGTTCTTCGATGCCGGCGACAAGCACCTGGGCTTCAGCCGGACGTACAACGGCAAAACAGTCAAGGTCTACTGCAACCGCAGCGGAGACCCCCGGGACATTCCCGCGGGCCGGGTCATTTTGGGCTACAATCTGCAGACGGTTGCACCGGACTGGCTGACCCTGGCTCCCCGTGGTTTCTGCATCGTGGAGGAATGAGCATGGAACAGGAAACCTTTCTCTCCGGCTATTGCCGGACCCAGGATCAGAGCCGCATGGTGGCAGTGGTCACCGAGGACGGCAAGCTGGTTGAAGCGGACTGCTGCTATGGCAGCTGTGTCTATGAGCCGAACTGCACCATCGCCCGGGAAATCCGGGCCCTTCTGAAAAAAAAGGATTGATTTTTCCCGAAGCCGCCCCTTTCTCTTCCCTCGCCCCTGAAGCACCGCCCTGCGTTACTTTACGCAGCCGCATATTTATCTGTAAGGCCACCCCTCCTGGGGTGGCCTTCGGCATATCAAAGAAGTAAAAAGTTCCCCCTCTCCCTTAGACAGGTGTTCATAAAACAGTTTTAGACTGAAATTTTGAAATGAGCATCTGTCAGCAGGGTTGGTAAACGAGATAACGGGTATTCGGTGAAAGCCGAGTACCCGTTATTTTTCTGCCCTCTGTAAAA
>CAZDFB010000151.1:0-2536 GCA_964504605.1 uncultured Oscillospiraceae bacterium | reverse complement strand
AGTCCCGGCAGCCATGGCTGCCGGGACTGAAACTGTTTTGCGTCTCCCCTTCTGCAGGGAAATTTGCGCTTATTAGCCGAATACGCTCAGCAGGAAGCCTGCGGCGATGGCGGAGCCGATAACGCCGGCCACGTTGGGGCCAAGGGCGTGCATCAGCAGGAAGTTGGAGGGGTTAGCCTTCTGGCCTTCCTTATTGGAAACACGGGCTGCCATGGGAACGGCGGAAACACCGGCGGAGCCGATGAGGGGGTTGACCTTGCCCTTGGTTGCCCAGCACATCACCAGGCCGCCCAGCAGACCGCCCACAGTGGACAGAATGAAGGCGCAGACACCCAGAACAACGATCTTCAGGGTGTTGCCGGTGAGGAAGGTGGAGCCAACCATGGTAGCGCCCACGGAGGTGGACAGCATGATGGTGATAATGTTCATCAGGGCATTCTGGACAGTGTCGCTGAGCCGGTCGGTAACGCCGCACTCCTTAAACAGGTTGCCCAGCATCAGGCAGCCGATCAGAGGAGCGGTATCGGGCAGCAGCAGCGCGCAGAAGATGGTGACCAGGATGGGGAAGATGATCTTCTCGGTCTTGGACACATTCCGGGTCTGCACCATCTTGATCTTCCGCTGTGCGGGAGTGGTCAGCATATTCATAAAGGGAGGCTGGATCAGGGGGATCAGAGCCATGTAGGAATAAGCAGCCACAGCGATGGCGCCCAGCAGATGGGGAGCCAGACGGGAGGTCAGGAAGATGGCGGTGGGGCCGTCAGCACCACCGATGATACCGATGGAAGCAGCCTCAGAGCCGGTGAAGCCCAGCAGCACGGCGCCGAAGAAGGCGGCGAACACGCCCAGCTGAGCGGCAGCGCCCAGCAGCAGGCTCTTGGGGTTCGACAGCAGGGGTCCAAAGTCGGACATGGCACCCACGCCCATGAAGATCAGGCAGGGGTACAGGGAGGTTTTAACACCGATGTAGAAAATATCCAGCAGACCGGCGTTCTTCAGAATATAACCGTAGGAATGGTAGAATTCGCTGCCCTCATTCATGAAGTTGTCCCACAGCTCCTGGTGGTACAGGCCACCCAGGGGCAGGTTGCTCAGCAGACAGCCAAAGGCGATGCCTACCAGCAGCAGGGGCTCGAACTGCTTGACGATGCCCAAATACAGCAGCACGCAGGCAATGACGATCATCACCAGGTTCTGCCAGCCATCTGCGGTAAAGTTGCTGAAAATGTAGGAAAAGCCGGAGCCATTCCACAGATCCAGCAGGATCTCACCAACGTTGATACTCATACGAAGCCCTCCTTATGCGAGGACGACCAGAGGAGCACCGGTATCGACGGTAGCACCCTTGGAGACCACCACCTGGGTGACGGTGCCGTTCTTGGGAGCCAGGATCTCGTTCTCCATCTTCATGGCCTCCAGAACCACCAGAACGTCGCCTTCCTTGACGGCCTGACCGGCGGTAACATTGACCTTCAGAATATTGCCGGGCATGGGAGCGTTGATGGGCTCGCCGGCACCGGTAACGGCGGGAGCGGCAGCGGCGGGAGCAGCAGCAGGGGCAGCAGCCACAGGAGCGGCGGCAGCAGCGGGAGCGGGAGCGATGGCTTCATACTCATCCAGGAGCATAGCCTGGCCGGCCTCAACCTCGACCTCGTAAGTACGACCGTTCAGAGTAACTTTATATTTCATGATTACTTGACCTCCTTGATGGAAATGAAGCGCAGCTCATTGAGGGGCTTGCCCAGCTTGTCGGCAACAATGGCCATCAGCATGGCTGCGGTTTTGGGCTCCACGTCGTGGAGCTTGAGCTGACCGGCGGAGCCGGGAGCGGTGGCCTTGGCAGCTGCGGGAGCAGGAGCGGCGGCGGGAGCGGGAGCGGCGGACTTAGCCTTGTTGTCCCGGGCAATAAAGATCTTGCCCATGGCGATGACTACCAGCATCAGCAGGATCAGGCCAAAGAAAACAACGGCATAGCCCAGCAGGGCCACAACACCGGCTTCCAGAATGCCGATATTGTCCAGCGCGGACGCGAGAAACATCATAGTACCGCCTCCTTAGCCTTCCACGATGGTGTAGGTGCAGACATTTTCTTCCTTGGCCTTCCGGTCCTCGAAGAACTTCCCAGCCTGGTTGGGAAAGCAGATGTAGCTCATCACGTCCTCCTCGCACTTAGCCAGGTCGCCCAGGGCTTCCTTGGCAGCGGCGAAGTCGGCGCCGGTGCGCTTGGCATCCTCAACGCGGCAGTCGATGGGAGCGTCCATACCGGCCTCAGCCAGAACGCGCTTCTGCAGCTCCTCGTCCACGGGAGCGGGAGAAACACCGTACTCGCCCTTCAGGTAGCTCTTGATCTCCTTGGAGATGTTCTTGTAGCGCTCGCCCACCAGCACGTTGGTAACGGCCTGGTTGCCGACCATCTGGGACAGGGGGGTGACCAGGGGAGGATAGCCCATATCCTTGCGGACAGCGGGAATCTCAGCCAGGGCAGCGTCGAACTTGTCCATGGCGTGCATATCGGTCAGGTTTGCGATCATGTTGG
>CAZDFB010000150.1:0-2557 GCA_964504605.1 uncultured Oscillospiraceae bacterium | reverse complement strand
CGGTCCAGAACGGTGGTGGCATCCAGGTGAGCGAAGGTGGTGGCAGGGGCGGGGTCAGTCAGGTCGTCAGCAGGGACGTAAACCGCCTGAACGGAGGTAATGGAGCCGTTCTTGGTGGAAGTGATACGCTCCTGGAGAGCACCCATTTCCGTTGCCAGGGTGGGCTGATAGCCGACGGCAGAGGGCATACGGCCCAGCAGAGCGGAGACCTCAGAGCCGGCCTGGGTGAAACGGAAGATGTTATCAATGAACAGCAGAACGTCCTGATGCTTCACGTCACGGAAATATTCTGCCATGGTCAGGCCGGAAAGGCCGACACGCATACGGGCTCCGGGGGGCTCGTTCATCTGACCGAATACCATGGCGGTTTTGGAAATAACGCCGGACTCGGTCATTTCGTTGTAAAGGTCGTTGCCCTCACGGGTCCGCTCACCGACACCGGTGAACACGGAGTAGCCGTTGTGGGCAGTGGCAATATTGTAGATCAGCTCCTGGATTAGAACGGTCTTGCCGACACCCGCGCCGCCGAAAAGGCCGATCTTGCCACCCTTGGCGTAGGGGCAGATCAGGTCAATGACCTTGATACCCGTTTCCAGAATCTCGGTGGCAGGCTCCTGCTCCTCATAGGCGGGAGCGGGGCGGTGGATGGGCCACTTTTCCGTGGCAGCCACGGGACCGGCCTCATCAATGGGCTGGCCCAGCAGATTAAACACACGGCCCAGGCAGGCTTCGCCTACAGGGACGGAAATGGAAGCGCCGGTATCGACAGCCTCGGTGCCGCGCTGCAGACCGTCGGTAGAGGACATGGCAATGCAGCGAACCACATTATCGCCAATGTGCTGAGCGACTTCCGCCACAACGGTATGATCGCCCAGGGGGATCTCGATGGCGCTGTTCAGCGTAGGAAGCTGGTCATCAGCGAACCGAATATCCAGAACAGGACCCATAACCTGGATCACGGTTCCTTTGTTGTTGGCCATTGGATTCAACTCCTTATTAGCTTGAGTAAAAGCCGATGAAAAATCGGGAACGATTGGTAGAAAATCAGGAACCGGCTACAATGTCGATGATCTCGTTGGTGATGGCGGCCTGCCGTGCCCGGTTGAACTTCAGACTCAGGTCGGCAATCATGTCGTCGGCATTGGAGGTAGCGGCTTCCATGGCGGTCCGCCGAGCTGCCTGCTCAGAGGCCCGGCTTTCGCACAGGGTACCATAGAGCACACCACCCAGATATTCCGGTACGATCGCGGAAAAAACCGCGTCGCTGCTGGGTTCATAGATGGTGACAGGGCAGGAGCCGGTGCTTTTCCCGTCGGACTCCTGAGGAGCCAGGGGAAGCAGCTTGGTTACCTGGGGCTGCTGAGACAGAACGGAGATGAATCTGGTGTAGCTGACATAGACTTCATCAAATTCTCCCCCGAGAAATGCCTTGCTCAGCTGCTTGGCAATGGAGAAGCAGTCACCGATGGATACATCCGCTGCAACGGCGTAGCTGTCTGTCAGGGTGGGAACCCGGTGGGACTTGAAATAGTCCACAGCCTTCTTGCCGATGGGGAAGACCACCGCGTTTTTTTCGCTGATATCCTGAGAAACCTGCTTGAGAATATTGCTGTTGTAGCCTCCCGCAAGTCCGCGGTCGCCGGCAATGACGATATAAAGGGTCTTTTTAACCGGACGCTCCTGCATATACGGGGAGGAAAAATCCTGACTGGAATTGACAATATCCTGGATGGTATCCGAGAGAATAATGAAATAGGGGCGGGAAGCGGAGATTTGGGCCTGGGCCCGGCGAAGCTTGGAAGACGCAACCATTTCCATGGCCTTGGTGATCTGCCGGGTAGACTCCATGCTTTTAATGCGGTTTTTGATTTCCTTAGTGGAAACGCCAGCCATGCGGTGCCACCTCCCTTATTCGGGTTTTACGAATTCCACCAGCAGCTCGGACAGGGCGGACTTCAGGGTAGCTTCCGTATCGCTTTCCAGCTTGCCGGTTTCACGGATGCGTGTCAGCACACTTCTGTACTGACCGTCCTCCAGGAAGCGGAACAGACGGTCCTCAAATTCCGGAATATCCTCCACAGCCACATCATTCAGGTAGCCGTGGGTAACGGCGTAGATGATGCAAACCTGGTGGGCAACCTCAACGGGAGCGTTGTTCTTCTGCTTCAGAACGGCAACAATCCGCTCACCCAGGGCAAGCCGGGATTTGGTATCCGCGTCCAGATCGGAGCCGAACTGAGCGAAGCTCTGCAGCTCACGGTACTGGGAATAAAGCAGCTTCAGGGAGCCGGACACCTTTTTCATAGCCTTAATCTGGGCATCGCCGCCAACACGGGACACGGAAATGCCGGGGTTGACAGCGGGCATGATGCCGGAGTTGAAAAGCTCTGTCTCCAGGAAGATCTGACCGTCGGTGATGGAGATGACGTTGGTAGGAATGTATGCGGAAACGTCACCGGCCTGGGTTTCAATGATGGGCAGAGCAGTCAGGCTGCCGCCGCCCAGGGCGGGGGAGAGCTGGGCGGCCCGCTCCAGAAGTCTGGAGTGGAGGTAGAAA
>CAZDFB010000149.1:0-2562 GCA_964504605.1 uncultured Oscillospiraceae bacterium | reverse complement strand
ACAAGCTGTAGCCCCGGGCGGAATTGTTAATCCCATTTTAAGAAATCACCCCCTTTTATCTTAAGAAAGTGGGTGCTATAATAGAAGACAACAGAAGAAAAGGGAGGATACCCACCATGTACAATATATTGATCTGCGATGACCAGCCGGATATTGTGAACGCGCTGAAAATCTATCTGGCCCCGGAGGGCTACAATCTGATCCCGGCCTACACCGGCAGGGAGGCTGTGGAAATTGCCCGCAGCCAGGACATACATCTGATCCTGCTGGATATTATGATGCCGGTTATGGATGGCATTACGGCTACGGCCCAGATCCGGGCATTTTCCAATGTGCCCATTATTCTGCTGACGGCAAAATCGGAGACAGAGGACAAGGTGCTGGGGCTGAATGTGGGGGCGGATGACTATATTACCAAGCCCTTCGTCCCGGTGGAGGTTCTGGCCCGGGTCCGCTCCCAGCTGCGGCGCTATGCCAAGCTGGGCAGTAAGTCCGCCGCGGATGCCGGCGTGATTACCATTGGCGGCATTTCCCTGGATGACCGGACAAAAACCGTCACCGTGGAGGGAGAAATGGTGTCCCTGACTCCGACGGAGTATTCCATCCTGCATTTGCTGATGGCGAATCCCGGCAAGGTGTATTCCACCAAGAACCTGTACGAGTCCGTCTGGCAGGAGGCGGCCCTGGGCAGTGAAGGGGCGGTGGCGGTGCATATCCGCCATCTGCGGGAGAAAATAGAAATCAACCCCTCGGAGCCCCGCTACCTGAAGGTTGTGTGGGGACAGGGCTATAAGATTGAAGGAGGGAAGGAAGGTTGAAAAACCATGTGGCGGTAAAATTCATAGCGGTGATGCTGGCGGCGCTGTCTCTGCTGGGTGTAGTCAGCAGCACAGTGGGGATCGTCGCACTGACGGGCATGGACCTCTATACCCAGTCGGTGGCACAGCTTCGTGAGCAGCAGCTGGAGAGCAAGCGCCGGGAATTCGCGGTGCAGCTGGCCCACCGCTATGCCTCGCTGGAGCTGGGACAGCTGCCGGAGGATTACCTGGATTCCTATTGGGGAAATGCCTGGTACTATGATACCTTCAATTATGGCAGCTTCTTCTATGAAATCCGCAACGAGCACGGCACCGTTGTGGAATCCACCCTGGATGGGGAGCCGGCAGAGGATGCCGCCCATTATTCCATTCAGGTCACCAACATCCTGTTCCACCGGCTTGTCCACGAACTGCCGGAAACCGGGAATGACAGCGCCGATACAGCATCTCAGCCCCCGGAGACGGACGGAAAACCGGAATCCGATGTAAGCAGCGGAGGCGCTGCAAAGCGGAATGAAACCGGTGATGACACCGCCGGAGACACCGGCGAGGAGGACAGCACCGATTTGACGAAGCCCGCTGAGGAGACTGCATCAGCCGGGGAGAATCCGGTGGATACGGAGCAGGTGGCAGAGCCCCAGAGCCAGAAATCCGCCTGGATCATTGACAGTGAGCAGGATATCCAGACGGACTGGTACTGGGATTCGGAGCAGGGGGCTTATGTGGAGCTGCAGTGGCAGTATGCCCGCCTTCCACCCTATACCGTGGAGCTGTACCTGCTTTCCGACGCGGTGCAGGATGAATATATGTGGACCCTGCTGGAGGGCATCTGGAATGTGCGCTATCAGCTTTTCTATGTGCTGGTGCTGGGGTTGCTGTGCTTCGCCGCCCTGATGGTCTACCTTTGCTGTGCCGCCGGAAGAAAGCCGGGCCGGGAGGAGCTGCGGGCCGATGGCCTGAACCGGCTGCCTCTGGACCTGTACCTGGTGGCAGATATCGTTGGCATTGTCGCAGCGGTGTATATGTGCAGTGCCTATGCAGAGTATCTGGTCCGGAATATGACCCGGCTGGCCCTGCCTGTGGTCCTGGTGGTGGGCTATTGCTGCAGTCTGCCGGTGGTGGGTTTCCTGTTTGCCCTGGCAGCGCAGTTTAAGATGTCCGGGGGCTTCTGGTGGCGGAATACCGTGATCTGCGGCTGCTGCCGGCTGATTGTGAGAATCCTGCGCTGGTGCTGGCGATGCCTGAAAAAGCTGGTTAAGACGGCACCCGCCGCCGCGAAGGCTATCTTCCGTGTGCTGGAAAAATGCCTGCTTGGGGTATTCAGCCTGGTGAAAAAGCTGGTGCTGGTGGTGTGGGGCTGGATCCGGGGGCTGTTCCAGTGGATTACAAAGCATATCCTGCGGATCTACGGTCTGCTTCCGCTGACCTGGCAATGGCTGTTGACGGCGTTTATTACCATTGTGCTGGTTTGCGCCGCCTTTGCCTGCGACAGCCTGGGCTGGACGCTGCTTTTGCTGGGGGGCTATCTTGCTATCGTGCTCTACGGTGCCCAGTCCTTCGGAACCCTGGCGGAGGGTACCAAGCGGATGAGCAGCGGCGATCTGGACTCCAAAGTGGAGGATAAGCTGCTGGTGGGCGCCTTCCGGGATTTTGCCGGGGACCTGAACGATCTGTCTCAGGTTGCCGTGGTGGCGGCCCAGAAGCAGATGAAGGCCGAGCGGATGAAAACCGAGCTGATTACCAA
>CAZDFB010000148.1:0-2566 GCA_964504605.1 uncultured Oscillospiraceae bacterium | reverse complement strand
ATACCGACATCGAGTCCCTGGGTGACAAGATGATCGCCTGCATCGAAGCCAAGCGTGCCGCTCTGGGCATCTAAAATTACTGCCGTTGGGTTCCCCCTGCGGACTGCAGGGCGGGGGTTTATCCCCGCCGACTGACAGATTTCCGCCGGGGAACGGCAGGGGCAAGCCCCTGCTTTGAGATGGCAAATCAGATTTTTTACAGCGAGGTCTATTTTCAATGAAATTAGCGATTACCGGTAAAGGCGGTGTGGGTAAAACCACCCTGTCTTCCACCCTGGCACGGCTCTATGCCGATGAAGGCCGGACTGTTCTGGCTGCCGACGTGGATCCCGATGCCAATCTGGGCCTGGCCCTGGGCCTGTCCCAGGAAGAGGTGGACCAGATCGTTCCGATCTCCAAAATGCGCACCCTGGTGGAGGAGCGCACCGGCGCTTCCGCCTCCAACAAGTTCTTTAAGCTGAATCCCTATGTTGCCGATATTCCTGATACCTTCTCCAGGGACATCAACGGCGTTAAGCTGCTGGTTATGGGAACGGTGGACGTGGGCGGCAGCGGCTGCGTCTGCCCGGAGCACGTGATGCTCAAGGCAATCCTCTCCAGCCTGACCTATCGGAAAAACGATGTGGTCATTATGGATATGGAAGCCGGTCTGGAGCACCTGGGCCGGGGGACCGCCGCCAATATGGACCAGTTTATTGTGGTTATCGAGCCCGGTGCCCGGTCGGTGCAGACCTACCGGAATGTGAAGCGCCTGGCGGATGATCTGGGCGTGAAGCGGGTGAGAGTGGTAGCCAATAAGGTCCGGGATGCCCGGGATGAGGAATTCATCCGCGGTGCCATTCCCCCGGAGGATCTGCTGGGCTTTGTCCACTACAATATGGAGATCATGGACGCGGACCGGAACGGAAAGTCGCCCTACGACTTCAGCCCCGCGGCAATTGAAGAGATCCGTAAAATCAAAGCGATCCTGGATCGCGATGAAGCTTAAATCAAAATAGGAGGAATAATACCGTGACCCTTTTTGAAAGAGTTTTTGGCGGTAACGACTACAACTATGAGCGTACCGTAGCCGCCATTGATCAGGCGATCGCCACCTACGGCGAGAGTGAGCCTGTTTCTTTCCCCAGCACCGCGTATTCCCTGCCCTGCTACTACGGTGTCACCGGCGTGAAGATCACCAATCTGGGTGAGATGAAGGCCGCCATGGGCACCGTCAAGGGCATGATGACCCGCAACAACCGTCTGCAGGACGCATTCGACAGCGGCATCGCTTCCGCTCTGTGCGCGGAGTTCCTGGAAGCCCTGAAGTACCTGCACGGCGCTGAGCCCTATGCCGAGCCCGAGATGGGCCACCTGACCGACGCCTTCGTCCGTAACCTGGGTGTTCCCCTGGTTACCGGCGATATCCCCGGTGTTGCCGTTATCCTGGGCGGCGCTGAGGATCCCGCTGAGACTGTGGCGCTGGCAAAGTCCTATCAGGCCCAGGGTATCTTGGTGACCCTGACCGGCGACTCCATCAAGCACTGCCATGAGGCCGGCATGAAGCTGGGCGAAAACGTCCGCGTGGTGCCCCTGGGCTACGAGATGCAGTCTGTTATCCACGTCGTTTCCGTGGCTGTCCGTGCCGCACTGATTTTCGGCAACGTGACGCCCGGCGACTTCAAGACCCTGGCGAAGTACACCATGGACCGTGTGAAGGCCTTCGTCAACGCTTACAAGCCCCTGTCTGACGAAATCGTGTCCTACGGCGCCGGCGCTATCTGCCTGGGCTTCCCCGTCATCTCCAACGAGACGGAGAATATGTTCCGTGTTCCCAAGTCCCTGATTCAGCAGCTGGATACCTCCAAGTGGAACGCCACCTCTCTGGAGGCCCGGGACATCAAGCTGAAGATCACCAACATTGACATTCCCGTGGCTTTTGCTACCGCCTTCGAGGGCGAAATCATCCGCCGCGGCGATATGCAGGTGGAAGTGGACGGCTCCCGTGTGGACTGCTTCGAGCTGGTTCAGACCATGGAGAGCTCCGAGGTCGAGGACCACAAGATCACCGTCGTCGGCCCCGAGCTGGACGAGGTGCCCGTGGGCTCCAAGATCTCCCTGTCCTACACCATCGAGGTTGCCGGCAAGGCTATGCAGCCCGACTTTGAATCCGTTATGGAGCGTAAGATCCACTCCTGGATCAACTGCATTGAGGGTGTTATGCACACCGGTCAGCGTGACATGATCCGTGTCCGTATCAGCAAGGCTGACTTCGAGGCTGGCTTCCGCTTCAAGCACCTGGGCGAGGTTCTCTATGCCAAGGTTAAGAACGAGTTTGAGGCCGTTGTCGATAAGTGCCAGGTCACCATCGTTGTGGATGCTGAGAAGAACGCCGAGCTGCGTGCTCACGCCAATGAGGTGTTCAACAAGCGTGACGCCCGTCTGGCTTCCATGACCGACGAATCCGTCGATCAGTTCTATACCTGCATCATGTGCCAGGCCTTCTCCCCCAGCCACGTCTGTATCGTCACTCCCGAGCGTCTGGGCCTGTGTGGTGCCGTGTCCTGGCTGGATGCCAAGGCTACCA
>CAZDFB010000147.1:0-2600 GCA_964504605.1 uncultured Oscillospiraceae bacterium | reverse complement strand
GCAACTGCCTTTTAAGCAGTGGGTCCGGGGTTCGAATCCCCGGCGGGTCACCAAAAGCCATCGAAAATCTGCTGATTTTCGATGGCTTTTGTATTTTTTCGGGACTTTTCTTCGGAAGCCCTATTTAACCTTGATTTATTCCGGTGCTTTTGCTAAAGTAAAGGCAGTCAGCTGAAAAGAAAAGAGGGACGGATGATGAAAAAACGAATTCTGGCGGCAGCGCTGGCGGCTTTGCTGTTGGCGGGGTGTGGGGAAAAGTCCGATACGCAGCAGACCCAGGCGGAAGCACAGAGCGAGCCACCTGAGATTTCCTGGACAGCCTCGCCGGAGATGCTGGAAAACGCCATTTTGAATATGGGAAACGGCTACCGGCTCCGGCAGAAGCTCCTTACTGCCCAGGCCGGGGAGGATATTACCATCGCCTATATCGGCGGCTCCATTACCGAGGGGCCGGACGTTCAGCCTGCCCAGCGGTATGTAACGCTGTCGTATCACGAATTTGAGGAAGACTTTGCCCGGGGCGGAAGGGTCACCTGCGTCAATGCCGGACTCAGCGGCACACCCTCCAATCTGGGGGTTCTGCGGCTCCGGCGGGATGTGCTGGACAAGGAGCCGGACATTGTATTTGTGGAATTTGCCGTCAACGACAGCCAGGATTTTCAGGAAAAGCAGTGCTTTGAATCCATGGTGCGGACCATTCTGGAGCAACCCAATGACCCGGCGGTGGTGCTGATCTTTAACCGGACGGAAAACGGCTATACCTGCCAGAGCACCATGGGTCTGACGGGCCTTTATTACAGTCTGCCCATGATCAGTGTTACGGATGCCATTTCCGCGGAGCTGGAGCAGGGCCGCATGACCTGGAGAGACTATTCCGGGGACACGGTGCACCCCAATGCTTACGGACACCGGCTGACGGCGGATTTCATTCGCTATCTTTTCCATGGGTGCCTGGCGGAGGAATGGGAGGCGTACACCCTGCCGCAGAGCAAGCAGTATCAGGCTCCCTTCATGAACGCGGTGATGGTCACCCCGGAAAGCGAAGCTACGGGGGAGCTGGAAATTATGGATTTTGGCAGCTTTTCCCAGTTCCGGGGGAACCGAACCGGGTTCCCGGTTCAGTGGCGGACAGAGGGCGGAGCGCCTCTGTGCTTCACCGTCCGGGCAAACGCGGTATTTCTGGTTTTCCAGCGCAACAATTCCGACCAGATGGGTGCCGTGGATGTGTATATCAACGGAGAAAAGGCCATGACCATCCAGGCCAACGACCCGGAGGGCTGGGGGGATCCCTGGAGCACCATGCTGGTCAAGTCCAGGAATGTGGAAACATATCAAATTGAGCTACGGCCCACGGAGGATTCTCTGGGGAAGTACTTTGACATCTACGCCCTTGCCTACAGCCAAAATGAAAAAGCGGAATAAGGAAAAACCACCTGGATGACTCCAGGTGGTTTTCTTGATTATTTGAAGTATTTTGCCGCGGCCTCGAACATACGGATATCGTATTCGCCGGGGACATTTCTGTAAAGGTTCTTGCCGATACGCTCGCTGTGACCCATCTTGCCCAGAACTCTGCCGTCGGGGCTGGTGATGCCCTCAATGGCAAACAGGGAGCCGTTGGGATTGAAGGCGGTATCCATGGTGGGCTTGCCGGAAAGATCCACATACTGGGTAGCAATCTGGCCCCTGGCAGCCAGGTCCAGCGCCAGGGCTTCGCTGGCATAGAACCGGCCCTCACCGTGGGAGATGGGCACGTTCACAATGTCGCCCACCTGCATCAGGCTGAGCCAGGGACTCATGGTGGAGACAATCCGGGTATGCACGATCCGGCTCTGGTGCCGGGCAATGGTGTTGAAGGTCAGGGTAGGGCAGCTTTCGTCGGTGTCACGAATCTCACCGTAGGGCACCAGACCCAGCTTAATCAGCGCCTGGAAACCGTTGCAGATGCCGCACATCAGGCCGTCCCGCCGGTTCAGCAGCTGCATAACCTGCTCCTTTACCGCAGGGTTGCGGAAGAAGGCGGTAATGAACTTGGCGGAGCCGTCGGGCTCGTCGCCGCCGGAGAAGCCGCCGGGAATGAAGATCATCTGGCTTTCGGAAATCTTTCGGGCGACGCTCTCCACACTGCGGGCCACATCATCGGCGGTCAGATTCCGGATTACGGCAATGTCCGCGTCACATCCGGCAGCCATTACGGCCCGGGCGGAATCGTATTCGCAGTTGGTGCCGGGGAATACGGGAATCAGCACCTTGGGCTTGGCGCACTTTACGGCAGGGGCCAGGCGGGAGGTGGCATCGAAGGTGAAGGCGGGGATGGACTTCCGGGCTTCCTGGGTTTTGGTGGGGTAGACATCCTCCAATGTGGCGCTGTTCAGGCTCCGCAGCTCCTCGATGGTGGCGGAATCATCCCGACCATAGTGGATGACGGGCTCCTGGGTGGTCCAGCCGATGAGGGCAGCGCCCTCAATCTCCTCAGAAAGCTCTGCCACGATCCAGCCGTAGTGGGGACCATAGGACAGGGCCTCCTCGGGATTATAGCGGAAGCCGATGTTATTGCCGAAGGACATCTTCATAACGGCCTCGGCAATGCCGCCGCCCTC
>CAZDFB010000146.1:0-2668 GCA_964504605.1 uncultured Oscillospiraceae bacterium | reverse complement strand
GCATGCGCTCTAACCAGCTGAGCTATGCCTCCATGTCGGAACAGAATGTATTATACCACAAAAAACGGGTTTGTCAATACTTTTTTGCCAAAAACAGAAATTCGCCCAGGGCATTGGGACAACTGCCTCTTGCTTTTTGGGATATTGTGGCGTATCATGGTAGAAAACAGCTTTGGGAGGAGAACATATGCTGAGTTTGTGCAATCACTGGGAATTTACTCCGTGCTGGACGGAGGCCTTTGGTCTGGGAGCGGGAGAGGCGACAGCGGTCCGCCTGCCCCACACGGTGAAGGAGGTCCCCCAGCATTACGCGGATTCTGGCAGCTATCAGATGGTCTGCGGATACCGGCGTCAGCTGCCCTGGCAGGCAGCCTGGGAGGGCAAGCGGATTTTTCTGCAATTTGACGGCGCGGCCCACATTGCCACCGTCTATGTCAACGGCCGGGAGGCAGGGTCCCACCGGACGGGATACACGGGCTTCCGGGTGGAGCTGACGGAGCTGCTTACCCGGGGAGACAATCTGCTCAGCGTAAAGCTGGACACCACGGAAAACGGGGAGGTTCCCCCCTTCGGCTTTGTGATCGACTATCTGACCTACGGCGGACTGTACCGGGAGGTGTGGCTGGATGTCCGGGAGCAGAGTTATATCGAGGATATTTTTGTTACCACCCCCACGCTGCACACCGCCCATGTGGAGCTGAAAACCGTCGGTGCTGACCGCTGCCGCCTGTCTGTTCTGGATGAGGATGGGCACTGCCTGCTGACCCGGGAGCATTCCGGTCAGGCTGACCTGGAGCTGCCGGAGGCGAAAAGCTGGACGCTGGAGGAGCCCTGCCGATATGTGCTGCGCTGTGAGCTTCTGGATGACCGGGGAAGGGCTGTGGACACCCAGCAGGTGAAGTTCGGCTTCCGGACCATCCGCTTTGACGAAAACCATTTCTATCTCAACGGCGAAAGGACCTTCCTGCGGGGCCTGAACCGGCATCAGTGCTATCCCTACATGGGCTACGCCGCTCCGGAGAGCCTTCAGCGGGAGGATGCACGGATTCTGAAATATGAGCTGGGCTGCACCGCGGTGCGAACCTCCCACTATCCCCAGAGCCACTATTTCCTGGACGAGTGCGACCGGATCGGTCTGCTGGTATTTACGGAGATTCCCGGCTGGCAGCATATCGGCGGGGATGCATGGAAGGATCAGGCGGTGGAAAACACCCGGGAGATGGTGCTGCAGTACCGCAACCATCCCAGTATTATCCTCTGGGGCGTGCGGATTAACGAGAGTCTGGACGATGACGGCCTGTATGCCCGGACCAATGCCGTGGCCCGGGAGCTGGATCCCAGCCGCCCCACCAGCGGTGTCAGATATCTGGAAAAGAGCCATATGCTGGAGGATGTCTGCGGCTTCAACGATTTTTCCCACACCGGGGATAATCCCGGCGTGCGGACGAAAAAGAAATCCATGGCGGATACTGCCAAGCCCCTGATCGTTACCGAGCACAACGGTCATATGTTCCCCACCAAGTCCTTCGACACCTGGCAGCGCCGGCAGGAGCAGGCCCTGCGCCATGCGCAGGTTCAGAACGATGCGCTGGCAGACGGCGGTCACGCGGGCTGCTTCGGCTGGTGTATGTTTGACTATCCCACCCACCGGGACTTCGGCTCCGGGGACCGGGTGTGCTATCACGGTGTTCTGGATGCCTTCCGGAATCCCAAAACCGCGGCCTGGGTCTATGCAAGTCAGCAGGAGAAGGTGCCGGTGCTGGCGGTCAGCTCCCCCATGGATATCGGTGACTACCCGGCGGGCAATATTGGGGATGTCTATGTTTTCTCCAATGCGGATGAGGTGCGTCTTTACAAAAATGACACCTATGTGACCACCCTTTCCGGCAGCCGCTGGCAGGAGCTGCCCCACGGCCCCATTCTGCTGAATGATACCATTGGCACCCTGCTGGAGAAGGAGGAGGGCTACGGCCCGAAGAAGGCTGCCGCCGTGAAAAAGGTTCTGCTGGCAGCGTCCCGGTATGGCATTTTCTCCATGCCCCTGAAATATAACCTGCTGACGCTGTGGGTCATGCTCCGCTACCGGCTGACGGTGAGCGATGGCTACCGGCTCCACGGAAAATATGTAGCCAACTGGGGCGGCGCTGCCACCAGCTGGCGGTTTGAGGCGGTGAAGGACGGGGCGGTAACGGCAAGCGCTGTCTGCGCCCACAGTGCTAAGCTCCACCTGGAGCTGGTTCCCGGCAAGACCGTCCTGCGGGAGGGAGCCACCTATGACGCGGCAGCCGTCCGGATCCGGGTCCGGGACGAAAACGGTACCGTTGCTGCCTATGCGCAGCTGCCGGTGAAGCTGACGGTCACCGGGCCGGCGGAACGCATCGGGCCGGAAGTGGTCTGCGCCGAGGGCGGCATGACCGGCACCTATATCCGCACCACCGGAGAGCCGGGGGAGGTAACACTGACCGCGTCCGCTGCCGGGCTGGAGGATGTAAGCGTAACCTTCCGTGTGGAAGCATAAGGAAAGCCCCCGGTTTCGCGGTGTAAGCGAAACCGGGGGCTGTTGTTTATTACACATCCAGATAGCCCGCAAGGACCTTCAGGGTATTGTAAACACCGTCGATGTGGCTGCGCTCGTAGCCGTGGCTGGCGTAAACGCCTGCGCCGATCA
>CAZDFB010000145.1:0-2698 GCA_964504605.1 uncultured Oscillospiraceae bacterium | reverse complement strand
GCGCTGGAGTCGATCAGCTGATGATCATAAGCCTTCAGCCGGATGCGGATCATTTCCTGGTTTGCCATGTTTGGTTTTCCTCCTTGAATTACGTACTCAGTTTGCTTGAGTCTCTGGGTACGGTCGAACTGTTTTGTCCGCGCCGCCGTGCGTATCATTCCGAGCCATGAAAAATGGCCGACCGAGGCCGACCCATTCTCCTGCCGCAGCGATATACGCAGCGCTTACAGAAGCAGTTCAGCCGCCCGATGACCGGACATACTCCGCGGAAGTTACCGTCTGAGACGCAATCTCCCGCATCATCGCAGTGCGCTTTCCGGGAAATTCGCAAATTCCCCCTACACGCGCTCATGTATAATACCACCCTTTACAGCATTTGTCAAGCACTATTTTACAAAATTTCCGATCTTTTTTCAGCTAAAAAAGAAAAAAATTCCGCCAACGCACAGCATCACCCCGGCTTTTAGAAGCCGGGGTGATAAAAGCCCTGCGCGCCGTCCCTCAGGACCCATGGTAACGTCCCACCAGTACAAAGCGTCCGTTTTTGATATGGTACGCGCAGGTCACCAGCATAGCCAGCTGATCGCCGTATTCCGCGGTCACACCGGTATCATAAATGGACTTTTCCTTCAGAATCTGCACCGCGTTGTCAAATTCTTCCTGCGAGTTCACATTTTTCAGCTGATAAAATTTGAAGCAATCCTCTGTTTTATAGTAAACACGGTCATAAAATGCCGCCATAACCTCAAACTCCCGTTCCTCATAGAGGGTATTGAGCACAAATGTGGGATGATTCTCCCAGAATTTTTGGGAATCATACTGAGGCAGGGACTGGAACATGGTGCCGTTCTTCATGTTATGGGCATAGACCAGAAGATTGTCGCTGTTTTCATCACACCCGGCGTCCAGATAGGGCGTTCCTCCGTAATTGTAGTTTTGAGAGAAATCCAGGTGCAGGTATTTGTCCGGCTCGGACGGGGTATGCATAACCGGGTAATCTATGACTGTCCCCGGAACGGTGACCCAGCCCCAGAGATCCGGGTTTTCCCCGTAAAGCTCCCGGTACTGAGAAAGAATCTGGCGGGGCGGGGCTGTTTCCTCCGGGATGCTCTCCTGCGTCTCCTGCTGCTCCCCTTCCCCTTCTGTTTCCTGCGGTACCTGGGTGGTCATTTCCTCAGGTGGCTCCGAATCCGGGGTAGGCTCCGGCGGCTGTGTCTGCGTCATGGCAGACAATCTGTCAAATTCCGCCCGGGCCCGGTTTGCCTGCCAGGCGTAAAAGCCCAGGCCGGATGCAGACAGCACCAACAATACACCTGCCAGAACCAAAACGATCCGGCCCATAACGGATCCGGCGGCCTTCTTCCGATATTTTCCTTTATATATGCCTTTCAAGGGCCAGTCCTCCTGTTCTGCGCAAAAATGGGGGCGGCAAAAGCGCTGCCGCCCCCATCTCTACCCGTTATCCATCCCTTCCGACTGCGCCGCTCTGTCAGAAAGCAGATCACAAGGATATCAGGCAGCCCGCTTCTTATTCAGCTCGTAGGCAGCGACGCTGACCGCAGCCAGTGCCATCATGCCTGCGCACACGGTAACAAAGCCGCTGTCACCGGTCTTGGGCACATCATCCAGGTTATCGTCCTTATCGTCAGGAACAGTGACCTCGGGCTTGGTCTCCTCAGGCTCAGTTTCCTCAGGCTTGCTCTCTTCAGGCTCAGTCACTTCGGGTTTGGTCTCTTCGGGCTCAGTCTCCTCACCGGCGTAGGCGGGATCTGTGTTGCCGCAAACGCACTTGTGGTCCTGACCGTAGACGCAGTGGACAGTAAACTCCTCACCGCACTTGCTGCAGGTAGCGGTGTGGCTTTCAAAGGCGTTCCGGATGTAGGATCCGGGGGCAGCCTCATGCTCACAGGCGGGAGCCTCGGGCTCCGTTTCCTCGGGCTCGGTCACCTCGGGCAGGGACTCGCCGGGGGCCGGACAGCCACACACAACACAGGCACCGTCATGGAAGGTATGGGGCTTTTCGCTGGTCGCAACCACATACATCATACAATCACTGCACATCTGGATATGGGTATCCGTTGCGGTCGGAACCCACATCAAATTCTTGTGCTCGCAGCTTTCGGCTGCCATAGCCATTACAGGGACAACGCTGACAACGAGAAGCACCGTCAGCAGCATTGCCAAAGTTCTTTTCTTCATTGGATATATCCTCCTAACTTTTCGTTGAAGCCTCGATGAAGCGGCATTCCATCCGGCTTCTAGTTCTTATTATAGTCGTTTAAGCGACTATAGTCAAGCATTTCTTTCCCTCTTATTATAAAAAACGAAAAGGAGGGCATTTACTTGATCGTTTACGACAGATTTTGGAATACATTGCGAAATTCCCGGGAATCCACCTATACATTGATCAAAAATCACCATATTTCCAGCTCTACCATCGATAAGCTCCGGCGGAACAAGCCAATCACCACCACCACCGTGAATGACCTTTGCCGAATTCTGGGCTGCCGGATTGAGGACATCGCGGAATACATTCCCAGCGACGAAGATCAGCCACTATAAACTGCAAAGGCTTCTTCTCCGGGGGAAGCCTTGAGCGCTGCCGCGCCAGCACAAAAAAGCCGGGCGAACGTCCTTCATGGATTGAAGTGACCCCAAAAAGTTAGACAAATATTTCTGACTCAAATTGTTCAAGCTA
>CAZDFB010000144.1:0-2723 GCA_964504605.1 uncultured Oscillospiraceae bacterium | reverse complement strand
TCTCCGCCTCCTTTCCGTTATTTAACCAATCTGAGCAGGAACGAAAATCTCCAAAGCAATTGACCTTCTTCGGCGCAATGCTCAGCCCAGATAATCATATATTCAATGTTTTTTATTGCATTCTCGTCTATGCACTGTTTCAATACACCATAGTTTTTGCGCACAAGCATATCGTTGAAAACGCCACTATCTAACTGCTTATCAATTTGATCTTTGGCAATATCTTTCCAAACCTCATCGTTATATTCGCAGGCTTTCAGCGCAATGGATGCTGTATTTTTCAGTGCAAGAAATTCGTCTGCTTTTATATCATTCAGGTTCGACAGAATGATATAGGTAAGAATCTGATAAAAACCGTAGAACAAGCCAACTCGTTCTAAAATATCCAGTCCCGATTCAAATTCCCATAACAGACTACTTCCCAAAGTCAAACCACCAACGATAACAGCAATCTCAAGGAACATCAAAAATATCTGCCAAATTGTTTTAGATCGAATGTGTTTCTTTTTTATTTGGCTCATTGAAACAACTCCTGTAAATTGGTGGCAATTTTATTCTCCAAGCCATGTGCATCTTCATTCAGTTTAGAGAGGGCTGTGTAATATGCCATCATTCTTTGTTTAAACTCGTCCTGCGTTAAGCCGTCATCCTCAATCACAACACCTACATAACGGCCCGGATTCAAGGAAAAGTCCTGATCGCCAATGCTATCATCTTCATAACCGATGAACTTACCCTTTTCATCAAAAAGCTTACCGATCTTTGCAACCTTACACAGGCCAACAACATCCCTGTATTTTCCTTCAGGGAACCGCTCGGTCAGCCAATCAATGTTGGACTGCCAGTAGCTCTTAGGCATAATATCTTCATCGTCAGACACTTCCGGTGCATCTGCCAGTTTTGCACGATAATCAGCCAGCAGAACGTCAAATTCCTCTGTCTTGCCTTCGTAAAGTCTGGTGATGATACCAAGGTTGTGAATCTGTTCATCGGAGAACTTACGATGCGCACGGTCAATCTGGGTAAAGATGTTTCTGGCGTCGATAAAAAGGATTTCGTCCTTCTTTACCTTTGCCTTGTCGAAAAACCACAGGGTAGCAGGCAGAGTTACCGAAGTAAACATATTAGACGGTAGCGTTACCATCTGACTGATAATGCCGCTCTCAATCAGTTTTACACGAATATCCTTTTCGCTGTTGCCTGCATCAGATGCAGAGTTTGCCATAACCAGAGCAGCACGACCATTATCATTCAACGCAGTTGCAAACTGGTTGATCCAGAGGTAGTTACCATTCGGTACTGTTTCTTTAGCATCTTTCTTTTTATTCTTGGTTTTGTTCTGAGGAACACCATAGGTATTAAAACGGGGCTGATCCTTAACCTGATCCAGTTCTACGCCATCCACATTAAAAGGCGGATTTGCCATAACATAATCGAAATTGCCGAAGCTATCATAAGGATCACGGTAATAGGAGTTTGCGTGAGTAATGGTGCCACGGACATTGTTCAGAACGAGGTTCATCTTTGCCAGTCGAACAGTCGCACCGGTCTTTTCCACGCCGTAAGCACGCAGATTCATCTGCTTACCCTGTGCTTTGTGCTTTTCGATATAATGGGCGGTCTGAACGAACATACCACCACTACCACAGGCAGGGTCGAGAATCTTACCTTCAGTAGGCGCAAGAACTTCAACCATGTAACGGACAACGGATGCAGGGGTGAAGAATTCACCGCCACCCTGACCTTCAGCCAGTGCAAACTCGCCCAGGAAGTATTCGTATATCTCACCGAAGATATCCAGTTCCACATCAGCAGGAATATCCTTGAAGTTCTTCAAGAGCTTTGCCAATACGAGCGGATCATCTTCACTGTTTACACTGTAATAAATATCTTTTGGAAGGGTATCTTCCAACTCGGCTGTGTATTTCTCTACCGCTTCCATGGCTTCCTTAACCTTTTTGGCAAGGTCTTCGCTTTCGGGCAGATTCAGCAGCCAATCATATCTGGCTTCTTCAGGCAGATAGAAACCACATTTTTCGATAGCGATTTCATGGATAGGGCGTTCCATACGGGTTCCTTTGATGGAGTCAAACTCTGCCTTGATCTCAGGTTCGAACTTGCTATATTTTACATCTGCAAATCGCAGGAAAATCAAGCCGAGAATAGGCTCGGCATATTCGGTGGACTTCAAACCAGAATTAGCACGCAACTGATCGGCGGTCGTCCATAATGTATCTTTTAAATTTTTCAACTGTTTGTTAGTCATGTCTTTTCTCCATATTGGGTTTATTGGGATATTCTTAAATCAGCACTTCCCACTTGCCGTATCGCTTTCCGTCTACTCTGCGGATATATTCCTTTTTCTGCAAGGATTCCATGATACGCTTTACAGTGCTAAGAGATTTGCCTGTCTCTTCCACAAGCTCTTTTTGCTTGATTGACGGATTCTTATAAATCAATTCCAAGACCGCCAGTTCCTCTAAAGTACATTCCAAAGTGTCAAATTGAGACTTTGGAACTTTGGGAGTGACACTTTGGGAATTGTCATCTACATAGTCAACGTGCATATATCTATTTTTTAGCTCATATTCCGTTCCCAGAATCAAATTGCTGAAGAACATTTCCAAGAACTTTGTTGTGGCATGAACGCCGTTTTGCAGATCGTTATAATTTGCTCTTACCAAAGCATTGCGGAAATACCAAGAGTTCTTTTCAAAGGCATC
>CAZDFB010000143.1:0-2744 GCA_964504605.1 uncultured Oscillospiraceae bacterium | reverse complement strand
CTGCGGCATCTGCGCTGAAACGCCAGATTTCCTTTGAAGTTCTGGATCAGAGCAAGACGGCCAGTAAATCTAATAAGACCAAAAATCCCAATGTTCAGAAAATCGCAAATCACCAGCCACTGTCGGAGTTGTTCGGTCTTGTAGCTGTGACCAATGCGGAAAAAGTCATTCTTGACCGCATTCAGGAGCGCAACAACCAGTTGACCTTCTTTGAAGACAGTGTTGACGAAAAGGATCGCCAAGCCAACGAATTGCGTAATCTGATTGGGAAACTTCCTGGACTGTCAATCTTTATTGACGAGGTTCATCACGCTGTCAGCGATGAGATCAAGCTCCGTGCAGTGGTTAACCGCTGGGCAGAAAACCAAACGGTCAATTCGGTGATCGGCTTTTCCGGCACGCCCTATCTTGAAAAGGCAGAAAAGATTGCCGTTGCGGACAAGCTTTCCATTGCTACGGCAGAAATTACGAATATTGTCTACTACTATCCGCTTATTGCCGGCGTAGGCAACTTCCTGAAGCGTCCGGTTGTGAAGATCTCCGATATTGCAGACAGTAGCGTGATCATTGAAGCCGGTGTCCGGGAGTTCATGGATTCTTATAAAGATACAGTGTACGATGGCGGATTGGTAGCAAAATTGGGTATTTATTGCGGCACCATCGAAAAGCTGGAAGAACTGGTATATCCGTTGGTTTCTAAAGTAGTCGCAGAGTATGGCATGTCTGCCGATGTAATTCTGAAATTCCACAAGGGAAACAAACAGTATCCTCAGCCTGCTGACAGTCAGATGCAGTTTGATTCCCTGGATAATCCAATTTCCAGAATCCGCATTATCCTTCTGGTTCAGATCGGTAAGGAAGGCTGGGACTGCCGTAGCCTGACGGGTATCATCCTTTCTCAGGAGGGTGACTGCCCTAAGAACATGGTGTTGCAGACATCCTGCCGCTGCCTGCGACAGGTGGAAAAGGGAATGCCCGAAACAGCGCTGATCTATCTGAACGACACCAATGCGGATAAGCTGAATGCCCAGTTGCAACAGCAGCACCACATTTCTTTGAAAGAGTTCCAGGAGGCAAGTCCTGACAGCAAGGTACTGAAACGCTATGACCGCACCAAGTACCTGAAGCTGCCCAAGATCGACTTCTATCAGCTTCGGGTGAACTATGTGACCCAGCAACTGGAAGCGGCCAATCCAGTCCGTGATATTTCCAACGCCGATAAGGGTGCCAAGCTGGCTCAGGCGGTTGTGAAAACCACGGACCTGACCATGAAAACGCAGACAATCCAAGTGGAAGACGAGGAGCGAGGAACTGTTCCGGCTACCTTCTCTGCATGGCTCATGGATATTGTCAAAGGCGGCTTTGGTACTCTGACCATGGCGCAGCTGAAGCCCTATGAGGACGAACTTCGTGTGCTGTTCGATGTGATTACCTATGAGCGGAATGGCTCCCGGTATTATAGTTCCAAGTATGACCGCCGGGTGGTGGAAGCCAACGTGCGGAAAGCCTTCTGCGACCGACGCAGCTTCACTACTACGGAAGAGCTGATCCCCCAGAAATCCAGTCTTCTGAATATTACCAATTTTACACCTACCGTTTCCACTGCTACGCCGACAGACTACTATCCCAAGCAGGATCTGGTAGAGCGGATTATTCAGGATGATAAGGGCAAGCTGAAAGTCGATGCCAACACGCAAAAGATGATGGATCTGGCAAAAGCTACCGGCAATACTTCTATTCTGGAATTGCTGCGCAAACAGAATTCTTCCCATCCTCAGAAGAATCGCTCGTTCCACTACCTGCCTTATCGGACAGACAGCAGCTTTGAGCAGACCTTCCTGGATCAGGTGCTGGCTCTGGCAGAGGTTGAGAGCATGGATCTTGAGGTCTACTACAACGGCGACCGGGCACTGACGGAGTTCAAAATCAAGTGCTACAAGGGCGACGCCGGTGCATGGCGGTATGTGGGTATGTATACGCCGGACTTCCTGATCGTGAAGCGGAAGGATGGCAAGATTCATAAGGCTATTATCGTGGAGACCAAGGGTGTGATTTATGCCAATGATCCTGCCTTCAAAGATAAGCGTTCCTTCATGGAACGGGAATTCACCAAGCAGAATAACAAGGCGTTTGGCTATGAGCGGTTCGAGTATTTGTATCTGGAAGATTCCTTTCCGGAAGCAGAGCGGATTCGGTTGACACATGAGAAGATTTGTGCGTTTTTTGAGGAGAGAAAATGAATCGACATATTTTGCTTCGGTCAGCGGATGGATTTCTGCAAACCGGGAAAACATTATACACTGCGCAAAAGAATACGATTTCGTTTTTTGCCTACTTTATTTCACCCTATGCGGTTAACTGCGCATTTGCCTGCGAACTATATCTGAAATATTTGTATGCAACAGAACACAACGGAGAGGAAAAAGAAGGACATTACCTAAATGATCTCTTCAAAAGCCTTTCACAGGGACTTAAAAACCAAATAACGGCAGAATATGCAAAATGGACATCACTCTTGTCCATTGATGAATGTCTAAAGGTACATAATCGTGTGTTTATTGACTTTCGATATTTGCATGAAGAACAGAAAAAAGCAGAAATAAAACGCAGCGTAGAGCCACAATCGCTTTACAATCTGATGATTTCGCTTCACAATGTTTGCAAAGCAAAAGAAATGGAGGAATCAGAAAATGCCCATTAAATACATCCCCTTTATTCCCGAGCCTGTGGAGGGGCAGGCTGTA
>CAZDFB010000142.1:0-2895 GCA_964504605.1 uncultured Oscillospiraceae bacterium | reverse complement strand
ACCCCGGACCCACTGCTTAAAAGGCAGTTGCTCTGCCAACTGAGCTAGCGGATCAGATGGCTGGGATGGCCGGATTTGAACCGACGAAGTGCCAGAGTCAAAGTCTGGTGCCTTACCGCTTGGCGACATCCCAATGTCGGAGGGCGCCCGGCATCGGACACACTGAGCATTATAACACGTCTTTTCTGTTTTGGCAATCCTTTTTTTCAGATTTTTGGCTCAAAAAACACAATTCCCCGGATTTTCCGGACTCCGTCGGTTTCAGCCGAATATCCGCCTGTCCAGCCTCCGGGACTTCAGGGCATAGAACAGGGCGGAACCCAGGCTCAGCAGCACCGCCGCCTCTCCCACCGCCACACACAGGGCGTTCACCGGGAAGCCGCCGCCGATGTACACCGTCAGCTCCCAGCCCACCAGCACGGCGTTGGTCAGTCCGGGCATCAGCATTCCCACCAGTGGATAGCCCTTGATTGTCACATTCCGGGTCCCCCGCATTGCCATAGTCGCCAGGAAGGTAGCCCCACTTCCCACCAGAAAATCCAGGGGCAGGGCCGTGCCGCTGGTGATATTAAACAGCAGGCAGCCCAGGGTCAGCCCGGGAACCGCCGCCGGCGTGAAAAAGGCCAGAACGCACAGTGCCTCCGATGCCCGAAACTGCACCGCCATGCTGGCACTGTCCGGAATCAGTATATTCTGCATATGGGTCAGCACCACATACAGGGCCACAATGATGGCCCCGTGGGCCAGAGCCCGTACATTTTTACCCATGAAAAGAATCCTCCGAAAACAAAAATGGATGCGGTATTGTCCGCACCCATCCAGCAAAAAAGAGCGCATAGCGCTCCCATTCGGTTCCTAGTTTTGTTTACCGACAGGATGGTTACGAACTGTCCTATGAAATTCCGGGCTATTATAGCGCCGAAATTGGAAAATGTCAAGCTTTTTATCTTTTTTCGCTGGCGGCCTCTGGGGCTGTTTTTTCGCTGTTATCCAAAAATTCAGAAAAACAAAAGAATTGTTTAAGAATCCCCCGCCCCGGCCCATCTTGTTTTGTCCGGTATTTTGTGGTAAAATAGGTGCAATCATTCCGCAAACCGTCCCAAGGAGGTTCCTATGGCAGATCATAAAGATAAAAAGAAACCCCGGCTGGCCTTCCGGTGGCTGATTCTCATTCCCCTTTTCCTCATGTGGTTTTTGCTGAGCTATGTTTTCATCAGCTACAGCTTTTCCGGCCTTGTCTGTATGTGCCTGTTTCTGATCGTACTGTTTTACGATCTGGCAGCCTGGCTCTATCCCCGGTATCCGAAGGCGGTCCGGGTGGTTCGCCGGGTGTTCACCCTGCTTTTGTGCATCGGTCTGCTGGTGGTGGGCATTACAGAGGCCATTATCATCAGGGCCAGCTTCGGCAATCCCGGGGAGGAATGCGATTATGTCGTGGTCCTCGGATGTTATGTAAACGAGCGTGGTCCCTCCCAGACGCTGCTGGACCGGATCAACGCCGCCTATGACTACCTGACTGCCCATCCCGATTCCATTGCCGTGGTCACCGGCGGTCAGGGCCCCGATGAGCCCATGACCGAGGCTCAGTGTATGTATAACGTGCTGGTGGACCGGGGCATCGACCCCGACCGGGTCTGGATGGAGGGGGAAGCCACCTCCACCTGGGAAAATCTGAAATTCTCCCTGGATCTGATTCAGGAGAAGGCGGGGCAGCGTCCGGACAGAATCGGCCTGCTCTCCAGTGAATTCCACCTGTACCGCTCAGGCCTTCAGGCCAGAGCCCAGGGTGTGGAAGCCGTAGGCATTCCCGCCCATACCTCAAAATTCAGCCAGATGGTCAACCACTTTATGCGGGAGGTTGCCGGTGTCTGGCATTATATCTTACTGGGAGGACAATACAGTGATTGAGAAAGCTTATGCGGATTACGCCTGGGAACAGGCAGCGGCCCTTCTGGCCATCGACTCCCCCAGCGGCTACACATCCCGTGCCGCCGCATGGGTTAAAGAAGCCTTTGAAGGCCTTGGCTTCTCTGCGGCCCTGACGGTCAAGGGCGGTGTACTCATCGATCTGGGCGGCGAGGATGCCCGGGACGGCCTGCTTCTGGAAGCCCACGCCGATACCCTGGGTGGTATGGTTGCCCAGATCAAGGGCAACGGCAGACTGAAGCTTACCAGTCTGGGTGGTATGCGCCCGGAAAACGCGGAGACGGAGAATGTCCGGGTCTACACCCGCGGTGGTCAGGTCATTGAAGGAACCTGCCAGCTGTGCAACGCCTCCATTCATGTCAACGGTGCCTACGGCGATACCAAGCGCAGCTGGGACACGGTAGAAATCGTCCTGGACGCGGATACCGCCTGCGCCGAGGACACCCGGAAGCTGGGCATCCAGGTGGGAGACATCGTATGCTTCGAGCCCCGGACCCGCCGCACCGCCTCCGGCTATCTGAAGAGCCGGTTCCTGGATGACAAGCTCAGCGTGGGCATCCTGCTGGGCTTTGCCCGGTACCTGGCAGATCACCATATCGTCCCCTCCCGCCGGGTCTGGGTTCATGTAACGGTTTATGAGGAGGTGGGCCACGGCGGCTCCGCTTCCGTTCCCCAGGGCATCACAGAGGCCATTTCCGTGGATATGGGCTGTGTCGGTGACGGTCTTTCCTGCACCGAGCGGCAGGTATCCATCTGCGCCAAGGATTCCGGCGGCCCCTACAGCTATGAGGTTGTCGGCAAGCTCATAGCTGCCGCCGCAAAAACCGGCGCGGACTACGCCGTGGATGTGTACCCCTTCTACGGCTCCGACGTGGAGGCTACCCTCCGCTCCGGCGTGGATATCCGCCACGGCCTGATCGGCGCAGGCGTTTACGCCAGCCACGGCTACGAGCGCAGCCACATCGACGG
>CAZDFB010000141.1:0-2904 GCA_964504605.1 uncultured Oscillospiraceae bacterium | reverse complement strand
TTGTTTGATAACGGTGAGTTTGTCGTTACCGCGGAAGTCGGCCCTCCCAAGGGCATCGAGGCCGGTCATGTGGTGGAAGAGGCCAAGCAGTACCTGTCCGGTATTACCGCAGTGAATGTCACCGATAACCAGTCCTCTGTTATGCGTATGGGCAGCTTCCCTGCCTGCGTTATGCTGAAGAATGCGGGCCTGACCCCCATCCTGCAGCTGACCTGCCGGGACCGGAACCGGATTGCCCTTCAGTCTGAGCTGCTGGGCGCTGCCGCTCTGGGCATTGACAACATCCTGTGCCTGACCGGCGACCACACCAAGATGGGCGACCATCCCGGTGCCAAGCCCGTTTTTGACCTGGATTCCGTCAGCCTGCTGCACACCGTGTGCCAGCTGGAGAAGGGCGTGGACCTGGGCGGCAATCCCCTGGTGGGCGCGGCTCCCAAGTTTGCCAAGGGCGCGGTTGTGTCCCCCTGCTCTGACTCCGTGGACGCACAGCTGGCAAAGATGGAGCGCAAGGTCATGGCCGGTGCTGAGTATTTCCAGACCCAGGCCGTGTTCGATTCCGAGAAGTTCATCTCCTTCATGGAGAAGGCCAAGCAGTTCGGCAAGCCCGTTCAGCTGGGTGTTATCATTCCCAAGAGCGCCGGTATGGCTAAGTTCATGAACAAGAACGTGGCTGGTGTCCATGTGCCCCAGTGGATGATCGACGAGCTGGCTGCCGACAAGGAGAAGGCCAAGGCCGGCATCACCGGCGTTGAGCTGGCTGCCCGGATTATCAGAGAGTGCCGTCCCTACTGCCAGGGCGTGCACATCATGGCTCTGGGCTGGGAGGCCAAGGTGCCCGAGCTGCTGAAGCAGGCCGGCATCTGATTCTGGCATCAACTGAAAAACAAGCAGCGGTCGGCTCTCCGGAGCTGACCGCTGTCTGTTTGCAGAAGGGGCGGCATCATGGGAAGCTGCGGTAAACAGTGCCGGGGGTAATTTTGCAGCCCCGGAGCCCGGCAAGGGCGGATACGGTGACGAACCGGAAACCCTGCCCGGAAAGCAGGTCGATGGCCTCCAGAGCCCCATCCACAGAGCTGTCGGACATATCGTGAAGCAGCACCACATCGCCGTCCCTGGCCTGCCGGAGGATGGCATCCCGGATGGCCCAGGCCTGGTCGGTGTTCCAGTCCATGGGATCCAGAGACCAGTTGAGAATAGCCAGATTTTTGACCTGGGCGGTTTGGCGGACACCGTCGGAACAGCAGCCCCCGGGCGGTCGCAGCCACACCGGCTCACAGCCCCGGGGAAGCAGCGCCCGGGTCTGCTGAATCTCCCGGGCAATATCCCGGCGGGACATGGTTTTCATGCTGTTGTGGCTGTAGCCGTGGAGACCGATCTCATGGCCCTCGTCGAAGATTCGCTGGGCTTCCTCCGGATAGCTTTCCAGCCGGTAGCCGCAGAGAAAAAAGGTGGCCTTTACATCCCGGGCCTTCAGCCCGTCCAGCAGCCGCCGGGTAAAGCGACCGGAGGGGCCGTCGTCAAAGGTCAGGGCAATATAGCCCACCCCGTTGGCAGCCCGGGCGGGGATGGGCAGCAGAAGAAGGGCGAGAAAAACCGCCAGAATCCGGCGCATAGGAAGCACCTGCCTTTCTTTTTATTTATATTTGACGTAACCGGAAAAATGGGTTATGATATAATATGGAGGGATAGGGAATGGAACTGATATGTCCCCTTTGCGGGGAATTGCTGATACAAAGGGAGCGCGCCCTTTGCTGCTGCCGGAATCACAGCTTTGACATTGCCCGACAGGGCTATGTAAATCTGCTGACGGTTCAGCAGAAGCACTCGCTGAATCCGGGCGATACCCGGGAGCAGGTGCTCTCCCGCCGGGCCTTTCTGGAGGCGGGCTTCTACCTTCCTATTGCGGACGCACTGGCGGACACCGCCCGGACGCTGGGAGCATCAGGCCCCATTCTGGACGTGGGCTGCGGAGAGGGCTGGTATTCCGCCCGGACAGCCGCTGCCATCGGCGCAGAGCTGACGGGTCTGGACATTTCCAAGGAAGCGGTGCGCTGTGCCGCCGCAAAATATAAGAGTGCCCGGTGGCTTACCGCAACGGCCTCCCACATCCCTGCGGCGGATGGCACCGCCGGAATGGTGATGAGCCTGTTTTCTGTCACCTTCCCCCAGGAATTTCACCGGGTTTTACGGGGAAATGGCTGGTTTTTTCAGGTTTTGGCGGCAGAGGACCATCTGCTGGGCCTGAAATCCGTCATCTACCCCGAGCTTCACCACAAGCAGAAGGACTCTGTGCCCACCTTGCCGGGCTTTGAGCTGACGGTGTCCAGACCCATCCGGTTTTCCTTCACCGCGGAGGGAGAGCAGGTGCAGAATCTGCTGTCCATGACACCCCACGTCTACCGCATCAGCAGGGAGGGCGCCCGGCGGCTGGCGGAAACCACCAGCCTGACGGATACAGCCAGCTGCGTGCTGAATGTGTACCGGCGAACATAATTTGCCCGAAATAAAAGGGGCTATGTGTGGAAAATTGTCGTAAAAATCAGAAAATGCGCCGGGAGGAATGCCTCTCCCAGAGGGAGAGCCGTGTGAGCCCCAACCTGGTACGTTACCTGAGTCAATTTGCTGCACTTTGTAATTCGTAATGTATCATACCAAACCAGCCACAGGATGTTTTTATGCTGAACAAACTACAAGCCATTGTGAATAAATACGAGGAGCTCTGCGCCAAATCGGAGCAGCCGGATTTTTATGCCGACCCTCAGAAAGCGGCAAAGCTGCTGCGGGAAAAGAACGATCTGGAGCCCATTGTGGAGGCCTTCCGGGCCTACCGGCAGGCGGAGGCGGACCTCCTGGATGCCCAGGAGCTGCTTTCCGACCCGGAGATGAAGGACCTGGCCCAGGAGG
>CAZDFB010000140.1:0-2983 GCA_964504605.1 uncultured Oscillospiraceae bacterium | reverse complement strand
ATGGATCGCATCGGTCAAAACCCGGTGCCATTCCAACTGTCGAATTGCGAGAGCGGTCCTTTCGGGAAGCTGAAAAATGTGAACATCATCGAACAGGGTGATGTGCTGACAGAGGTGGAGAGCTTCTTCCAGCGGGGCGCAAGCTTTGTGCGGGTGTCTTACAAGATGTACCGGGATATGCCCTACACGGATGTAACGGTGGATGTTTTGTGGAACGAGCAGCAGAAAGCGCTGAAAATCAAGCTGCCGACGACTTTGAATGGCGGGTTCATCGGTCAGATCCCCTTTGCCACAGATGAGTTCCGAAAGGACGGCAACGAGATCACCGCACATCGGTTTGTGGGCTTCCGGGATGGAGAAAACGTGCTGGCGTTGTATAACAACTGCACCTTCGGCTTCAGTGCCGAGGGAAGTGACCTGTACGCCACACTCCTGCGGGGCGCGGCCTACTGCGCCCATCCCATTGAGGACCGGGCTTTGATCGACGAAAACCGCTTTGTCCCCTACATTGAGCAGGGACGGCACAGCTTCTCCTTCCGGCTGTCCTATGACAGAGGGGAGAATCTGGAAAACAACGCCCAGGAATTTGTGAACACGCCCTACAGTCTGAATTTCTTCCCCCACGGAACCGGCGTGACCGCAAGACCCGCTCTGGAAATCAGCGACCGGGGAATCTCCCTGTCCGCGTTCTACAAATCCGGAGATGGCTACACCCTCCGGCTGGTAAACAACAATGACGGCCCCCGGGAAACGGAGCTGACCCTCTGGGGAAACCGCCATTGCGTGAGCTTCGGCCCCTACGAGGCAAAAACATTCCGCTTTGACGGGGAAAATCTGAAGGAACAGGAGCTGTGGATGTAATCACACCGCCGCCTGTACCGGAAATTCAAAATAAAAAGCGAGCATCTCCGCATTTACGGGGATGCTCGCTTCGCTTTTTGAGAATCAGGATACGGAAAACAGCTCAGTTACTGCTTGATGACCTAAAATAGAGACCATAATTGTGGAACAGGCTAACGCAGGAATAACTTAATGGAATTGTCCTGGCGGCACGTCCCTTAAGCAGCGGTATTTACACGATTCCCTGAGCGGTCATGGCATCGGCAACCTTCAGGAAGCCGGCAATATTGGCACCGGCAACATAATTGCCTTCCATGCCGTATTCCCGGGCGGCATCATCTACATTGTGGAAGATGTTTACCATGATGCCCCGGAGTTTCTGATCCACTTCCTCAAAGCTCCAGCTGAGCCGCTGGGAGTTCTGGCTCATTTCCAGAGCGGAGGTGGCTACGCCGCCGGCGTTGGCGGCCTTGCCGGGGCAGAAGAGCACACCGGCAGACTGAAGGTATTGGGTGGCTTCCAGGGAGGTGGGCATATTGGCACCCTCAGCTACGGCAATGCAGCCGTTGGCAACCAGTGCCCGGGCATCCTCCAGAAGAAGTTCGTTCTGGGTGGCACAGGGCAGAGCAATATCGCACTTGACAGACCAGACACCCTTGCCCTCGTGGTACTGCGCACCGGGACGGGCGGCGGCGTATTCCGTCAGCCGTGCCCGACGAACCTGCTTCACCTGAATCAGGGTGGCGACATCAATGCCGTCAGGATCGTAGATCCATCCGGTGGAGTCGGAGCAGGTGACAGGCTTTGCGCCCAGCTGCCAGGCCTTTTCAATGGCGTAGGTAGCCACGTTGCCCGCACCGGATACAGCCACGGTTTTTCCGGCAATGAGATGCCCGTTGTGAAGAAGCATCTCCTCTGTCAGATACAGCAGGCCGTAGCCCGTAGCCTGGGTCCGGGCCAGGGAGCCGCCGTAGCTCAGACCCTTGCCGGTCAGGACGCCTTCGTATACATCCCGGATCCGCTTATACTGCCCGAAGAGGTAGCCGATTTCCCGGGCACCCACACCAATGTCACCGGCGGGCACGTCGGTATCGGCACCGATGTACTTGCTCAGCTCAGTCATAAAGCTCTGGCAGAAGGCCATGATCTCCCGGTCGGACCGGCCCTTGGGGTCAAAGTCCGCGCCACCCTTGCCGCCGCCAATGGGGAGGCCGGTAAGAGAATTTTTGAAAACCTGCTCAAAGCCCAGAAATTTCATAATGCTCAGGTTCACGCTGGGGTGGAACCGCAGGCCGCCCTTGTAGGGGCCGATGGCGGAATTGAACTGAACCCGATAGCCGTTGTTGATGTGCACCTGGCCCTGGTCATCCACCCAGGGAACACGGAAGAGAATGCATCGTTCCGGCGTTGTCAGCCGCTCCAGGAGGGCATTTTTTCGGTAGGTATCCTCATTTCGCTCGATGACGACCCGCAGAGATTCCAAAACCTCCTGGACTGCCTGCAAAAACTCCGGCTGATCCGGGTTCTGCTTTCTGACCCGCTCCAGAGCCTCGTCTACATAACACATAAACAAATGTCCTCCTTATATAGAAATTGCTGGGGCCATTGTAGCAGATGCCTGTGAAAAATGCAAGTCATTTTTGAAGGACTTGCATTTTTGAACGTAAAATTATCGGACCCGTGGGAGAATTTCGGTTTTTATGACGGCAACGAGCTGCATTAAATCCTCCTGCGTGGTATCCCGGCAGATGGATACACGGAAGGAGCTGTCCATATCCTCCGGGGAAACGCCCATAGCCTCCAGCACATGACTGCGGTGGCCCTTGGCGCAGGCGGAGCCGGCAGAAACGCAGATGCCGTGATCCTGCAGAATATTGATGGTATTCTGGGTGGGAACACCGGGAATGGAGAGACTCAGCACATGGGGAGCCTCGTGACAGCCGTTGATATGCACCCCGGGAATGGCTTCCAGTGCCTGGGCAAGCCAGGAAATCAGCGCCAGCTCCCGCTGCCGGTCCTCGGCAAAGGCGGCGCTGCCTGCCCCGGCTGCCGCGGCAAAGCCGAATATGGCGGGGGTCCCTTCGGTTCCGCTGCGGAAGCCGTTTTCCTGCCCGCCGCCCAGAATCAGGGGCGGGAAGGAGCG
>CAZDFB010000139.1:0-3054 GCA_964504605.1 uncultured Oscillospiraceae bacterium | reverse complement strand
TAGGGGACATCCATTTCATTCCAAAGGTCATTGTAACAAGTTTCCGTTGGAAGATCTTGTATTTTTACACCACGATTATACCATAATCGCCCATATGCAACAAGTTTAAAAACACGACACAATTACTCCACGATTTTAAAATACGGACAAGCCGAAGCTAATGCCCCAGTAATTTTCCTGAAAATGTATCGGGATTTCACAATTCATCTGCTCTTATTCCACCTCCGACCCTATAATAGCATAAAAATAATGGTAGACACTTTCGTGTCTACCATTATCTTATCTTCTCAAGTCTTTCGGGGATTTCATCATTCCGCAGGGCGGAGGATCACGAAGCTCTGGGCTCCCAGGCTCAGATTTTCCCCAGTCAGCTTTGCCGTTCCGATGGTCAGGGCGGGCGTATATGCTCCATCCAGCTTCAGGCTCTTTTCCTCCAGGCCGGGATTGACCGCCAGCAGCATTTTACCCCGCTTATAGGCAAAGAGGCGGTCACCCTTCTGGGCATAGAAGACCGTAAAGGGGCTGTAGTTTTGCAGATCCGGCTCCTGACTGCGCAGCTTCAGCACTGTGCGGATCAGATTCAGCATGGAATCCGGGTCCTTTTCCTGGGCAGCCACGGTGGCAGTCTTGGGATCGGGGTCCACGCTTAAGTACAGGTCTTCCGGACGGCCCCCGGAGAAGCCCAGATTTTCTCCCTCATCCCACTGCATGGGGGTACGGGAGCCGGTACGGTGGTAGCCGCCCTCCTTGGTAGGCAGGAAACGGTAGGCCATACCGATTTCGTCACCGTAATAGATAAAGGGCGCGCCGGGCATGGTCAGCAGGAAGGCCTGTCCCAGCTTCCGCTCGGTGTCGTTCAGGTTGAAGGAGGTACGCTTGCAATCGTGATTGCCGGTGATGAGGCACCAAAGGCCCTTGTCGGCAGTATCCTGATACTGGGGCAGATAATCGTCCAGGAAGCCAAAAATATCCGCCTTGGCCTCCGCCTTAAAATAGCTGTCATCCCAGAGAATATTACCCTTTTTGTCCAGCTGGTAGTAACGCAGCAGCCGGCTGTAGCCGTTGCCGAACCAATCCAGACAGAAGTCCATGTCAAAGCCGCAGTTCAGCGCCTGCCGGGGCTTATTCCATTCCGAAACCACAGCCGCGTCAGGATACTCCCGGTGAATCGCTCCCAGAATATCCTTCCAGACCTCCATGGTATAGCACTTGTCATCCCCATCGTTTTTCACCAGGGAGTCAGCCATATCCACCCGGAAGCCGTCACAGCCCATGTCCAGCCAGAAGCGCATAACGTCCTTCATTGCCTCCCGGGTCGCAAGAGCCGCGGGAGAATCGATGGGCTGCTGCCAGGGCTGATTGATCTCATGGTATCCATAGTTCAGTGCAGGCTGGCATTTGAAGAAATTGATAATATAGGTGCCGTCCCGGGGCTGCTCACCGCCGATAAAGGGCCGTCCATCGCCCCAGCCGAAGGCGCTGTCTGTCCAGATATACCGGTCGGACATGGCATTCTCCTCCACCTGAGCGCTTTCCAGGAACCAGGGGTGCTCCTCACTGGTATGCCCGGGCACCAGGTCGATAAGGACATGGATGCCCTTCTCATGGGCCGCCCGGAAAAGCCGGGCCGCATCCTCATTGGTGCCATAGCGCGGAGCAACCTTCTTATAATCCCGCACGTCATAGCCAGCATCCTTGAAGGGAGAATCATACCAGGGATTGATCCACAGGGCATTGCAGCCTACGCTCTTAATATAGTCCAGCTTTTCAATGATTCCGGGGATATCACCGATACCGTCCCCATTGGTATCGTAATAGGATTGGGGATAAATTTCATAAAAAACTGCGTTGGATAACCATTTTGCCGCCATAATCATTCCTCCATTTTTTCTTCCCAGGGAAAGGGCATTCCCCTGAGTACAGCTTCTTTTATGTAGTGAAACGTTTCATTTTCGCCCCGATCCCGGAGCATGGTCAAAAGAAACGTCAGCTGCCTTTGGGTTTCCGGGTGAATCAGGTTCTTTTCCCGGCTGTTTTCATAGTAGGCAAGGGCGGACTCATCGGTATAAGCCCTTCCCTGATAGGTTTTGCAGGCCGCGATCCGGTCCATAATCATCTCTGCCAGATACCGGCGGGGCATGGGAACGGCATCATAGCGTCCCGAAGCTCTGTTCATGTCCGTCCAGTATTCCCAGTGATGGCGGTTGCGGCCCTTGTGGTGCATCCATGCCTCGCTGAAGCCCTTTTTCTCCCGCTCTGCGGCATTGGGGCTCCGATGGCCCTGGTAATACCGGGCACCAATGCCAAATTCCGTCGGAGAATACTTGCTCAAGTCGTGGATCAGTCCCTGCCAGTACAGCCCCACCCGGAAGCACCCCTTTCGGACCAGCCGTCGATGGTGGGTTATTGTCTTGAAATGCTGCCATGCCTTCAAGGCTCTCGCCTCCTCTGTTCTCTATTATAGTAACGCGGTGACATAAATGCAAGCGGTGCTTTCCATCCTGCAAGAAAAAAGTTTCGCTGTCCGGGGCCGCTGTGCCACGCTTTTGAAAAGTGCCGCCCGACATTTGGTGGGTAGCCGTAAAATAATTAAACCGGCCTGTGATTCGCTCACAGGTCGGTTTTTCGTATGATGCACTGACGCAGGAACACCCAAGACTCCCTTGTGTAAAGGGCGCCTTGGGTGTGGTGCAAAAATGCACATCGCACGACATACGCAATGGGGGTATAGAAATGCGCCTTTGTATCTGTTCGATCAATTGGAAGCGAACAGTTATTCCCATTCCGCTTTATGTTCTTCCCACCATGCAGGAAAGTTTGGATCTTTAGGTGATAAAGTTGATGGTATGATTTCAGAAGATATTACAGCTGAATTAGTTTCTGCATTAAATGGTGAAAGTAAAAGAGTTTCATGAGTGCATCCTAAACATAAAAGTTCTAATACAAAAGTTTTGCTATTTGACCATTTTTTACCAAGATAATTATAAAAAGCTTCATCTATGGACATTTCTTCATCTTTCCTATGAAAACTTTTTAATTGACGGTGGATTGCAA
>CAZDFB010000138.1:0-3056 GCA_964504605.1 uncultured Oscillospiraceae bacterium | reverse complement strand
TTTTCTTCAATTGGATGGAGCGGGAATATATCATTCGCAAGAATCCCATGAAACAAATAAAACAGCTTTTGCCCCTGATTCTGGCGCTTTGCCTGTGCCTGGTGCTGGCAGCCTGCGGCACGGCAAGTGGTTCGACACCATCTCCCCCTTCAACCGCGCCGGCGGTGTATCCCCCACGCTGATCCTGGAGGAGGGCGGTGATGGCTCCATCTGGGCCCTTTTCACAGATAACTATGAGCCCGTATCCTGGTCTGTGGAGGACGGTCAGCTGTTCGCAACCCTTGAGAATGGACTCGCCTCTGTCTATGATGTCCGCCAGGAAAGCGAGTATCTGGAACTGACATAGGACGATGGTTATGCCAAATCCGTGCTCCTGAAGGACCTGTACATGGATGTGAACCTGTCCGAGGTGGATGTGAATGATTATTTCGCCTGGACCACCGCCTCCCGGTTCCACACTGTTACCAGTGAAAATGGCGAGATCTCCGTTTACAATTCCGTGATTGTGCCGGAAAACCTGCTGTACGACCAGGGCTGGATGTTCTTCATGGTCTCCTATGAGGACTTCAACCTGGAATGCAGCTACCCCGGCTACAAGGAGCACTCTCTGTACATCCATCGGGATGGAAACCACTCCACCCTTTCCAGACCCATCAACGGCTCCACCGAGAGCATAGGCTTCTCTGCCTTCCACACGCTTTATCCCCTGATTACCGTATATGTCTCCGCCGGCGACGGTCTGGAAGACCGGGCCCAGACCATAACAACTGATCTTCTGGCTGAGAATGTGAGGCTTCGTCAATGCCGCCGGTCATGTGATCTACATTAACAAGGCCTATGTCAGGGATGTCGTGCCCATGGAAGGCGGTCAGGCCCGCCTCCTCGACCTGGCCTTCGATGGCTACGAAAATATGATCGTGGGCGACTGGTTCCTGGATTTGGAATATTGATCCGGCTGTCATTTCACTTGCTTTTTCCCGCTTGGTGGCGTATAATTTTTATATCCTGAAAGAAAAGAGGGATTCCCATGAACAAAAAAATTCGCTGGATTACGGAAACCGCCGTGCTTCTGGCCCTGCTGATTGCCCTCCAGGCACTAACCAGGGGCTTCGGTCAGCTGGTCACCGGCTCCTTTGTCAACGCCGTTCTGGCAGTTGCCGGGCTGGTGGGCGGTCTGGGCTGCGGAATTACCGTAGCGCTCATTTCTCCGGTAATGGCCTATCTTCTGGGCATCGCGCCCCAGATTCTCACGGTTCCCGCCATTATGGTCGGCAATACCGTGTTTGTGGTGCTGCTCCGGCTGATTGCCGGTTCTTCCGGCAAGCCCCTGTGGAAGCAGGGTGCAGCCTGGCTCGCCGCCGCTGCCGGCAAATTCCTGACGCTTTACCTGATCGTTGTTAAGGTCATTTGCGGTCTGGCCTCCGGCTCCCTGATTGCCGCAGGCATGATGAAGGAACCCATGATCGCGGTGCTGAGCGTAAATTTCGGTGTCAATCAGCTTTTTACCGCCCTGATTGGCGGCGGTGTGGCGCTGGTCATCGTTCCGCTCCTGCGCAAGGCCCTGCATCGCTGATACTTTCCCATCGGGAGCCTCCGGGTTCCCGATTTCTTTTGGATTTTTCCATGTTTCCCTTGCATTTCCCCCGGCTATAGGGTATAATTTTTCCATGATTACACAAAAAGGAGCATACTATGGAAAACGAAAACCTGATTCCCGAAGAGGAAAGCAGCATCCTGACCCTAACCGATGAAAACGGCAACGACATGGATTTTGAATACCTGGATTGTCTGGAGTATCAGGGCAAGGAATATCTGGTCCTGATGCCCGCCGACGAGGCCTCCACCGAGATCCTGATTCTGGAGATTGAGCCCGTTGACGAGGAGACGGAAAACTACCTGACCGTTGAGGATGAAGCCGTTCTGAACGCGGTATACGGCATCTTCAAGGAAAAGTACAAGGATGTTCTGACCTTCGAGGAAGAGTGATTCAATGGTAAGCCCGCCGTCCGGCGGGCTTTTCCGCAATTTATCCCAAACCGGAAAGGTGATATTATGGACGAACAGTTTTCCCGGACTGCCCTGCTGCTGGGCGGTGATGCCATAGCCCGGCTTCAGAGCGCCCGTGTGGCGGTCTTTGGTCTGGGCGGCGTAGGCGGCTATGTGGTGGAGGCCCTGGCCCGGGGCGGTATAGGGCAGCTGGACCTGATCGACAACGATACCGTCAGCCCCTCCAACATTAACCGCCAGCTTCTGGCAACCCACTCCACCGTCGGTCTGAGCAAGGTGGAGGCTGCCCGCCGCCGGGTTCTGGATATCAACCCCGCTGCCCGGGTGCGGCTCTGGCAGGTCTTTTACACGGCGGATACCGCCGGTCAGTTTGATTTCACCCAGTATGACTATATCGTGGATGCCATCGACACGGTAACCGCCAAGCTCCACCTGGCCCAGCGGGCCCAGACTGCCGGAACCCCCATAATCAGCTGCATGGGCACGGGCAACAAGCTGGACCCCACCCGCTTTGAGGTTGCGGATATCTCCAAAACCACCATGTGCCCCCTGGCACGGGTCATGCGCAAGGAGCTCGGCAAGCGGGGCATCCGGCATTTGAAGGTCGTGTACTCCAGAGAGGAGGCCCTGACCCCCGTAGGCTGGGAGGAGGAAGCCGCCGCCATTGGCAAGCGGCAGATTCCCGGCTCCGTTTCCTTTGTTCCCGGTGCCGCGGGACTGATTCTGGCTGGAGAGGTCATCAAGGATCTGACCGGCTTCGGCATTCCGGCCTCCGGCAGCCGCTGAGAAAGAGTCCTGCCCCGGGCAGCGCCGGTAGTCTCCCCTATGCAGAAATCGGAAATTGTCAAAAAACCGGCAGGAGCGGCTGTTCGCCGCCCCTGCCGGGCCAAAGATGCAGATAATCATATAGCTTTCAGGGGTTGTTGCAAAATTCGCAACAACCCCTTTTCTTGTCTTTGCAGAAACCGCCAATCAGTCGATGGGCTTCATCGTGGGGAAAGCCCTGACTGAATCGTCTTATTCCACACTTAGGCGAATTGCGCCACATT
>CAZDFB010000137.1:0-3058 GCA_964504605.1 uncultured Oscillospiraceae bacterium | reverse complement strand
ACCGCCCTTTCACGGCGGTAACATGGGTTCGATTCCCGTACGGGTCACCAGAAAATAAAAGCATCACTTTCGTGATGCTTTTATTTTTTTGCCCCGAGGGGTCTTGTCACCGGATAAAAGACTGTAAGGAATCCCTCCCGGGTGAGCTAAAAATTCTTTTTATGGATGCGGTGACAGATGAGGGGGCAGAAGCAGGAAAGACGCAGGATGTCTGTTTCTGCGTGTAAAATTCTGCCTTACCGCCTGCATTCCTCATCAGTCAAAAAACAAATATTTTTGACAGCTTCCCCCGGGGGAAGCCTGGGCGCTCCTGCGGTGTCCGGAGATACTTTTGCCCTCTCAGGCCGAAATCACAGATTTCGTCCAGCTCCCCCAAAGGGGGAGCCAGGAACTTTGAACCGGTGCTGCCCGGGGAACTTGGGCCTTGCCTCTCCCTTTGGGAGAGGTGGCACGGCGAACGCCGTGACGGAGAGGGCTTCTTGTTTCGTCCCCCACCTCTAAATTTCCCTGTAGGGACACCCGTCCCCGGGTGTCCGCCTCCTCCCCCCAAAAAAACGAATTCTCCCGGACACCGCAGGAGCGGTGTCCCTACAGTTTATTTTCTGGGAGCCGGGAATTTTGGAATGCGAAGGAAATTTCCCCTCCGAAGACGCTTTTCTCTTGCCAGTGGAACGGGAAAGAGGTATGATATTCTAAAATTCCCTTTTAAGGAGGCACCCATGGAAGAGCTGAAAGCCATTTTACAATCCCACAGCAACCGATATCCCCTGATGGAGCCGGTGGACGCGGTGAAGCTGATCTATCAGAACGAATTCGGTGCGGGGCATATGGTCCGGGACCGGGAAGCCTGCCTGGAATACCTGAGGCGGGAATACGCCGGGGTGGTCAGGGATCCCCAATGCCCCCTGTACGAGGATATTGGAAACGGTATCGTCCGGGTTCAGCTGGCTGCCCTGGCCCCGGAGCAGCTGGATGCGCTGGGCCGGGCCTTCCTCCGGTGCGCCCAGAGCCACCGGGGAACCATGGAGGGCTTTCTGAAAAAGCTGGCGCTGCTTCAGGCGCTGACGGAGGCGGGCTGCTTTGCCTTCTCCCCGGGACAGCTGGCCCAATATCTGGAGGCTTACGAAAGGGCCGGCTTCCCGGCGGTGTCCCACTCCGGGGCCTACCGGGAGGCTTACCATCCGGCCTACCGGATTATTCAGGGCAGGCTGGAATAAAATCACCGACCCAGAATGCCCAGAAGCTCCGCCCCGACGGCACAGCGCTCCGCCGCCCGGGCAGCAAGGAGGGCATAGAGAAAGCCCCAATCCCCCTCCCCGCTCCTGCGGACGCAGGCCCCATAAACCGCCTGCTCCCGGCAGCAGCATTTTTCCAGAATGGCCACCGCTGACCCGCCGCCCACTGCCGCCGGCTGGACCGGACGGACGGGAAATCCTTCCAGCATTCCCAGACCCCGAAGCTGGGCCGCCCCGGCCTGGGCCTGATGCCAGAGCCGGAGAGCCCGCTCCCCCTCCCTGCCCCCGAGGCACCGGGTCAGCGCCTGGTAAAGCACTGCCAGCTCCCGCAAATCCTGATAAAGCTTCTGCCGCTGCTCCCGGGCCAGCGGTTCGGCCCGGTTCTGCACCCGCTGCCAGACCCGGGCGGCTTTCTCTCGGTCAAATTCTTCCATAGCATCCCTCCTGATGCAGTATAGTCTGCCGGGAGGGATTTTTTCCGGTTTTTTTGAAAAAGTTATGAAAAGGCCTTTCTTTTCTCGTTCATATGTGCTATTATATTTAAAATTACCGGTTGTTCATCCGTTCAAGCTTCAGCAAGGAGGTCCTTTTATGCCGAGAACCAGCAATAAAGCGGAACTGATTCTAGATTATGTTAACCAATTCATTCAGGAGAACGGCTATTCCCCCTCCGTGCGGGAAATCGGCGCGGCAGTGGGTCTGCGCTCCACCGCCTCGGTCAGCTATCACCTTCAGGCCCTGCAGGACAGGGGCCTGATTCAGTCCCCCGGCGCCAAGGGCCGGAAGCGTGCCCTGGTCACCGGTGCCCGTGCCGGGCAGATTCCGGTAGTGGGCGTGGTGACTGCGGGTTTGCCAATTCTGGCGGTGGAAAATCAGGAAGGAAGTCTGAGCTGGGATGAGCCCGGCTGCTTTGCCCTGCGGGTCCGGGGTGACAGCATGATCGGCGCTGCCATTCTCAGCGGGGATCTGGTGATCGTCCGTCCCCAGCAGACCGCCGATGACGGGCAGATCGTGGTCGCCCGGATTGGAGACGAGGCCACGGTGAAGCGTCTGCGCCGGAGAAACGGTCAGGTCTGGCTCATGCCGGAAAACGACAATTATCAGCCCATTGACGGCTCCGAGGCGGAGCTGATCGGCATTGTCCGGGCTGTGGTTCGGGAATATTGAGCTTTTGGGGGCAGGATGGGGCCGGTGGGCCTTCCTGTCCCCTTTCGCCTGCGGCGTGTTTAGCTAATTTTGATAAAATTTTTGGATTTTTTGGAAAAGTATTTGCATTTTTTCCTTCATCATGCTATACTATGCCCGTTATCAGAGATATCATACAAATACAAAATAATGGGGCGTGGGAAGCGCTCCAAATATCGAAAGGGGTATACGAATGTCTCACAAGTATGTTTACCTGTTTACTGAGGGCAACGGCAAAATGCGGGAGCTCCTGGGCGGCAAGGGCGCCAATCTGGCGGAAATGACCAACATCGGTCTGCCTGTTCCCCAGGGCTTTACCATTTCCACCGAGGCCTGCACCAAGTATTACGAGGACGGCCGTCAGATCAATGCCGACATCCAGGCGGAGATCATGGAGTATGTGGACAAGCTGGAAGCCATCACCGGCAAGAAGTTCGGTGACAAAGAGAATCCGCTGCTGGTTTCTGTCCGTTCCGGCGCCCGGGCCTCCATGCCCGGCATGATGGATACCATCCTGAACCTGGGCCTCAATGAGGACGTGGTTGGCGTTATGGCCGCCAAGTCCGGCAACCCCCGCTGGGCCTGGGACTGCTACCGCCGCTTCATCCAGATGTACTCCGACGTGGTCATGGAAGTGG
>CAZDFB010000136.1:0-3167 GCA_964504605.1 uncultured Oscillospiraceae bacterium | reverse complement strand
GCGCATATATAGTATCACATCCTTTTGTGTTTTTCAATCCCACGAATATCAAAACCGCCGTTTCTTTTGGCGTGAAAGCGGGCGGTTCTTTGATGGAACGAAGGTTGACAAACCACAGTTAATCCAGTAAACTGAAAATGAGCTGAAAAGCAAAACTTTTTACCGGAGGATACAGAATATGAAAAAGCTTATTTGTCTGATGCTGACGCTGGTTCTGGCCCTGAGCCTGGCTGCCTGCGGCTGCGATCATGAATGGAAAAACGCGGATTGCGAAAATCCCATAACCTGCAGCCTGTGCGGAAAGACCGAGGGCGAAGCCCTGGGCCACAGCTGGGAGGACGCAAACTGCGAAAGCCCCAAGACCTGCTCTGCCTGCGGCGAGACGGAGGGTGAGGCACTGGGTCACAGCTGGGGGGACGCAAACTGCGAAAATCCCATGACCTGCTCTGTCTGTGGTGCTACTGAGGGTGAGGCCCTGGGCCACGACTGGAAGGACGCTACCACCGAGGAGCCCAAGACCTGCGCAACCTGCGGCGCTACCGAGGGAGAGCGGATTATTACCGATGCCCGCTTCCATACTGCCGACTGTGAAGCTGTTTTCGGCAGCTGGGAGTATGTCATCGCCGTTGATGGCAGCATGATGGGCATTGAGGAGTTTGAGGGGACTGTGGATATCCGCTGTGTGTTTACCTTCAACGCCGACGGCACTATGAATACCCACTTCTCGCTGGCGGATGAGGCGGCCTATATGGAGGCACTGGCGGATTACACCGTGAAGCTCATGTATGCCGAGTTTGCTGCCCTTGGCCTGAGCGCCGAGGAGGCTGACGCTACCATGAAGCAAGCCTACGGTATGTCGATCTCCGAATATGTTGAGGCCACCGTGGCGGCTATGGATATCAGCGAATTGTACGAGGAAGTGGACGAGAACTACGTTTACTATGTGAGCGGCGATGTGATCTACAGTGCTGACAACTGGGACGCTGCCATGGAAGAGAACCCCTTCCGCCTGGAGGATGGCAAGCTGGTCCTGTTCGGTGCCAGTGTTGAGGCGATGAACCTGGGCGTTTCGGAGATGAGCCTGAGCCGGGTGAGCTGATCCATACAGCGTATCAAAAAGTACATAATTCCCGGCGCTCCCGGAGGGAGGTGCAATGTCTCCGGGAATAAAGGGTTTTGACAAAATTAAGGGCTTCCGCAGTTTTGCGGAAGCCCTTTCTCAGTATCGGAGAATGCGGTCGGTAAGCTGGGGCCTTGCCTCTCCCTCTGGGAGAGGTGGCACGGCGTAAACCGTGACGGAGACCCCAAAGAGACGCCGGGAATGTTGCATCAACGCTGCTCCGGGGAACGAAAAAGGCCACCCGGAGACGGGTGGCCCTACAGGATGATTTGTGGCTGCCGGGGTCAGTCCCTGGCGCCCTTCTTGAGAAGGCGACGACCGCCGTTATGGTCGAAGAAGACCATGGCGGTGATGTTGATACCCAGGCAGGAGACCAGAGTCAGCCCCGCCTCCCACAGCAGGCAGGGAATCGCACTGCTCAGCTGATCCATAACAGCCAGCTCACGGAAGCCGTTGGTTTTCGCAACCATGACCAGTGTCAGAATCAGGCCCAGAGCGGCCCAGACGATTCCGGCAATGCGCTGGGTGAAACGCCAGGCCTCCACACTGCCCATGCCGAAATAACAGCGGTAGCCGAAATAGTGGTTGGCCTCCCTGGGGGACAGGCAGAGGTACGCAATGCCCAGCACCAGCAGGACAATGGGCCCCGCAAGCACGGCGATTCGGCATATCAGCTCGGCAATGCCCTGAACGTTGCTCAGATCCGGTAAAAGGGCAGCCGGGTCAAACGCGTCCATTATCTGCTTGATGTCTTCAATGCTCATGGTTTTTCCTCCAGGAATTTGCTGATTTCCCGCATAAAGCTGCTGGCATCCTGGAACCGGTGGTAAATGGAGGCAAAGCGGATGTAGGCAACCTCGTCCACATACTTCAGCCGCTCCATGACCATTTCACCGATTTTGTCGGTGCTGATCTCCCGCTCCAGGGTGTTTTGGATGGTTTGTTCAATTTCCGTGGTAATCCGCTCCAGATCGGCAGCATCCACCTTCCGCTTGTCGAAGGCACGGATCATGCTGTTATAGATCTTGTTACGGTCGAAGCTCTGCCGGGAGCCGTTGCGCTTGACAACGATGATGGGCAGACTTTCCACAATCTCATAGGTGGTGAACCGCCGCTGGCAGCCCATGCACTCACGGCGGCGGCGGATGCTCAGGCCGTCGTCACTGCGCCGGGAATCCACGACCTTGCTCTCCTGGTCGCCGCAGAATGGACATTTCATGGGGATACACACCCTCTCTTATCATTATTTTATCATTATACCAGAATATGCGCCGGGTGTCCAGCGTTTTTTATGGTAACCGACCGGAAGGATTTCCTGTTGCTATTTTTTCCGGTTTGGGGTAAAATGAGGAAAGAAAAATTTTAGGAGATCGGAAGATGAACAAAACCTCTTATTTCGCCCTCTGGGGCGGCCTGTTTGTGATCTGCGCCGGAATGGGCTTTGTACCCAGCCCGGAGGGCGCGCTGAAATGGCTGATGGTGGGGCTTTCCCTGGCCTTCTTTGTGCCGCCCGGAATGCTGCTGCACGGGGCTGTCACCGGTGGGGATACGGATACGGTCCGGCTGATCCGGAATCTGTGCCTGCTGTCCCTGGGGGCGACGGTGGCGGTGATGTGCCTGAATTTTCTGTCCTATCAGTGGTCCGACGCGGTGGGCAATGCCCTCTATGGCCTGCTGATCGTCATTTCCTGCCCCATGGTCTGCGCCCAGTATGGATTCCTGAGCCTGTTTCTGTGGGCGTGCCTGCTGATGGTATCCCTGCGCTATCTGAAAAACAGGAAAAAGTGAAGCAACTGCCCCATGACGGGCTGCCGGATATGCCGGCTGCCTGCCGTGGGGCTTTTCTTTCGGAGAATATTCACAAAATCGTCTTTAATTTACTTTACAAGTATGCTATAATACGGTAAATTGGTTTTTAATTGCCATTTGCGAAGGAAAGGAAATGTGTATGGGACTCATAACAAAACTGTTTGGAACCCGGTCGGAGCGGGAGCTTAAGAAGATCCAGCCCACGGTGAATAAAGTACTGGACCTGGAGCAGACCTAC
>CAZDFB010000135.1:0-3265 GCA_964504605.1 uncultured Oscillospiraceae bacterium | reverse complement strand
CAAACTGGAATCTGTTTATTTCTTCTTTTTCGGTTTTGGAGCTGGCAATTCATCATACATTGCGTGAAACAAGCCTGTCAAAAATTCCTTATTATCAATCTCAACTACCAACAAAAGCTCTTTTGCTCCGTCATAAGGTAATTCATACGGAGCTGTTGGCATATAACTAATTGCTGATTTTACCGGCTTAACAAGTAATCTATCATCATAGATACCGCCTACAATCTTGCCACGATAATAAATAATAAATTCTCCCATCATAGCTCGATAAGTAATTTCTTCTAATTCAGATAACTGTCCTAAAATAAACTCTAAGTATTCCTTGCTTGATGCCATATTTCCACCTCAAATTCCGATTTTCCTTACTTTTTCATTGAATAAAGTATAGCAGAAAATTGTGAAGGAATCTACTATCTACACGAAAACCGCCCGAACATTTTCGTCCGGGCGGTCTCGGTATCAATCATAAATCAGCTCAAACTTCACGATAGCTTCTGATAAGTGCCTTGCAAGCGTTCGTTTGCAGTACCCATTCCGGCTGGGCTTCACTTGTCATGTTTGACACTACTGTTTTATGAACTTCGCCACATGCGGAGGGGATTTTTTCGGGCACCAAAGGAGCGGTGATTCTACAATATCCTGTACAGCCGAAAATACGCGGGTGGGGCGGACCTGTGACTGTTTTCGGCAAGGGCCTTTACGGCTCGTTTACGACCCCTGCGAACAGAGGCAGATTATCGTGGCTGGTGATGACGAAGAGGAAGGGCCGGTCCAGAGTGAAGTCCACCTCGTCCTCCGGGGGCATGGCGTTGCCAAAAACGCTCATGACTGTATAGGCGGCGGCTTCCACGCCCTCTTCGTCAATCTTTACCCGGGCGGCGTGGCTGATGCTGTCCAGCCAGCAGGGGCCGTTGACGCCGGAAAGAATGGGAGAAAAATCCGCGGTATCCTGCCGGAATACATCGGTGATGCCCATCGTCTCCAGAGAGGACTTCAAATCCGGTTCGCCGGAAACATCGAACTTGGGCAGACTTAAATTGATTTTGATACAGACAACGTTTTCGCTGCTGCTGTAATCCCTGCTCAGCAACAGTGCCAGCGCCTCTCCACTTTCCAGAATGTCCGCCGGGGTATAGCCCTCGTCCGGCAGAATGAGCCACATTTTGCTGCCGTCCTCCAGAGTCAGATAGGTGGCGCTGAAATCCGCTCCCCAGAAGTAGGAGCCGGTGTTCATCGTCCGGTGCAGGAAGGTGGCGGTCATTTCGCCGGAGGGGCTGCGGAAAATGTCCTCCGTGTTTTTGCTTTGCGAAAATCTTGTCGTCCATTTTGCCCGGTAACAGATGGTGGAGGCCAGAGCTAGTACCGTCTCCGGCTCCAGCGTCATATTTTGCGCCTGCTCCTGCAGAAGGCCCCGGGTCTGGGTATTGAGCCAGTCCTGCAGGAGACCGTTCATACCATCGCTGCCCAGATCCCCCTGAAAAACAGAGGCATAGTAGCTGTCCGCCAGTGTCCGGACGGTATCGGCATTGAAGCGGATGCCCTCATCCAGCCACAGGGAATTGGCAAGGACGGTGGCGGAGGCACCGTCATCCAGGTAGTGGGCGTTCCAGACCTGACCGGCCTGGGCGCGGAGGGCTTCCGGAGAGGGGGCGTTCAGCGCGTCCAGAATCTGCTGCCGGGAGGTACCGTCGGTGATCTCTGCCAGCATCGCCAGGGCCATATAGGTGTTCAGAGGCGAGCAGACGGCGTTGGAATTTTCGCATTCCCGCAATAATGCGGGAATGGAGGCGGAAAAACAGGCGCTGAGGGAATCGGCGTAGCCCTGGGGCTGATTCCGCTGGGCCAGAATATCCTCACGCCAGGCGTTGTACTCCAGACTGAAGGCATCCCAGTCATTGGATTCCATATATTTGGATTCGTCCGGGTAGGGGGACATCTGGGGATACCGGGGTGCAGCCAGCCGGGCCTGGGCGGTCAGGGGGTTTTCCTGAAGAGAGTTGGCGAAATCGTCTGTTTGCCTGGGCATTGACAGATGGGGGAGAAGGGCGCCCAAAGCGATGGCTAAAGCCAGCGCGGCGGCAACGGCGCTGATCCACCCCAGGTGATGCCGTGGCCTGGCATCTGCCGCTTCGGCAAGCTTGGTGTCGCTGATTTCGTTTAAGGCTTCGTTTAAAATATCATGGTTCATGCAGATAGCCCTCCTTTATTAAATAGGTTTTCAATTGACTGCGGATGCGGCTCAGGCGGACGGACAGGGCGTTTTCGGAGAGGTGAAACTGGACGGACAGCTCCCTGACACTGTCACCGAACCAATAGCGCCGGAGGAAGAGAACCCGGTTCTCCCGGGAGAGGGAATCCAGGAACCGGTCAATGGCACGGCCCAGGAGCCGGGCGTCGATTTCGTCCTCCAGAGAGGAACCCTGAAGGCATTCTGCCAGCTCGTCCAGGGACAGATCGTAGCGGCTGTCCCGCTTCTGGGCGGAACGGTCCCGGAGCCGCTTCAGAGCAAGATTCCGACCGGTCCGGTAAACGAAGCCGGACAGAGGATCGGGCTGCCGGGGCGGTATGGCGTTCCACACTGCCAGATATGTATCGGATACGCATTCCTCTGCGTCCTCGGGAGAGCAGAGAATATTTTGGGCCGTAGCCAGAAGCCGCCTGCCGTAGGCTCCGGCCAGGGCTGAAATGGCGGCCTCGGCCCGGTCGAGAAGCAGCACGAGAATTTGCTGGTCTTCCATACCAATCCCTCCTTCATCTATATAATACCGGTTTGACGGTTGAATCTTACAGGGCTTTCGGAAATATTATAACACAGGTACGACCGGAAGCCAATCCGCCGGAAGGGAAAAGATCACTGAATCCGGCAAAGAGGGACTCTGCAAGAGAAAACAGAAAAAATGAAAAAAGATGAAAAAGAGGGTTGACAAATGGGAGAAGGAGTGGTAAAATATGCAAGCTGTCCGCGAGAGCGACGCAAAAGACCAGATATAAAGCCTGCGAGCTTAAAAACTTGAAAAAGTTTGAAAAAAGCTCTTGACAAAATGGTTTGAATCTGGTAAAATACAAAAGTTGCGTGATGAACGGCTAAAACCGGGAGCGCGACGAGCACAAAAAGAATTTGAAAAAACTTGAAAAAAGTTCTTGACAAGTTCAAAAAGATGTGCTAAAATATAAAAGTTCACTCGAGCGAAAGCTCAAAGCGGACGACATCTGTACCTTGTAAATTGAATAACGTGAAGACGAACTAATTAACACCTTGGACAAT
>CAZDFB010000134.1:0-3387 GCA_964504605.1 uncultured Oscillospiraceae bacterium | reverse complement strand
TGGAGGATGCGGACGTGATGAAGTGTATCCGGATGCTGACCTTCCTGCCCCTGGAAGAAATCGATGCCATGGCAGACTGGAAGGATGCCAAGCTGAATGAAGCCAAGGAGATTCTGGCCTTCGAGCTGACCAAGCTGGTCCACGGCGAGGAGGAGGCCGTGAAGGCCCAGACCGCTGCCAAAGCCCTGTTCGTGGGCGGCGGAGACGATGCCAATATGCCCACCACCGAAATTACCGCAGACAAGCTGACCGATGGCAAGATCGGTATTCTGAATCTCATGGTTGCCTGCGGTCTGGCGCCCTCCAATAAGCAGGCCCGGCAGCTGGTGGAGCAGGGTGGCGTGCTTGTTAACGATGAAAAAGTTCCCTCTGCCCAGTTTGCCGTTACCGAGGAAATGCTGAGAGAGGGTGTGAAGATCCGCAAGGGCAAGAAGGTCTTCCACAAGGCAATTCTGGCCTGAATTTAAGCTGTCCAATTGGGGAGGGGGATTTCCCCTCCCTTGTGACTTTTGGAGGAACAATATGATATTTGAACTGGCAAAGCCCGAGGATTTTGAAGCAGTCAACCGTCTGGCCAGGCAGGTCAACCGGCACCATGCCCAGTGGGACAAGGAGCTGGACCCGGAGGCAGAGGTTTATCCGCTGGATTGGTTTCATGACTTCATCAGGGATGGGGCAATTTATGAAAACGCCCTCTATGTGGCTCGTCTGAATGGAGAAGTCGTCGGCTTTATGCGCTTTTATATCTGGCATACGAACAGCAGCGTCGCGACCCGCCGGGCTATGCTGCAGATCGATGATTTCGGCGTGGAGGAGGAAATGCGCAACCAGGGAATCGGGCACAAAATGGTGGATGCCCTGAAAACGCTTGCCCGGAAGGAAGGGTGCTCCGCCATCAATCTCTATGTGGATGCCCCCAACAAAAGCGCCATCGCCTTCTATCAAAGCTGCGGTCTGCAAATCAAAAATCATGGCATGACCATGACGCTTTAGAGAGGCCTGTTATGATCGAATTGGAAAAAGCGACCCCGGCAGACCGGGAAGCAGTCAATGCCCAGGCAATGCAGGTTCATAGCCTCCATGTGGCATGGAGGCCGGATATCTACGAGATCCCCGATGAACTGTACCCTGCGGACAGATTTCAGGAGGGTCTGGAAGCGGGCAGTTTGTATGTTGCCCGGCTGGAAAATGCTGTTGTGGGCTACGCTGCCATAAAGATCCGGGATTATGACTGGGCCGGGATGGTTCCCCGGCGGGTGCTGATTGTGGATGAGCTCTCTGTGGACCGGAACCATCGCCGTCAGGGGATTGGCAGTGCTGTAATGAGCGCCCTTAAGGCACTGGCAAAAGCGCAGGGCTGCACCGCTATGCAGCTCGGTGTTTACCCCCAGAATGAGGGTGCCGTTGCATTCTATGAAAAATGCGGCTTCCGTCTGCGAAGTATGACGATGGACCGGGAAATCTGATGAAAAAACAGAAATCCGCTGCCGCTCAACCCCTGCCGGTTATCCGGCAGGGGCTGCTGTAATTTCACTGGATTTTCTCCATGGTCTATGGTATAATACACAGGCATTTATCTATTGAAGTGAGGCATAGCTATGAATAATAAGGAAATCGGTGAAATTCGCCGGCATTTGCGCCGGGACCGGAGCAATATTACCGCTCTGTACGGGTGCTATGTAAATGACAATAAAGAAATCATAACCCAGTTCCGGCAGTCCACGGGCATCATGCCCGAAAATGAAGGGGAGAAGTATTTTGCTCTTCTGCGCCGTGCGCTGTCCGGCTCCATCGGAAAGAACCTGATTGATATCACCTTTAAAACCAGCCAGGTTGCGGACTCCCCGGAGCACAGACTGCTGATGGATCTTCGGAAGGAGCAGCTGAAAAACGAGGAAACCCTGAACACCTTCTTCCGGAAGGTGATTGAATCCGTGGATTTGGAGGGGAACTATTTGATTTTGATTGGCTGCGACAGCTACGATGTTCCCTTCAAGAGCAAGGATGACCTGGCCCAGGCGGATAAATCCGAGGAAACCTATTCCTACCTGATCTGTGCCGTCTGCCCCGTCAAGCAGACAAAGGCAAATCTGCACTATGTACCGGAGGAAAAGCTCTTCCATGACGGCGCTATGGCTCAGATGGTCAGTGCCCCGGCAATCGGTTTCCTGTTTCCCGCTTTCGACAACCGCTCAACCAATATTTACAACGCCCTTTACTATACCCACGATACAAAAGCCTCCCAGGATGCCTTTATTGAGGCGGTGTTCAATACTTCAGTTCCGCAGCCCGCGGCTGAGCAGAAGCGGTCCTTCGAGGCCCTTCTCAGCACCTCCCTGGGCGAGGACTGCAGCCTGGATGTGGTGCAGACGGTTCACGATCAAATCTGCCAGCGCATTGAACTTCATAAGGAGAGCAAGGTGCCGGAGCCTCTGCTGATTTCCAAGGAGGATGTAAAGGGGGTTCTGGCCTCCTGCGGCGTTTCCGATGACCACATCGCCAAATTCAGCGTGGACTACGATGAGGTATTTGGCTTTGAGGCGGACATTCATCCCAAGAATATCATCGATGACAAGCATTTTGAGGTAAAAACCCCTGATGTTGTCATCAAGGTAGACCCGGCAAGAAGTGACTTGATCGAAACCCGGATCATCGGAGGCGTCAAGTACATTATGATCTGCGCGGATGAGGATATTGAAGTGAACGGTGTCAGCATTCACGTTGCCGAAAAGGACCCGGCAGCGGTTTAATCCAATAGACAGACGGAGAGAGAATATGAACTTTTTGGAAGAAAGAATCGTAAAGGACGGCATTGTGAAGCCGGGAAATGTGCTGAAGGTGGACAGCTTCCTGAACCACCAGATGGATATTGGCCTGATGGAGGAGATCGGCAGGGAATTCAAGCGCCGTTTTCAGGATAAGCCTGTTACAAAGGTCATGACCATCGAGGCATCTGGAATCGGAATTGCCTGTTTTGTCGCCAGAGAATTTGGCGTACCCATGGTTTTTGCAAAGAAGTCCAAATCCATCAACCTGGAAGGGGAGATGTATGTGGCACAGGTGGAATCCTTTACCCATAAAAACCGGAATCAGGTCATTGTATCAAAAAAATTCCTGAGCCCGGAGGACCACCTTCTTATCATCGATGATTTTCTGGCAAACGGCTGTGCCCTGCAGGGACTGATCTCCATTGCGGAATCCGCCGGAGCAACCGTTGAGGGCCTGGGCATCGTCATTGAGAAGGGCTTTCAGATTGGCGGTCGTGTCATCCGGAATATGGGCTATCATCTGGAATCCCTGGCAATTGTGGAAGCTATGGACGCGGAAACCGGCACCATTACCTTCCGGCAGCAGCCTGGCAGAGAATAAGAAAAGCGGCACCCTTTT
>CAZDFB010000133.1:0-3416 GCA_964504605.1 uncultured Oscillospiraceae bacterium | reverse complement strand
TAGCTTGAACAATTTGAGTTAGAAATATTTGTCTAACTTTTTGGGGTCACTTCAGCTTCTGTTCGGGCGTTTAAACTGCCAATATTTTTGTGGAAGCGGCGCAGCGCCGGTGGGAAATTTGGGGCTCAGGCACAGTAAAAGCCCCGGCTGCGGGCAGCAGCCGGGGGAAATATTACCGATAGGGCTGGATATAGCGCTCGTGGCTCTGGGATTGGGGCCGGGCGTGAGCGCCGGACACAAGCCCCAGCATGGCGTAAATGGATACGACGGAGGAGCCGCCGTAGCTGATGAGGGGCAGGGTCAGGCCGATAACGGGCATGGCACCGATGCACATTCCCACGTTAATCATGATCTGGAAGATCATGGCGGAGGCGGAGCCGTAGCAAACCAGCCGGCGCATATAGTCCTGGCTTTTCATGCCCACATAGATGCAGCGGGCGACAATGGCAAACTCCATAGCCAGCACCAGCAGACAGCCCAGGAAACCCAGCTCCTCACCGATGGAGGAGAAAATATAGTCGGTATGCTGGGCGAAGAGCAGACCGCCCTGGGTACGGTTTCCGCTAAACAGGCCTTGACCGGTCATGCCGCCGCCGGTAAGGGATTTCAGATTGATCTTGTAGTGGTATCGGGCGCCGATGCCCTGGGCATCGAATTCCGGATTTATCAGGACCAGAATCCGCTCCTGCTGGTATTCACCCATGACCTCCCACAGAAGGGGCCAGGCCACGACAATCAGCCCGATAGCCAGCGCAAACCAGCTCAGGTTTACGCCGCCGGCAAAGGCCATGCCGATGAAAATAAACACGAAAATCAGGGAAACGCCTGCGTCTCCGGACAGAACCATGTTCAGGCCCACCAGAATGCCCAGGTGAAGCACCATGTGCATAACCGGGATGGGATGGGAAATTCGGTTCTGGTGCTGGTTCATGACCGAGGCCATAATGATGACGTAGGTGATTTTGCAGATTTCCGCAGGCTGGATATTGACGATAGGGGTCTTAATCCAGCTTCGGTTACCAGTATTGTTATCTGTACCGAAGGGGATCAGCAGCAGAAGAAGGAAGATGTTGAAAATAACCAGCAGATTCCGCTGCTCAGACATGGCATCGATATCAATAGAGGAAATGACTGCGTACATGATTACGCCCAGAATGGTGGCGGCAATCTGAATGATAATATATCGGGGGCCGTTGCCCACGAACTTTGGCGCGTTGGTAGCGCTGGCAATGGCGATGAAGCCGAACGCAGAGGTAATCAGGCAGATCACAAGCAGGACCATATCGCCTTTTTTTGTGAAATTACGAAGTTCTTCCCAAAATCGGCGCAAGCTACCGCCTCCTTTCTGACGCTCCATTATAGCATCGAAACGGGAAAAAGTAAATAGACGAACTATGAACGGTCTATTAAGATGCCCGAAGCGCCATTACCGGAGAAGAGCCAGAAGCTTTTCGTCGGTAAAGGCCGGGCAGGTGTAGGCCCCGTCCAGAAGGGCGTCCACATTCTCGTCGTCGTTTTCAATTTCCTTGGAGTAAAGCTGGGCGGTTTGGAGAAGATCGCCTCCCAGCAGACGAATGAGAATGCAGGATATGACCGCAAATTTGACCCGGGATACCAGGTCGTAATCGGAGACGGCCTGAAGCCAGTAGCGCTCCACAAAGTATACAGCCAGCGCCCGGTACTCCTCCAGCCAGGGGCCGGGGGAGAGAGACCCCAGACGCTGACTCCATGCGGGGGTCAGAATCTCCAGCTCCCGGTAAAAGGCCAGCATCCCCTCCGGGTCGCCGGTTCCGGAAAGGAAGGCGGCCTCATCCAGGGCGGCCTCCGGGTCAAAGGGGGCCTCCGGCTCCCTGTCCAGCTGGGCCTGGGCCTGATAGCCGTAAATCAGGGCCAGGGCAAGGCACTGGTTGACGGGCCGGGCGGGATCGGTAAGAAGGGAGAGTACCTTCTCCCGGGTGGAAAGGAGGACTTCCATGGCCTGGGTATCATACTCCGGCTCGGTGCCGCCGGGAAGGGTCTGGGTGACCCGGGGGCGGAGGGACGGGGACAGAATGAGCTTTGCGGCCTCCGGGCAGCTCAGCTCCAGTCCCAGCTCCAGAAAGCTGCCGTAATCGTGACGAAGGCGGGGAAACTGCCGGCAAACCTGACAAAGGGCCTCCTCGCCAAGCTCGGCCTGAATCCGGCAAAGGCCGTCCCTGCGCCACATGGGGCACTGACCGTCCTGAATGGCGAGAACGGTGTCCCCGTCCTCCTCCAGCAGCACACTGCGGAGGAAATCACCCAGGTCGCCGGGGAGACTGCGGTAATAGGCAGCAGCGGCGGGATCCACCGTCACGGACCATTCTTTACAGCAGCTGTCAGGGCAGCGGTCCGCAATACAGCGGAAGGAATCATAGTAGGAAGGTTTCGATATCTGCATCGTTCACTCCGAAAAAAGGAGCGCTGACGCCTGGCCTGCGCTCCCGGTTTTTGGTTTATTCCTCGGCGGAGGGGCGGAGGGTGTACATGGTGTCTGCCGCGTCCTGAAGGGCCTGCTTGCTTCCGGAGACAGCGTCCCGCAGCTGGGTCAGCTGCTCCATGACCTGACCGCTGAGGGCACCGATGGTTTGGGCGGCATCATCCACCTTCAGCGTGGCATCTGCCAGAACGCCGTTGACCTGGTGGTAGACCCGGTCAGCCCGCTCCCGGGCCAGACGCTCCGTGCGCTCTGCCCGGCGGTAGGCCTCCAGCTCCTGCTCAACCCGGCACTGCATGGTGCTCTGCTGGGCGGCGGCAGCGTCCCGCTGGCTTTCCGCCAGGGCCTTGGCTGCCAGAGCCTCGGCCTTTTCCGTATCGGCCCGGTTCAGGGCAGCGATGGCTTCGTCCCGCTCCTGCTCCAGAATGCCGCAGCGCTCCTCCAGCTCGGCGCAGCGGGCCTGAAGGGCCTCCAGCTCGGGAGAGGGCAGGTTCTCCTCCGGGGCAGGCTCCTGAGCCTGGGCCAGCTGGTTGCGCAGGGCCTCCGCCTCGGAGGCGAGCTGGTTGATTTCGGACTGATGCTTCGCGTTCATGTATTCAATATAGTGGACCACGTCCTCACGGTTAAAGCCGTTGAAGGCGGTGCGGAAAGTTTTTTGCTGAGCCATAGCCGATTCCTCCTGGATATTTGGGTTGTTTTCTGGATTATACCATAGTTTTTAAAAGAAAACAACCATTTTTGCGGATACACGTCGGAAGAAGAAAGAAAAATTTTCACTTTTCCCCTTTACAAAGTCAAAAATTCCTGCTATAATGTACAAGCTTTCAAAAAATGCGCCGGTGGCTCAATGGATAGAGCATCGGATTCCGGTTCCGAGGGTTGGGGGTTCGAGTCCCTTCCGGCGTACCAAAAGAGCAGATACCCATTTGGGTATCTGCTCTTTTGATGCATTCCCGAGGAT
>CAZDFB010000132.1:0-3431 GCA_964504605.1 uncultured Oscillospiraceae bacterium | reverse complement strand
TGTAGATACCGTTACGCTCGGTGTAGATGTAGGGAGCCATTTTGGGGTTCCAGCGGCGGGTCTGGTGACCGAAGTGAACACCGGCCTCCAGCAGTTGCTTCATAGATACGACAGCCATTTTTAAATTTCTCCTTTTGTTTTTTCCTCCACCCCGATCATCTCGGCGGTCCCACTCATATAAGCACAGGGGATGACCGATCACCGGGTGTGTGGCGTTAAAATGTCATGGGCGCAAACCCACGCCGAAATATTATAGCGGATAATATCTGCAATTGCAAGCATTATTTCCAGAAATTTTAAGGAATATTCCAATTTTTTTACAGAAGCCGGTGCTTCTGCCGGGGGATGCGGCACTCGTCGGGCTTCGCGTCCACCAGAATGATGTCCGGACCCACCTTTTTGATGCAGCCCCAGGGGATACAGAAGTCATCATGCCGGCCCCAGAGGCCCAAAACACGGCAGGGACCGGGGACCAGAACGGCGCAGACCCGGCCCTCGGGCATTTCAATCTGGACATCCGAAACAAAGCCCAGCCGCCGGCCGTCGCTGACACAGATCACCTCTTTGCACTGAAGGTCCGAAAACTTGATAGACATATCCACAGCCTCCCCGGTGGTTTTGGTTCAGCCTATTCGCCCGGCTGCGCCCTTAGAACCCCGGGAGGCTCCGGGCACAGCGCCGCCCCGGTGGACGCAGGTCCGCCGGGGCAGTCCGCAGACCGTCAGGAAACGCTGACGGACTTTCGCATGGCGCAGATGGCACCCTTTTCCAGCCGGGAGACCTGGGCCTGGGAGATGCCCAAACGGGTGGCTACCTCCATCTGGGTCTTGCCGTCGTAAAACCGGAGGGAAAGAATCCGCTTCTCCCGGTCGCTGAGCTGGCGGAAGGCGTTTCCCAGGGTGATGTGCTCCATCCAGGTCAGCTCGGTGTTTTTGGTGTCCCGGACTTGATCCATCACTGTCAGAGGATCCCCGCCGTCGGCGTATACGGGCTCATAAAGGCTCACGGGGGCGCATACCGCGTCCAGAGCCTGGCTTACATCCTCGGTGGGCAGCTCCAGCTCCCGGGCGATTTCCTCCAGTGTGGGCTCCCGGTCCATCCGGGCGGTCATGGCCTCCTTGCACTGGAGGACCCGATAGGCCACATCCCGGATGGAGCGGCTGACCCGTATGGCGGAATTATCCCGCAGATACCGCCGGACCTCTCCGGCGATCATAGGGACCCCGTAGGTGGAAAAACGCACCTGCTTATCCGGGTCGAAATTGGAAATGGCCTTTATCAGGCCGATGCAGCCTACCTGGAACAGGTCGTCCGGGCTTTCACCCCGCTTGTCGAAGCGCTGGATGACGCTCAGCACCAGCCTGAGGTTTCCCTCAATGAGCCTGTCCCGGGCGGCGCTGTCGCCCTTCTGCGCCCGGCGGAGAAGCGTGTCCATTTCCGACTGGTTCAGAACCTGCAGACGGGATGTGTTCACACCGCAAATCTCAACTTTTCCCTGCATGGTGTCCCTCCTGATTAAAATGCTGTCAGGAAAAGTATTTCCAGGGATGGAAGGATGATACCTGAAAGCTTATTGTCGGAATTGCACAAAAATTTTTGTGGGGAGGGGACGTGGCACCGGCCTGTGACAGCAATTTTTCCGAAAGCTCCAACTTTTTCGTCCATTTTCGGAGAGAACCGGAAAACCGAAAACGGTGACGTAACGTAATTGTAACCAGTTTGTTACTGGTTTTATGCAAACCGGGGACCAGAGTTTTCCACAAGAAGGGACGGTTTTTTAAAGGATCGAAATACCTGTTGAAAACCAATAGTTTTCCACATTCTCCACAGACTTTTCCACAAGAGTTTTCCACAGCAGTGGGAAAATTATGTTTCCAATTTTGATTTACATAAAAGAATCGGCGGCTTTTCGGGGTTTTTCCCATTTTTTCGACATCCGTAATTATTACCACAGGGGTGGGATTTGTGCAAAAATTCGTGCTTGACAGGCTTTTGCACAGGGAGAGGCTGTGGAAAAGCCGGGTGAAGGTGGGCTGAAGCGGCCCCTTACAACGAAAGCGGACACCCCGGGAGGGGTGTCCCTACAGCCTGTTTATTGGAGGGCAGATACTGAACGTTGCCTCCCCATGGGGGGCCGGGGATTTTTGATTCCTCGATAAACGGAAATCCGGGCACGCAAATACGTGCCCGGAGGGGATTCAGGATTCGGCTTCGGTTTCGGCACCGGTCGCCTGGGCGGCGTTGACGTAAGCCATCAGCTCATCGCCGGTGATGGTCTCACGGACCAGAAGGTACTCGGCAATCTCGTCCAGAAGGCCCCGGTGCTCCAGCAGCACCTGCTGAGCCGTCCGGTAGGCGTCCCGCAGGAGGGCCTGCACCGCGGCATCCACCCGGGCGGCGGTCTCCTGGGAGCAGTCCAGACAGGCCTGACCGTCCAGGTACTGGTTGGATACGGAGGCGGGGGCCATCAGGCCCAGCTCCTCGCTCATGCCATACTGGGCAACCATGCTTTTTGCAAGGGCGGTGGCCCGCTGGATATCATTGGCGGCACCGTTGGTCATGGTGCGGAAGACGATCTCCTCCGCGGCCCGACCGGCTACCAGGGTCTGCAGCTCCACCAGAAGCTCATTTTTCGTGGACAGATACTTTTCCTCCTCGGGCATCTGCATGGTGTAGCCCAGAGCGCCGGAGGTATGGGGGACAATGGTAATCTTCTGCACGGGCATGGAGTGCTTCTGCAGGGCGGAAACCAGGGCGTGGCCCACCTCATGGTAGGATACCATGCGTTTTTCCGTATCGGTCAGCACGGTGTTTTTCTTTTCCGTTCCTGCAATAACCGTTTCAAAGGACACAAGCAGGTCCTCCTGATTGACGGTCTTGCGACCGTTGCGCACAGCCCGGAGGGCGGCCTCGTTGACCAGATTGGCCAGATCCGCGCCAACGGCACCGGCGGTAGCCTGGGCGATCTTCCGCAGATCCACATCCTCGGACAGCTTGATCTTCCGGGTATGGACCTTCAGGGTGTCCAGCCGGCCCTGGAGATTGGGCCGGTCCACGATGATCCGGCGGTCAAAACGACCGGGCCGCAGCAGGGCCTTATCCAGGATTTCGGGACGGTTGGTGGCAGCCAGACACACGATGCCCTTGGTGGAATCAAAGCCGTCGATCTCGCTCAGAAGCTGGTTGAGGGTTTGCTCCTGCTCGGAATTGGAGCCGAAGCGGTTGTCACGGGCCCGGCCCACGGCATCGATCTCATCAATGAAGATGATGCAGGGGGCAACCTTTGCGGCCTGCTGGAACAGATCCCGGACCCGGCTGGCACCCATGCCCACAAACATTTCCACGAAGTCGGAGCCGGAGATTGAGAAGAAGGGAACGTCCGCCTCACCGGCTACGGCCTTGGCAAGGAGGGTCTTGCCGGTGCCGGGGGA
>CAZDFB010000131.1:0-3473 GCA_964504605.1 uncultured Oscillospiraceae bacterium | reverse complement strand
CCGGCATCATCGACGTGCTGAACAAGCGTGCCTACGAGATGCAGAACCTGAAGCGGGTGGAAATCTCCGTGCCCGACGACAAGCTCTCCGTCATTGAGGAGTTCAACGACGCGCTGAAGGAGGCCGTGGCTGAGACCGATGAGGCTCTGATGGACCGGTTCTTCGAGGGCGACGATTTCACCTACCGTGAAATGCTGGACGGCCTGCACACCGGCGTTGAAGAGTTGAGCCTGTATCCTGTGCTCTGCGGCTCCGGCACCACCTGCCTGGGCTCCCTGATGCTGATGGACCACATCATCAATCTGCTGCCCAACCCCGAGCAGGGCAACTATCACAAGGCCACCACCGCCGAAGGCAAGGTCGAGGAGTTTGTTGTCTCCGCAGGCGGCGTTCCCGCGGCATTCGTGTGGAAGACCGTTTCCGACCAGTACGGCAAGTATTCCTATATCAAGGTGCTGTCCGGTGAAATCACCTCCGACACCACCCTGGTCAACGCCCGCACCGGCGAAACCGAAAAGCTGGGCAGACTTTACACCATGTGCGGCAAGAAGAACACCGAGGCCAAGGTTCTCGCCTGCGGCGATATCGGTGCCATCGGCAAGATGGATAAGGTCAAGACCGGCGATACCCTGTGCGACCCCAGAAAGGTCGTTTCCCTGAAGCAGATTCCCTATGCCGCTCCCTGCTACTCCATGGCAATTGCCCCCAAGGTCAAGGGCCAGGACGAAAAGGTTGGCACCGGCCTGAACCGCCTGAACGAGGAAGATCCCTCCTTCACTCTGGTGAACAATGCCGAGACCAAGCAGTTTGTGGTTTCCGGCGCCGGTGATCAGCATCTGGATGTGCTGGTTTCCAAGCTGAAGAGCCGCTTCGGTGTGGACGCTGTCCTGAGCCCCGCCAAGGTTGCCTACCGTGAGCAGATCAAGAAGAAGGTTGAGGCCCACGGTCGTCACAAGAAGCAGACAGGCGGCAGCGGTCAGTTCGGTGATGTCTGGGTCCGCTTCGAACCCCAGTACGAGCAGGACAATCTGATCTTTGAAGTGGCTGTTGTGGGCGGTGCCGTCCCCAAGAACTTCAACCCCGCCGTGGAAAAAGGCCTGCAGGAGGCTGTCCAGAAGGGCCCCCTGGCCGGTTACCCCATGGTCAACATGAAGGCTACCCTGTACGATGGCTCCTACCATCCCGTGGACTCCAACGAAATGGCCTTTAAGCTGGCTGCCATTCTGGCCTTCAAGGAGGCCATGCCCAATGCCGGTCCCACCCTGCTGGAGCCCATCGGCTCTCTGGCTGTCACCATTCCCGACAGCTACATGGGCGACGTTATCGGTGACCTGAACAAGCGCCGGGGCCGTGTTATGGGCATGAACCCCGATCACGAGGGCAATACCATCGTGGAGGCGGAGGTCCCCATGGCTGAGATGGGCACCTATGCCATCGACCTGCGGGCAATGACCCAGGCCAGAGGCTCCTTCACCCTGTCCTTCGAGCGCTACGAGGAAGTGCCCAAGGCAAATCAGGCCAAGATTATCGCTGAGGCCAAGGCAGAGGAATAATTTCAGAAATCCCGGGCGGCGCGATTCACGCGCCGCCCATTTTTTGCCCAATGCACCGGAAAAAATGGGAAATTTGGCGCTCCGGCGGGATTTAAATGAATTTTGGTTGCATTTTGAAGAAATCCGGGGTATAATGTGGCTGATTTTCCTGAAGGAGGATACATTATGTCTGAAAAGAAAAATATTCTGTCCGTCATCGCCCTGTGTCTGGCGGCGCTGTCGCTGGTGGTATCCGGCATTGCGGTGCTGAATCCCGGTCAGGCGGAAACGGATTACGCCGCGGAGATCGACGCTCTGCGGGATCACAACGCCCTGCTCCAGTCTCAGCTGGATGCCCTTTCTGCCCAGATCGGCAGCTCCACCCAGGGCGGCGGCCTGAAGGGCTGGGACCTGTCCCTGACCCCCTGGGAGAATGCCACCGGTGCTTCCGTCACCCTAACTGCGGTGCCGGCCAGCTATGAGGAGGGTATGAATGCCGCGCTCAGCGTCCGGCTGGGGGGCAAGGAAGTGGAAAATGTACCGTGCAGCTGGACCGGAGATTCCTTCACCGCCACGGTGGAGCTGCCGGCAGAGGATGGCTACGGCTACTACTGCGTGCTGATGGACCCGGAGGGGGTCAAGCAGCAGTTCGCGCTGACTTCCACGGAAAATCCCGTGCTGGATGTTCCGGTTTACCTGGCATCGGCGCTGAAATCCTACTGCAATATGACGGTGGACAGCTGGTACGACGCGGACGGCGTTCTGACCCTGAGCCTGGCCTTCGTTCAGGCCCAGCTGCCCCGGGTGGCGGTGGGCGGACAGGTGCCTGAAATCCAGAGTGCCCAGCTGAAGCTGAACCACAACGGCAATGCTTTCAGCACGCTGCCCATTACCCTGACGGAAAGCGACGGTCAGGGCGCTTACGAGCTGACCGTTTCCGGCGCGGAGCTGGCTATGCCGGAGATGGAGCTGGAGGATTACCTGGACCTGTACCTGGAGATTACCCTCTCCGACGGTCAGACGCTGACTGCTCTGGGGGCAAGCTGGTACTGCAACGAGGATGGAATCTTCGCTGTTATGGGATAAGCCACCGCCGTGCCGCGGGATGAATCCGCGGCACGGCTTTTTCCGGATTTTTGGCAGAAATCCCCCGGTTGCCGCATTTTACACAAATTTCCGCCCCGGTTAAATATTTTTATGTTGATACTATAAAAAAGTTGAAATTTCTGCATTTTTGAGATTGATTTTGTGGGGGTTTTGACATACAATAGATTCCAAGCGGGATTTGGGAAACCGAAACGCCGCGCGGAAACATTTGAGGTGATGGTTATGCTGAATATTGTGCTGGTGGAGCCCGAAATTCCCCAGAACTGCGGCAACATTGCCCGGACCTGCGCCGCTACGGGATGCCGGCTTCATCTGATCCGTCCTCTGGGCTTTGACATTTCCGACAAGGCCGTAAAGCGGGCGGGGCTGGACTACTGGCATCTGGTGGAGGTTTTTGATTACCTGAATTTAGAGGATTTCTTTTCCAAAAACAAGGTTGAGCAGATGTGGTGCCTGTCTACCAAGGCTCCCAGAAGCTATGTGGAAGCCCGTTTTCAGGACGGCTGCTATCTGTTCTTTGGAAAGGAGACCCGGGGACTTCCGGAGGATTTCCTGGAGGCCCACCGGGAGCAGTGCATCCGCCTGCCCATGCGGCAGGAGGCCCGGAGTCTGAATCTGAGCAATTCGGTGGCAATTACGGTCTATGAAGCGCTGCGGCAGCTGGATTTTCCCGGCCTGCAGGATTTCGGAAAAATGAAGGGCTGACAGCCTCCGCTTTGCGGATGCTGAGCATTCCCTATTTTTATGGAGGAATTATCATGAACTACAATAAGAAGTCTATTGAAGACATCGAAGTAGCCGGCAAGCGCGTTCTGTGCCGCTGCGACTTCAACG
>CAZDFB010000130.1:1540-3497 GCA_964504605.1 uncultured Oscillospiraceae bacterium | reverse complement strand
CGCTTTTCGGGTTCCAGTGGATTTGCGGATACAGGAAGTATTCCGTCAGACCCAGACGTTCCAGCACCGCCATGGCGGCGGGAGCGTCATTTTTACTGGCTATGGACTGGATAATGCCCCGCTGATCCAGCGCCTGAATCAGCTCCATCACGCCGGGCTTTACGGACAGTGTGTCAGGGTCATCGGTCTCGATCAGCGTGCCGTCCCACAGGGTATTGTCCAAATCCCAAACCACGCACTTGACCTTGGGGGCGGACTGCTCGGCGGTGACGGGCTTGCCCTGCACGAAGTCGCACCAGAGGATGTCCAGCTCTGCCTCCACATTGTTCTCCGGATATACTTTGACCAGATTGTCGGGTTTGGAGCATTCTGCGGACAGATTTTGCAGGACGGCCAGATTCTCTCCGGGGGAGATGGAAATGGCGGTTTTGTAAACCGGGGTATGATCATCGTAAATCTCCACCACCAGCCGGAAGCCACAGCTTCCATAGCTGTAGCCATGGAACAGAAAAGCGTCCGCCCGGTTGTCCAGACCGCTGAGCTTTCGTAGATTGCGGCGACGCAGAAATTCCGGGATGCGGATTCCCTGCCACCGCAGAGGCCGAGGCAAATGACTGGATTCGACGGTTCCCAGCAGTTTTCCGGTACCTTCGTTCTTTTTCCGGAGTTTCTCATAGTCCGCTTCCGTCAGCATGGCCGGGAACAGGACGGTCATCATATTGCCCCACTTGCGGAACTTCACATGGACAGCCTGACCGCAACAGGCTTTTTCATCGGCAAAAGTCAGCAGGCCGTTGTCAAACCGCTTGCAGCGACCGTCCGATCTGGCCTGATAGTGGACGCAGCTTGAAAAGCAGGCCGGAGCGGAACATTCCAGACAGTGCTCTTCCCACATGGCCGGGCGCACAGCACAAATCTGAAAGTGGTCACGGATATTCTCTTTACATTCTCCGCGGCTCCAGGTTCGGGACTTGTCCGCATAGTAGAATTGATACATTCAAAATCACCTGTTCCATATTTCCCGCGCGGCCTCCTCCATGTTCAGACTGCGCATGGAGTATTTTTCTTTGAGTTCATCGTAGCAGCTGAAAATTTCTTCCAGCTGCTTCATATGAAAATCTGTGCGGACGCCGATGTTGTGTGGGTGCCACCAAAGGTGGAAGGTCTTTCCCGCTTTCGCTGCGTGGAGCATCTGCTTCTTGATTCGATGGACTTTCAAACCCTCCAAAGCAGCCAGCGGCTTAAAAAAGGGCTTGTACATCCGGGAACCCACCAAATTGACGATGCCTCCCTCAACCTTCGGATCGTAGCCGCCCGGCCCGGTCAGGGGCAGGTATACGTCTGCCAGTCGCAGAATACGCATCAGCGGGCGGAACTTGACCTTTTCATGGATCCAGTCGTTTTCCTCATCCCGGTAAGCGGTAAAACCCAGCTCGTTCAATATCTGGGTATATTCCGGTTCGCACTGGTTTCGGGGCAGAACAACAGACTTCAGGTCATAGCCGTAAGCCTTGCCGATTGCCTTAGCGGCTTCCATATCGCCACGGAACTGCTCAGTAGTCTGGCCGGCTTCCCGGCAATAGTAGTGGGAGAAGGTGTGACTGCCGATCTCCTGACCGGGTGTCGCGGCTATTTGTTCGATGAGGCTGGGGGCGTAGAAGCAGGGGGCATCCATCTCGTTTTGTCCGATAGAGCCAAAGCAGCGATAGGCGGACAGCTTCTCATCTTCATAGGTGGGCAGCCGGTTGGGGAAGAATTTGCGCAGCTCCTCCTCGGAGCGGGCAAACTGGAATCCTACGGTAGCCCAGGTGGCGTGGATGCCATGCCTTTGGAACAGCTCCAGCATCCGTGGGATAGCCGCCCGGCCACCCAGAACGTTGGCCTCGTAGTCCTCCAGCTTCCAGCCGTCCTGCATTCCCCAGAATAATTCAAAATCAAGTGAAACGATTAAGGTAGG
>CAZDFB010000130.1:0-1440 GCA_964504605.1 uncultured Oscillospiraceae bacterium | reverse complement strand
ATCAGCAGAAGCTCATAATCCTGAAATGTGCTGGCCAGAATGCTGTTGACGCACTCCTCCAGATAGGGCGCAACATTATAAGCCGGAACAATCACACTTACCAGAACACCCATCGTTATCTCATCCTTTCGAAAATCACTTCAACTGCTTTCTCTGCCGCATCGCCATAGGCGGCGATATACTCGTCCTTTATGTGTTCACGGGTGTAGGCACATTGTGCATCGTAGTCCATAGTTACGATGGCATCCAGCAATGCTTCCTCGGTGCGCAGCACGCCGTTGAAGAACAGCTTGTCCAAATCGGTATACAGTCCCCGCTCCACGGCGTAGCTGTCGTAATCATAGCCGTAGCAAAGGATGGGGCGCTCCATGATGGCATAATCAAAAACAATGCTGGAATAGTCGGAGATCAGAATGTCAGACACCTTAATGAGGTCGTTCAAAACCGGGTATTTGAATGCGTTTATGACAAAGCTGTTTTTCGGCAGCTCATCCAGCAGCTTGGCAACCTCGTAGTGCGCTGTCACCAGCAGAACATATTCCCCGCCAAGCAGGCGCTCCCAGTTGACAAAATCAATGGGAATGCCCAGCGCATTTCTTCCGTCGCCGGCCCTGCTGAACTCGCGGAAGGTTGGCGCATAGAGGATGACCTTTTTGCCAGTCGGAATGGCAAGCTTTTTCCTGATGGAGAGGATCTCTTCGTCGGTGACGGTCGCCAGATCATCGTTGCGGGGAAGCCCGGTCGTGTGGAACACCTCCGGCTTCTTTTCCCATGCCTGCATCAGCAGAGGGATCTCCTTTTTTCCTTCAACAAAAATCGCATCAAAGGATTCTTGGAAACCAATCTTAAATGCCTTATCCGCAGACTGGATATCTGCGCCGATTTTCTTTATTCCGGCCATTCCGTGCTGGAACATGTAGTTCTTTGTCTGCTTTTTCCGGAAATTCAAACCTCGTGACGCACTGGAATTGGTAATCCAAATTCCGGCGCGCAGTGCGGTAAGATAGTAGGACAAGGTATCCACCCGCACCGTGTCAGAAACCTGCGGAAATTGCTCAGGTTCCATAAATGCCCAGACATACCGGTGCGCAGGGGATATGGGATTATTTTTAAAATATTCATAGACAACTCGCGGGCTGTCGTCATACTTCTGTCCGCCGTAGCTGATAAACAGGATGAGATTGGGATCTGTTTTAACGAATAACCCCAGCGTGCGAAGCAGAAAAGAGCCGATATGGAAATAGAGCAAATATATCAGCTTGCTGCGTTTTACCAGGGCTTTCAGTTTTCCAGTCATATCAATCACCCATCCTCAGGAAAGCAATTCCCCCACAAATTCCCACAATGTAATGGCCCGGTAGTTTTCTGCAAAGCCTTTGCTGGTGCCGAATTCGTACAGGAAATACACGAAATACAGCGTGGCGGCGCAGATTGTGACCA
>CAZDFB010000129.1:0-3539 GCA_964504605.1 uncultured Oscillospiraceae bacterium | reverse complement strand
TTCTCTCTGGAGCAGTGCCTGGAATTCCTGGCAGACGATGAGCTGCTGGAATGCACCCCCAAGAGCCTGCGGATCCGCAAGCGTATTCTCGACCATGCTACCCGTATGCGGGAGCTGATGAAGAAGCGGGCCCAGGAGTAATTTCCACCCCGGATTTCGCTCCCTATGACATTGGGAAAATATAAATATCGATAGAGAGAGGAATTGGCTCATGAAAAAGAAACTGACCGTTTGGGTGACGGCCCTTTCCGTTGTGCTGGTTGTTCTGGTGGCGCTGGCGGTGTTCCTCCTTTTCCAGCCCCGGTTCCCCCAGGGAACAGAGCTGTGCGGCGTGGATGTGTCCCGCAGCTTTACCTGGACGGCGGCTTCCCGGATTGAGGAACGGATTGAAGACTACACCCTGACTCTCAGCATTGACGGAAACGAGACAAGCTTTTCCGCGGAGGAGCTGTCGCTGTGCCTGAATGAGGAGGCCCTGAAGACCCTGGCGCAGACCATGCAGCAGGAAATCCCGGCGGAGGGAACAAGCTCTGTGCTGACCATGGACATCGCACCCATCAGGGCGCTGCTGGAGCAGACCCTGCCGGAAAACCGGGTGGAGCCTGAGGATTACCGGCTCTCCTGGCAGGCCGGGGATCAGGTGTTCGTGCTGGAGGGCGGCACGCCCGGCGGCTACAATGACCGGGAACTGGCACTGGAGACGGTGGTCAGCGGCATCAACAATCTGGAAAGCAGCATTGCCCTGACGGAGGAGGGCTACCGTCAGTACTTTACCGACCCGGATAAGGACGAGGCTGCCCGGAAGGCGCTGGAAAATGCCAACGGACTGGTTTCCCGGGAAATCGTCTATACCTACTACCTGCGGGGCGGCGAGGCCGTTCAGGAGGTCATCGACCCGGCACGGATCGAGAGCTGGATGGTGATTGGCGAGGATGGTCTTACCGTGACCTGGGACGGTGAAAAGATTGGGGCCTATGCCCAGGAGATGGCGGATACTTATACAATCGACGGCGAGGGCTATTTCCTTGCCCACGATGGCGATGAGATCAATCTGATGGTGCCCATGCCCGCCAATGTGGTGGATACCGAGGCCCTCAGCGCGGATATTCTCTCCGCCCTCACCGATGGGGAGAATGGACAGCGGGAGACCCCCTACAGCAGCCGCAACGACAATGTCAACTACGACGGCACCTACATCGAAATCAGCATCAATGAGCAGAAGCTCTGGGCCTGGTGGGAAGGGGAGCTGTTTGCGGAAACGGATATCGTTACCGGCTGTGTACACTGCCACCGGGATACGAAGACCGGCGTTTTCAAAATCGAAAACCACGGCAGAAATATCTATCTGCAGGGCACCCACTTTGTGAAATACTGGATGGCCTTCGTGATTCCCCGCTACGGCCTCCACGACGCTGACGGCTGGCGGACGGAATATGGTGGAGACATCTACCTGACCAACGGCTCCGGCGGCTGCGTCAACGTTCCCAGAGAGGTAATCTCCCGGATTTTTGAAACCTACGAGGACGGTGTGCCGGTTATCATCTATAACGACACCTACCGCCTGTCCATGATGGAGCAGGAGCCGGAGGCTGACCCGGCCTGACGGGCGCTCCCCGAATTTGAACAGAAAAGGACCATGCGGCCTGACCCCGGTGGATACACCGACTGAGGGCTGCATGGTCTTTTTGCAGAATCCACAAAATCACCGTCATAATTCGTTCATAATTTGGCGGGGGAAAGCCGGGGCTGGGCTTGCTTTTCCCGGGAATAAGAGGTATACTGTCACGGAGAAACGAAAACCGTAAGGAAAGGAGGACGCGGGTGCTATGCCCCTGTTCTCTCTTTTTTTATTCCGTTTTCAAAAAAGAAAGGATGTTTGTATGGAAAATACCGAAAAGACAACAGAAGCAGTCTATGATGCCAGAACCCTGGGTACTCCCAAGATGCTGGTCCTTGGCTTGCAGCATATGTTCGCCATGTTCGGCGCAACTGTCCTCGTCCCCGCAATCACCGGCCTGAATGTGTCCACCACACTGTTCTTCGCAGGCATCGGCACCCTGCTGTTTCACCTGATTACCGGGCGGAAGGTTCCCGCATTCCTGGGCTCCTCTTTCGCCTTCCTGGGTGGCTACGCTGCCATTGCCCCCATGCTGACCGACCCGGCTACCGGTGAGGCGGTCATCGCCAATGTGGAAAAGCTGCCCTACGCCTGCTTTGGCGTGGCTGTGACGGGCCTGATTTATCTGGTCCTGGCGGGCCTGTTTAAGGTGTTCGGCGCCAAGAAGGTCATGCGGTATTTCCCGCCCATCGTTACCGGCCCCATCATCATCTGCATCGGCCTTTCCCTGGCCGGCTCCGCCATCAACAATTGCCAGAGCAACTGGTGGGTGGCCCTGGTGGCAGTCCTGGTCGTTGTGGTGTGCAACATCTGGGGCAAGGGTATGGTGAAAATCATCCCCATTCTGCTGGGTGTTGTGGCATCCTATCTGTTCGCTATGGTCATCGATCCCGCTGCCCGGGCCAATGTGGTGCAGAAGGTTTCCGAGGCAAAGTGGATCGGCCTGCCCGTTATCTGGGAGAATACTGCCCTGTCCATCTTCGGTGAGAATTTTGACGGCGGCCTGCTCCTGACCTCCGTCATTACCATTGCCCCCATTGCGCTGGCTACCATTGTGGAGCACATCGGTGATATGTGCGCCATTTCCTCCACCGTTGGCAAGAACTATGTGGCGGACCCGGGCCTGCACCGGACCCTGACCGGTGACGGCCTGGCAACGACGCTGGCGGCCATCTTCGGCGGCCCCGCCAACACCACCTACGGCGAAAATACCGGCGTTCTGGCCCTGTCCAAGGTCTATGACCCCAAGGTAATCCGTCTGGCTGCGATTTTTGCGGTGGTTCTGTCTTTCTGTCCCAAGTTTGCCGCGCTGATCGTGGCAATGCCCGCCGCTACCATGGGTGGCGTCAGCCTGGTGCTGTACGGCATGATCTCCGGCGTGGGCGTGCGCAATGTGGTGGAGAACCATGTTGACTTCACCAAGAGCCGCAATGTGCTCATTGCAGCCCTGATTATGGGCCTGGCTATCGGCATCAGCTACAGCGCTGCCGGCTCCGTCAGCATCCCTCTGGGCAGTGTTACCATCAATCTGTCCGGCCTGGCTGTGGGTGCCCTGGTGGGCATTGCCCTGAACGCCATTCTGCCCGGCAAGGACTATGAGTTCGGCGTGGACGAGCAGGGAGACACCTCCGTGAATTTTGGTTCCCGCGAAAACTGAAAACAGTGATGAGCGGCCGGGGATTTTCTCCGGCCGCTTTGCAGATTGTCATAAGGTGCGGCAAAAGCGGAAAGGACGCAGAATGACTGTTTCTGTGTACTTACCGCCCGCTTTCCTCATCAGTCAAAAATCAAAGATTTTTGCCAGCTTCCCCCCCGGGGGAAGCCAGGGGCGCTGCCGCGCCGGTGCAAACGCGGCCTCTTTTCGGAATATGGGTTGCATATCCCGCAGAGAGGGGCTATAATGGAGCTGTATAAAAAATAG
>CAZDFB010000128.1:0-3634 GCA_964504605.1 uncultured Oscillospiraceae bacterium | reverse complement strand
GCGTGGCTGTGGGCGCTGCCATTCAGGGCGGCGTGCTCACCGGCGATGTGCAGGATATCCTGCTGCTGGACGTAACGCCCCTGTCCCTGGGCATTGAGACCATGGGCGGTGTCTTCACCCGTCTGATCGACCGGAACACCACCATCCCCACCCACAAGAGCCAGATCTTCTCCACCGCCGCTGACAGCCAGACCTCCGTTGAGGTTCATGTCCTCCAGGGCGAGCGTGAGATGGCTGCTTACAATAAGACCCTGGGCCGGTTCCAGCTGGGCGGCATTGCTCCCGCTCCCCGGGGCGTGCCTCAGATTGAGGTTACCTTCGACATTGATGCCAACGGCATCGTGAAGGTTTCCGCCAAGGACCTGGGCACCGGCAAGGAGGCCAATATTTCCATCACCGCTTCCACCAACCTGAGCCAGGAGGACATCGATAAGGCCGTCCGTGAGGCTGAGCAGTACGCTGCTGAGGATAAGGCCCGGAAGGACGAGGTGGATGCCCACAATGCCGCTGACCAGACCGTTTACCAGACCGAGAAGACGCTGAACGAGCTGGGCGACAAGATCAGCGCCGACGAGAAGAGCAGCATCCAGAGCGCTGTTGACCACCTGAAGGAGGTCAACAAGGGAACCGATGTGGAGGCCATCAAGGCAGCCACCGAGGAGGTCCAGAAGGCATTCTACGCGGTTTCCGAGAAGCTGTACCAGCAGGCAAATCCCCAGGGTCAGGGCTGTGACCCCAATTGCGGCGGCAACTGCGGCGGCAATGACGACGGTGTTGTGGACGCTGACTACGAGACCGTAGACTAAGCAATAAGCCCAAGGGGCGGCACCCGCCGCCCCTTTTCGGTGTATTTATTCTGTAGCAGAGCGCCGCATGGCGGGGGTAAGCCCCCGCCCTACATCCTTATATGAGGAGATTATTCTATGGCAGACAAACGAGATTATTATGAGGTGCTGGGGGTCCAGAAGGACGCCAGCGCCGAGGAAATAAAGAAGGCCTACCGGAAGGCGGCGATGAAATACCATCCCGACCGCAATCCCGGGGACAAAGATGCCGAGGAAAAGTTCAAAGAGTGTGGCGAGGCCTACGAGGTGCTTTCCGACGGCGATAAGCGCTCCCGCTATGACCAGTTTGGCTTTGCCGGCGTGGACCCCAACTATGGCGGCGGTGCCGGCGGTGGCTACGGCGGCTTCAGCGGCTTCGATGGCTTCGGGGATCTGGGTGATATTTTCGGTGAGTTCTTCGGCGGCGGAAGCCGCTCCTCCGGCTCCCGGCAGAATGCCCCCCGCCGGGGCGAAAATGTCATGGCCCGGCTGGAGCTGACCTTCGAGGAGGCGGCCTTCGGCTGTGAGAAGGAGGTTACCGCCCCGAGAATCGAAAACTGCACGGCCTGTAAGGGTACCGGCTCCGCCGGCGGAACGGTGGAAACCTGCTCCAACTGCCGTGGCACCGGTCAGGTCCGTACCACTCAGAACTTTATGGGTATGCAGATGCAGTCCACCGCCGCCTGCCCCCGCTGCGGCGGCAGAGGCAAGATCATCAAGACCCCCTGCAACACCTGTAAGGGCAAGGGTAAGGTCCGCCGGAACAATAAGGTGAAGGTCAAGATCCCCGCCGGTGTGGATGCGGGCCAGAGCGTCCGGATCCGCAACGAGGGCTGTGTTGGCAGCAACGGCGGCCCCAACGGCGACCTGCTGGTGGAGATCTATATTAAGCGGCACCCGATTTTTGAGCGGCAGGACATGGATGTGCTGTGTGAGGTGCCCATCACCTTCACCCAGGCGGCCCTGGGCGCGGAAATTGAGGTGCCCACCCTGGACGGCAAGATCAAATACGAGATCCCCGAGGGGACCCAGACCGGTCGGGAGTTCGTCCTGCGGGAAAAGGGTATCCCGGAGATCAATAATCCCCGCCGCCGGGGCAACCACCGCTTCACCGTGGTGGTGGAGACCCCCACCAAGCTGACCAAGGAGCAGAAGGAGCTGCTGCGTCAGCTGGAGGGAACCATGGAGGAAACCCCCAAGCGGAAAAAGTTTTTCGACAATTTGAAGGACTTCTTTGAGTAAGCGAAGGCCGGATACCTGCGGGTATCCGGCCTTTCAAACTGCCCCCGGAAAGAAATGCTGCGGAACGCCGGGAAGGCGGTTTTCGGTTAAAAAGTGAGGGGTTCCTTTGAAAAAGGGAAGATAGGTTTTTGCTTGACAGCGGAGGGGCTTTGGATTATGATAACCCGGAGGTGTTGTGTATGAACGATCAGGCCATTATCGACCTTGCCATCCGGGAGGGCTTTGCCAATGCGGCAATTATCGATACCCGGGATATTGTATTCGACCCGAGCTTCCGCCCCTATTGCGCGGAAAATCTCTGCGGTCAGTATGCTGCCAATTATTCCTGCCCTCCGGACTGCGGCAGCCCGGAGGAGATGAAGCAGCGGATCCTGGCCCATAAAAAGGGGCTGGTGCTCCAGTCCATGTGGCAGGTTTCGGATTATTCCGACGCGCCCGCCATCAAGCAGGCCAAGCGTGGTCACAATGCCGCTGAACTGCGGGTGGTCAAGGCCCTGCGGGAGGCGGGCATGGGCGGCGTGATTGTGGGAGCCAGTGGATGCGCCCTGTGCAGCCCCTGCGCCTACCGGCTGGGACAGCCCTGCAAATACCCGGATTTGCGGTACTCCTGTATGTCGGCCTACTGCATTTTCGTGAAAAAGCTGGCGGACAGCTGCGCCATGGAGTATGACTGCGGAGAGGGCCTGCTGGCTCTGTTCGGAATGTACGCCTTTGACTGAGCCCGGGAAAGCACAGCCTGCGGCAGCTTCCGTGTCGGCGCAAACCTGGGCCTTTGAGATGAAAAATCTTTTGATGGTCATAAAACAACTTGCGGAGCGTATCGGTCTCGATACGCTCCGCTTTTTATGCAGGGATATGGGCCTTGGCACCCATTGGGAGAGCCAGGGGATGCCCGCAGGGTACACACATAGGTGTATAGAAGTGGGCCCCTTTATCAGTTTAATATGAATTTTGCGCTTTCTTAATCGGATGTCTAATTACAGTTTTCCATTTTTCTGGGGAAACCTTTCTTGCATCAGACATATAAATCTCGTGGTGCAACCTATCTTTGTTAATATCATTAACATATCCATTTTGCTCTAAATAAGTATCCATAAGAGCAATGGTTGCTGGCTCATCATCAAAAGAACCCATGTGCATAATTTGAACGCATAATCCTTCATCAATCGTAAGATACTCTGCCGATGAACAATCAAATTTCTTCTTTTTCGTTGCTGTTTCTACTGCCCAATCAAAGTTTTCTTTAGTCACAAAGTCAGGCAAACGAATAACAGAAATCCAGTTGAAAGCAGACTTATTTGTATAATCTACACCCTGGACATCATCCTGCCACCAAAAACCTTCCAATGGTGGAACAACATATTCAAAAAAGCCTTCAATTTTATAATCGGTCTTGTAGCTCATTTTTAATGTGTATGCAACAGCATATAAAATACTAATTGCCTGCTGATATGCACCACCTTCTTCATTTGGATTGCCTTTTCCTCTAACTGCAATATAATTTGCCGTAGGTACATTTACAATCTCCGGTTTATTCTTAGGCATATAAAATTCTTTATATTCTTTCT
>CAZDFB010000127.1:0-3673 GCA_964504605.1 uncultured Oscillospiraceae bacterium | reverse complement strand
GTCAGGCCATCGGGGGAGATATCATATCCCTTGGCGACGTTTGCCTCTACAGTGCCATCATCCAGCAGGCGGAACAGGGGCTCTTCACAAATTGGACCATAGTACCACATGCCGCCGTCAGGAGTTCGCAGGGTTCCGCCGTAGTTGGGGGTTCCTTCGGGAGAATATTCCAGCTCGACATAAACATCAGACTCAGAAGGGAGACGTTCCTCAAGAGCAGGGATCTTGCCAGCAGATACCATTTCCTGCAGCATGGGAGCTTCCTTAACGATCTCCGGGGTGACGCCATCTGTGGAAGGAGTCCCAGTGGCACCCGTGCTGCCTGTGCTTTCTGTGCCGGGCTGATTGCCGGAACAGCCTGCCAGCATTCCGACAGTCATTAGAATTGCCAGCAACATAGATAATGTCTTTTTCATAATTTACCTCCTGTATTGTTTTTATTACATGCACAGCAGAACAAAAAGAAATATGTGTTTTCTGCACGTTCATGCTTTGTTGTATTTATATTATCGCATATAGAGAAAATTTACAATGTGAATTTGCCAATGGAAAATGTAAATTTCGCTGTATGTTATTCCTCCAAAGCCAATCATTATTATACGTTTTTTACAGAAACTTCTATTTAACTGATGAAAACGTATCGTTTCTTGTTTAAGTTGTACAATTATCATATTTAGACGTATTGCAGCTTCAACAACCGAAGTCAAATATTTGTAAACTATTAACCTCCTATTTGTAATACGAGCTTAATGACAAAATTAACATTATCTGTCCCAAAAACACATGTTTCGGTTTTTTGTATTGGGTTCTAAATCCATATTTATGAATCTTTATAAACATCACTTCGCTTAATATGGAAATGAATTAGGTGATCTTTTACAAAACAGCACGTCACAATTTGTCAATATATCTAAATGCATGTCATCGCTGAACCCAAACAGAATGATTAATCCATTCCAGATTCATCCTTCCTACGCATGAATCATATATAATGATTTGACAGCATGTATTTTGTCAAGTTGACATGGACTTTCAATTCAATACCTTGTATTCTAATACTATCATAGATAGGAGGTTTCAAGCAAATGGATTACCAGCAAGACAAGATTCGCGTCATAACGGATCAGCTCAATCGGTTACGCACTTCTGTAGCTGCGGCATTAGATGGTTTTACCTACTGTCCCAGTGGATACAAAGAGACAAACGAGCCTCCCAAGGGGCCGTGGCTCCCCTGGGATCCAAAGGATACCTTCGGTGGGCACGATGCCCACTACTGGTTCCACAAGCAGTTTACCGCCCCTGATCCCCAGCCCGGCAAGGAACTTTATTTTAAAATTACCACAGGCTATGAGGGGGAATGGGACAGCGTTAACCCTCAGGGCATCGTTTATCTGAACGGCGAGCTGACCCAGGGCGTGGACATCAACCATCAGTATGTCAGGCTGGAGCCCGGCATGGCGTATGATATGTATGTGTATATGTACACCAGCCTTCTGCGTCCGATTGCTGCCCGCTTTCAGGCGGAGCTTGTGTGGGTGGATACCGCTGTTGAGGAACTGTATTACGATCTGAAGGTGCCTCTCGACACCACCTGCTGCCTGAAGCCCGGAAACGAGGACTACTGGAAGATTCTGCGCCCCCTTGGACACGCCGTCGACCTTCTGGATCTTCGCAAACCTGGGGATGCAAATTTCTATTCCAGCATCACGGCTGCCCGGAACTATCTGAAGGAGGAGTTTTACGGCAAGGTGTGCGGCGGGCAATCCCCCATCGTCCACTGCATCGGTCATACCCATATCGACGTTGCCTGGCTCTGGACGCTGGCCCAGACCGAGGAAAAAGCCCAGCGCAGCTTCTCCACCGTCCTTCGTCTCATGGAGCAGTATCCGGAATACAAGTTCATGTCCTCTCAGCCTCAGCTCTACCAGTACATCAAGGAGGACGCGCCGGAGCTTTATGCCCAGATTCTGGATCGGGTTCGTCAGGGCCGCTGGGAGGTGGAGGGCGCCATGTGGCTGGAAGCGGACTGCAATCTGACCTCCGGCGAAAGCCTGGTGCGTCAAACCCTCTACGGCAAGCGTTTCATGAAGAAGGAATTCGGAGTTGACAGCCATATTCTCTGGCTGCCCGACGTTTTCGGCTACAGTGCGGCATTGCCCCAAATCCTGCAAAAATCCGGTGTTGATCGGTTCTTTACCACCAAAATCGGCTGGAACGAGACCAATAAAATGCCCTATGATGCATTCATGTGGGAGGGCATTGACGGCACAGAGGTATTTACCCACTTTGGTACCGCAAGAGATCTGCCGAAGCCCGGCGAAAATGACACCAATACAACCTATGTCTGCAATACCGAGCCCCGAATGGTGGCCGGAACCTGGGAGCGGTTCCAGCAGAAGGAGTACGCGAACCGAACGCTCATCACCTTCGGCTACGGCGATGGCGGCGGCGGTCCCACCCGGCACCATCTGGAGGTTCTGCGGAGAACAGCCCACGGTCTGCCCGGAATTCCCAGAACCCAGATCACCCCCGCCGGGGAATTTATGGACAAGCTCTATCAGGATATGTGCGACCGCGCGGCCCAGTCCGGGCGGATGCCGAAATGGGTCGGCGAGCTGTATCTGGAATTCCACCGGGGAACCTATACCTCCATCGCCAAGAACAAGCGCAACAACCGCAAGTCCGAGCTTCTGCTGCAAAAGGCAGAAACCCTCTCGGTTCTGGCTGACAGCCTTTGCGCCCTCCCCTATCCCAAGCAGGAGCTTAACAGTCACTGGCAGACAGTTCTGCTGAACCAGTTCCATGATATCATCCCCGGCTCCTCCATTCATGAGGTTTACGAGGTCAGCGACCGGCATTACGCCCACGTTCTCAATGGGGGTGAAAGCATCGCGGAGGGTGCGCTTCATGCACTGGCTTCCCGGGTTCCCGGTGACGGTCTGCTGGTCTACAATCCCCTGGGCTTTGCGAGAAGCGGCATGGTAACGTGGAACGGCGAAACCTATTGGGCGGAAAACGTTCCGGCCATGGGCTGGACGGTGATTTCCAAGGCTGTATCTGTTTCTCATGTATCAGTTTCGGAGCGCAGCCTGGAAAATGGCAGCTACCGGCTGGTGCTGGATGATACCGGCGCCATTATTTCCCTATATGACAAGCGGGCAGAGCGGGAGCTGTGCCTGCCCGGCAGCAAGCTGAACGAATTGCAGGTCTTCGAGGACTTCCCCAGAGATTACGATGCCTGGGAGCTGAGCAAGTATTATAAGGATAAAATGTGGGTTGCCGACCATCTGGTTTCCTCTGAAATCGTGGAAGAATCCGTCCGCCGGGGCATCCGGCAGGTCAGGACCTATGGCGATTCCACCATCACACAGACCATCTGGCTGTATGACCATTCCGATCGTATTGACTTTGAGACGGAAGTGGACTGGCATCAGCGCCACCAGATCCTGAAAGCGGCCTTCCCCCTGGATCTTCATACCTCCGAAGCCACCTGCGAAATCCAGTTTGGCCATGTCAAACGCCCCACTCACAGCAATACCAGTTGGGACGAGGCGAAGTTCGAGGTCTGTGCCCAGAAATGGTTGGATCTCAGTGAGCACGGCTACGGCGTTTCCCTGCTGAACGACTGCAAGTACGGCCACAGCGCAGAGGGCAGCACCCTGAAGCTTTCCCT
>CAZDFB010000126.1:0-3853 GCA_964504605.1 uncultured Oscillospiraceae bacterium | reverse complement strand
CCAAAAGAGCAGATACCCATTTGGGTATCTGCTCTTTTGATGCATTCCCGAGGATATAAGGGCAGGGGCGGCGCGGCTTGACAAGGGTTACCTGCCGCGATATAATGAGAGCCGTGAAAAACCAGATCTTTCCAACTTCGGGAGGTGCCTGTATGAAAGCCGGAAAGGTATTGTATTTTGGCGTTGTCGCAATCCTGGTGATTGTTCTGATCGCCAGCTCCCTTTATGTGGCGAATTACTTTCTGAATTCCCACAGGCAGAAGCAGGAATTTGACGATTTGGCAGCCATCGTGGAGAGCATTCAGGCGGATATGCCTTCGGAGCCTGCGACAAAGGAGAACCCGGAGGAAAGCACTGCCGGGACGGAGGAAAGCACCGGCGGCATCCTGCCGGAATACGCACCGCTGTATGCCCTGAATTCGGATATGGTGGGCTGGCTGAAAATCGAGGATACACGGGTCAATTACCCGGTCATGCAGACCCCGGACTATGTGGACTACTATCTGCACCGGAATTTCAGCAAGGCCGACAGCAGCCAGGGCTGCCTGTATGCCCGGGAGGAATGCGATATCAACGCACCGTCGGACAATATCACCATCTACGGTCACAATATGCGTGACGGCAGTATGTTCGCGGATTTGAACAAATATCTCAGCCGCTCCTTCTGGGAAAAACATGACACGATCATTTTTGACACCCTGACAGCGCACCACACCTACCGTATCTTTGCCGTATTCAGGACCACGGCCTCGGTGGGGCAGGGCTTCGCTTACCATCGGTTCGTGGACGCGCAGGAGGAACGGGATTTTCTCATTTTTGTGGACAGCTGCAAGAATCTGTCCCTTTACGATACGGGGCTGACCCCGGTGTATGGGGACAAGATCATCTGTCTTTCCACCTGCGAATACACCCAGACCAACGGACGCCTGGTGGTGGCGGCCTACCGGGTGGACTGATAAATGTGCCGCCGCCCAGCAGCCTGGGCGGCGGCTTTTGCCGGGCCGGAGGGGGTGGACAGCCGGTCGGTAATGTGATATAGTTTAAAAAGAATGAGCATAAGGAAATGGAGTGTTTTCTTTGAAAAAAATCGGATGTATTTTGGCAGTTTTTTGCCTTTTGATAAGCCTTTGCGGCTGCGGAGCCGGAAATGACGGGCCGCAGGAGACGCTCTCCACGGAAAGCAGTGAGGCGGAGAGCATTCCCGAAACCACGGAGCACCAGCCGGAAACAACAGAGCCGGAAACGGAAGCAACAACGCAGGCCACAGAGCCTCCGGTAACGGAGCAGGCCAGAGAACGGATCCGTGAGGGCGAATATCAGCAGGCGCTGGAGCTTCTGGAGGGTGAGACCGGGGATGAAGCGGAGCTGCTTCGGCTTCGGGCCGGTCTGGGAGATGTTCAGGTGGGTGACCAGGTGATTCTGGGAAGCTATGAACAGGACGGAAACGGGGAAAATGGCACTGAGGAAATCAGCTGGATGGTCCTTGACCGGGAGAATGACCGGGTTTTCCTGCTCAGCACGGTTTGCCTGGACAGCCAGCCCTTCCACGACGTAATCGACGGCTATGTAACCTGGGAGGAATGCGCTCTGCGGACCTGGCTCAATGAGGATTTCTGCAATGCGGCGTTTTCGGAAACGGAGCAGAAGCTTCTGGCGCAGACAGAGCTGGTCAACGCCGATAACGACTACTACGGAACCGTCGGCGGCGAAAACACCATTGACCGGGTCTTCCTGCTGAGCGTGGACGAGGTGAATGAGTACCTGACCCAGGAGCAGCGGCTGGCCTCTGTGACCGAATATGCCAAGGACTTGGAATGTTTCTCCAACGGTTTGGGCCGGGGCTGGTGGTGGCTCCGCTCGCCGGGTAAATACAGCCGGGATGCCTGCTATGTGGGCGCGGATGGAAAGGTCAGCGTCTATGGCTATGTGGTCCACCGCCCGGGCTGGGCAATCCGTCCTGCGGTGTGGATCGATTTGAGTGTGTACTGATATATAATATAGAAGGCCACGCCGCGAGAGTGCAGCGTGGCCTTTCCTTTTTACCCATAGGGATGCCTTTCCGGGGGTGCTCCGGGGGAAATGGGAAAGGCCACCCCGGGAGGGGTGGCCCTACAGTCCGATTCCCGGTTCCGGGGCCTTGTAATAATCCTGCTGCGGATACGTTTTACTTTGTAGGGACACCCCTCCGGGGGTGTCCGCTTTCGTTGTAAAGGGTTGTTGAAAGGGGTCTCCATGCGTCCGTCTCCGTTCCCGGGGGCGCTCCGGAGGAAATGCGAAAGGCCACCCCGGGAGGGGGTGGCCCTACAGTCTGATTCCGATGCCGGTGGTAAGGTTTGGAAATAGATAGCTATTGACGGCCCGGAAGGCCTTGCCGGGGATTGGGGTGCGAAAAAACTCCCCGGCCTTGCGGTCGGGGAGTAAAAGGGATGCTTTTCGATTACTTGTGAGCGCCGGCAATCTGAGCGGCGACTTCCTCAGCGAAGTTCTCTTCCTTCTTCTCGATGCCCTCACCCTTGGTGTAGTGGATGGCGTTGACGAAGGTTGCCTTGCCGCCCAGCTTCTTGGAAGCGTCGGCAATGTAGCCGGCAACGTCGCCCTTGAAGAGGTCGGAGCGGACGAACTCCTGCTGCAGCAGGCAGTTTTCCTTGTAGAAGGCAGCGATCTTGCCCTGAGCGATCTTTTCCTTGACAGCAGCGGGCTTGGAGGCCATCTTGGGATCGTTGTCCATCAGAGCGACCTGAACCTGCAGCTCGTGGTCCACATCGGCCTGGGGAACCTGAGTCTTGTCCCAGTACTTGGCGTTCATAGCGGCAATCTGCATGGCAACGTTCTTGCCGATCTCGGTAACATCGATGTCACCCTCAACAGCCAGGTTGACCAGAACACCGTGGGTGCCGCCTGCGTGAACGTAGGCAACGGAGGTGTTGTCAGCGAAGCGGTCGAAGCGGCGGATGACCATGTTCTCACCGATGGACATGACCTTCTCCTGCATGATCTCGGTAACGGTCAGGTTGGTGCCGGGGTAGGTGCAGGCCTTCAGGGCTTCCACGTCGGCGGGATTCTCAGCAGCCACGACAACAGCCAGGTTCTTCACCAGATCCATGAAAGCGTCGGTCTTGGCGGCAAAGTCGGTCTCGGAGTTGACCTCGATGACGACGCCGACACCGTCGATGACGGCAGCGTAGGCAACGCCTTCAGCGGCGATGCGGTCAGCCTTCTTGGCGGCCTTTGCCAGGCCCTTCTCACGCAGCCAGTCGATGGCGGCGTCCATATCGCCGTCGGTAGCCTGGAGAGCCTTCTTGCAATCCATCATGCCGACGTTGGTCATTTCACGGAGCTTCTTAACGTCCTGTGCGGTAAATGCCATTTTACATATCCTCCTGTAATATCGTTGTATCGTATTTACAAGCCCATCCCTTTGGGAGAGGTGGCGCACCCCAGGTGTAACGGAGAGGGAAAGGGAAGCCCATGACCCTCCCGGTCACAAATCAGGGATTTTGCCAGCTCCCCGGAGGGGGAGCCATGTGTTACAGTTCCTGGAAAACGCCGATTACTCAGCAGCGGCTTCGGTCTCGACAGCGGCCTCAGCGTCCTCGCCCTGACGGCCCTCGATGGCAGCGTTGGCCATGGCGGCGGCGATCAGACGGATGGCGCGGATAGCGTCGTCGTTGCCGGGGATAACGTAATCGATCTCGTCGGGATCGCAGTTGGTGTCAACGATAGCAACAACGGGGATGCCCAGCTTCTTGGCTTCGGCAATGGCGTTGCGCTCCTTGCGGGGGTCAACGATGAACATGGCAGCGGGAATCTTCTTCATTTCCTTGACGCCGCCCAGGTACTTCTCCAGCTTCTC
>CAZDFB010000125.1:0-3895 GCA_964504605.1 uncultured Oscillospiraceae bacterium | reverse complement strand
CCTTCAAGTTTGAGGGTGCCAACCGGATGCGTCAGGCCGAAAGCGGCATTGCCGAGCTGAAGGACAAGGTCGATTCCCTGATTATCATTCCCAACGACCGGCTGAAGTATGTCACCGACCAGAAGATTACCTTTGCCAACGCCTTTGGCATTGCTGACGATGTGCTGAAGCAGGCGGTCACCTCCATCTCCGAGCTGGTTGGCTTCTCCAAGAACGTAATCATCAATCTTGACTTTGCGGACGTTTCCGCTGTCATGAAGGATGCCGGTCGGGCTCACATGGGCGTGGGCACCGCTGCCGGACGAGAGAAGGCTGAGCAGGCTGCCACTGCCGCTATTTCCAGCCCCCTGCTGGAGACTGCCATCAACGGCGCTACCGGCGTGCTGGTGAACGTTACCGGCTCCACCGAAATGACTCTGGACGACGTTGAGACCGCTGCCGGAATCGTTCAGGAGGCTGCCAATCCCGATGCCAACATCATCTTCGGTGCCACCTGCTCCGATGAATTTGCCGACGAAATGCGGGTCACCGTCATTGCCACCGGCTTTGACCAGGCTGCCTTCGCTGCCGCTGCAAAGACCGCCGCTGCGGATCCCGCACCCGCTGCCGACGATATCGACGCACCTGTTGCGGCTGCCGCAAAGCCCACCAAGCCCGCCGATATCAGCGATATCGATGAGATTTTCTCCATCTTCAAGCGCTAAAAACGGTCCCGTCCCCACTGGGGACGGGATTTTTAAAAATAAAGGAGACGATATGGACGCTTACCATGAGCTTGCCAAGAGCTACGACCGCCTGACGAATGACGTGGATTATCGGGGGACGGTGGAGTTCTACTTTGAAATATTAAAACGGGAGGGCCTGTCCCCCCGGACGGCGGTGGACCTGGCCTGCGGCACCGGATCGGTGACGGCGCTGCTGGCGGAGCGGGGCCTGGAGGTGCTTGGGGTGGATCTTTCCGAGGAAATGCTTACCATGGCCCAGCAGAAAACCGCCGGGATGAAAAATGCCCCCCGCTTCGTGCGTATGCCCCTTCAGGAGCTGGCGATCCCCCGGGGCGTGGATCTTGCTGTGTGCGCCCTGGACAGCCTGGATTACATTACAGAGCCTGCCAACTGCCGGGAGGCCATTCGCCGGGTCTACAGAGCCCTGAATCCCGGCGGAATTTTTATTTTCGATGTCAATACTCCGGAGAAGCTCCGGGCAATGGATGGTCAGGTGTTCCTGGACGAGGACGATGATGTGTACTGCGTCTGGCGGGGGGAATTTGACGAGAGTACCAATATCTGCTCCTATGGCATGGACCTTTTTCAGCGGGAGGGAAGGCAGTGGAACCGCTCCTTTGAGGAGCACCGGGAGTATGCCTACTCCCGGGATCAGCTGACCAGATATTTGAAGAAAGCCGGATTTACCAACATTGAAGTGTACGCTGACCGGCTTTTCTGCCAGCCCCGGCAGGGAGAGCAGCGGATCTATCTGAAAGCCAGGAAGGGGCAGATTCGCCTGGGCGGAAACAGCGGGAAATAAGCACCGGGGCTGGACAAAATTGTTCCCAGGTGTAAAGAAAAAATACTTGACATCTATAGGCCATTGTGATATAATGCACCAGGTGTCAAGGAAAAATGCTTGATACAAGGAGGCCCGTGGATGGAAGCGCTGGAAATGGCACTGCTGCTGGATTATTACGGCGGAATGCTTACGGACAAGCAAAGAGAATGCTTCGATATGCGCTACAATCAGGACCTTTCCCTGGGCGAGATCGGGGAAATGCTGGGTGTCAGCCGTCAGGCTGTCTGCGATAACCTGACCCGGACGGAGGCGCTGCTGCACCGGATGGAGGAGAATATCGGCTGTATCCGCCGGGATACGCAAAACCGCCGATGGCTCCGGGAAATTCTGGATGCCGCCGAAGCTCTGGGAGCGTCGCAGGATCCCAATACCCGCGCCCAGGCAGAACGGATTCGTGCCGCTGTCAAAGCTTTAGAGGAGTAATACATGGCATTTGAAGGATTAACCGAAAAAATCAATAATACCTTCAAAAAGCTTCGGGGCAAGGGCCGCCTGAAAGAGGCTGATGTGAAGGAGGCTATGCGGGAGATTCGCATGGCGCTGCTGGAAGCGGATGTCAGCTACAAGGTCACGAAGGACTTTACCAAGTCTGTTACCGAGCGCTGCGTGGGATCCGATGTGCTGGAATCCCTGACACCTGCTCAGATGATTATTAAGATCGTAAATGAAGAGCTGACCAAGCTTATGGGCAGTGATACCAAGCACATTACGATCAACCCCAATGGCCCCACGGTTGTGATGCTGGTGGGCCTGCAGGGCGCGGGCAAAACCACCAACGGCAGTAAGCTTGCCGGACTGATGAAGCGGCAGGGGAAGCGCCCGCTGCTGGTTGCCTGTGATATTTACCGTCCTGCCGCAATTACTCAGTTGCAGGTATGCGGTGAAAAGCTGGATATCCCCGTGTATGAGAAGGGTACACAGAACCCTGTGGAAACTGCCAAAGAAGCGGTTCTCTATGCCAGACAGCACGGCTATGATATGGTCTTCCTGGATACCGCCGGTCGTCTTCATGTAGACGAGGCACTGATGGAAGAGCTTAAGAACATTAAAGAGACGGTCAAGCCCGACGAGATTATGCTGGTCGTGGATGCCATGACCGGTCAGGACGCTGTGAATGCGGCCCAGAGCTTTAATGAGTGGCTGGATATCGACTCTGTGATGCTCAGTAAGCTGGACGGCGATGCCAGAGGCGGTGCCGCCCTGTCTGTCCGGGCAATTACCGGAAAGCCCATCAAGTTTGCCGGTATGGGCGAAAAGCTGGAGGATATTGAGCCCTTCCATCCCGACCGGATGGCCTCCCGTATTCTGGGCATGGGCGATATGCTTACCCTTATCGAGAAGGCAGAAAAGGCCTACGATGCCAAAAAGGCCGCCGAGATGGAGGAAAAGCTTAAGAAAAACAAGTTTACCCTTCAGGATTATTACGATCAGCTGATTCAGATTAAATCCATGGGCTCCATGGAGGATATCTTGGCTCAGATGCCCGGCGGCGCAAACTTAAAGGGTGTGAAGCTGGACCCCAAGGCTATGGCCCACACAGAGGCCATCATTCTTTCCATGACCCCCCGGGAGCGGGAAAATCCCGGTATCATTGGCGCAAGCCGCAAGAAGCGGATCGCTGCCGGATGCGGCCTGCGGGTGGAGGATGTAAACCGGCTGCTCAAATCCTTTGAGCAGATGCAGAAGCTGATTAAGCAGTTCTCCGGTCCCGGTGCGGGAAAGAAGCTCAAGCGTATGAGCCGGGGCTTCGGCGGAGGATTCCCGTTTTAAAGGGTCTCATAAAATCGCAGGGCAGGGGTAAGCCCCGCCTTACGGTTGAGTTTCGTAATTCTTTTTATTGTTCGCTTTAAGCAAAATAGCTTTGCGATATAGATTACATTGAATTTTTATGGAGGTGAAACTCATGGTTAAGATCAGACTGAGAAGAATGGGTGCAAAGAAGGCTCCTTTCTACCGTATCGTTGTTGCTGACTCCCGCTCTCCCCGCGATGGCCGTTGCATCGAGGAGATCGGCACTTACAACCCCCTGACCGTTCCCGCTACCATCACTGTTGATGCAGAGAAGGCTCAGACCTGGATCAAGAATGGCGCTCAGCCCACTGACACCGTTCGCGGCCTGCTGAAGAACGCCGGCGTGCTGTAAGATCCCAAAGGAGAAGCGCAATGAAGGAACTTTTGCTGTATATGGCAAAGAACCTGGTGGATGATCCTGAGGCAGTTACCGTCACCGAAACCTCAAACGAGGACGGCAAGGTTCTGGAGCTTCGTGTTGCCGAAGGCGACATGGGCAAGGTGATCGGCCGCCAGGGTCGGATCGCAAAGGAGA
>CAZDFB010000124.1:0-3926 GCA_964504605.1 uncultured Oscillospiraceae bacterium | reverse complement strand
ACCTTCATCTTCCCCACCATCGAGGCCGGCAACATCGGCTACAAGATCGCCCAGCGTCTGGGCGGCTTTGAGGCCTACGGCCCCATCCTGCAGGGTCTGGCTGCTCCCATCAACGACCTGAGCCGTGGCTGCAACGCCGACGAGGTCTACAAGATGGCGATTATTACCGCTGCAATGGTGTAAGCGGAGTCTTTCATAAAAACGACTGCGTGGCAGGTGCCGGTAATACGGTAATTTGAAAGAATTACGAAACCGGCAGCCGCAAAAAATGAAAACAGGCGATGTTCAGCAACTGCTGGATATCGCCTGTTTTTTGCGTCTTTTGGGGTTGAACGGTATATCGAGGCTGTGCTATACTCTATGTACACATCGGTTTGAGCGAAGGCCTGGCAGATGAAAAGCCATTGTCCTGGGGTTTCCGTACAGTATAGCAATCGTTGGACGAACCTCAGATTGGAGCAGCATTATGATTGAAACAAAAGACTTGATCTTAAAACAGGGCTCTGCCGATGACTGGCAGGACTTATACAGAAACCTTTGGAGCCGTGGTGAGGTGCTCCGTTATATGTTCACCAAACCAAGTCCGACAGAGGAACATGCAAGGAAGAAAACCGCTGCCTATGCGCAAATGCACAGGGAAATGAAGACAGAGTCCTTTGTGTACGATAAAGCAACCGGGCAAGCGATCGGGATTGCCGGTGTTAAGGAGCTGAAGCCCGGAAAGTGGACAATTACCGATATTGCCATCAGCCCGGACTTCCACGGTAAAGGGTATGGAAAGCAGATTGTCAACGCTCTGCTGAAGCTGGCTTTTGCGTTGGGTGCAACCGAGGTTGCCTACGACTGCTTCGCTCGGAACACAGCATCCAGGCAGCTCGCCTTGACTTGCGGCTTTACCTACTCCCATTCCGGGGAAGCCGAATTGACAAAAGACGGCGAGAAAGTGATTTTGGACTATTACCGCAGAGAGAATTCCTCTGATGCGGTTGAACATAAAGAAAGAATCAGGGAAAATGTGATTCCCTGATATCGTTGAAAAGAAATAAAAAGGTGCGATATGGAAAAAGTCCGCGCTTCCGGCGTTGTCCTGCGGAAGCGCGGCTAAAAGCAGAACAGGCATGACCGAAATCATGCCTGTTCCATAAATTTGGCGTTACGCGCTTGCAGAAACCGGCCTTCAGGCCGGTATTTTCGTTTTTACACGCGCTGTACGGAAAATCCCGGCGTGGAATACCGCAGAGGGGTCAGTATTCCAGCCAGATGTTGACATCCACGCCGCCTTCGATGCCGTCTACCCGGCCCCGGTCGGTATACTGCCACATACGGACCTTGTAGCCATAGGTCATGCGGTCGGTATAGGCTGCTAGCCAGAAGTCGTAATCGGTGAGCTGGGAGAGATCCATCAGATGCTTTGCCTGATAGCGGTTAAAATAGACCATGGGCGTGTAGCCCGCTTCCTCCACCACCCGGCAGAATTCCAGTGTGGCGGCGGTCAGTGTCTCGGGGTCCATGTTTTCCGTGCGGGCGGTCTCCACGCCCACCTGCTCCCAGTCGAAAACCACGGGCATGGTAATTTCGTAATCCTGAATGATCTCCAAGAGGAATTCCGCTTCCTCCAGGGCCTCCTCCGTGCTTACCGCCTGGGAGAAAATGTACACACCAACCTCCAGACCCGCTTCCCGGGCACCTTCCAGATTGGCCCGGGCGTAGGGATCCTCCACCAGCTTGCCGGATTCATAGCCCCGGAGGGCCACCCGGATGATGGCAAAATCAATGCCGTCAGCCTTGACCTTTGCCCAGTCGATCTCCTCCTGGTAGGAGGAAACGTCGATTCCGTTGACGCTCATGCCCGAAAGGCAGGAGAGGAAATTGTCCGAATTATACTGAAAATCGTTGCGACCGTAGGGATTTTCCTCAGGCGGCGGCAGCGTTGGCTCTGGTTCGGCGGTGGTTTCCGGCTCTGTTTCCGGTTCGGACTCCGGTTCTGTCCGGGTCTCCGGCTCGGAAGGGGTGGAGGATACTGCGGCTGCATCCGTGGATGCTTCCGGAGGGCCGGCCTTATCCATAAGGGCGGCGGGGTTTAAATAGGGAAGGCACTGAAGCACCATCAAAACAAGCCCGGCGGCACAAACCAGGGCGATGATCAGCAGTACAATCTCCAGACGCACACCGCGCCGGATGGCAGTCTTCATGGGGGCAAAACTCCTTTCGGACACATTACGCCCAGTATATCATATTTTCGGGACTTCGCCAAGAGGGTTTCGGACAATTCCAAATCTTTATAAAATCTTAAACAATCCGTAAACATTGGCTTCCCTCAGTTGAAATCCCGATTTTTTGCAATATAATGGTAGCATACATTTTCGGATGGGCCGCTGCCCTGCCCGCGAATGAACAGAGCGGCTGGAAAGCGGCTGCTTTTGTTGGAAATAATGGATTAAGGTGATTCTCTGTATGAATAGTTTTGGAAGCTGGCTTCGGGGCCTGGGCATGAAAATCAGCGGCGGCCTTCGCCGCTTTATGGAGGGCCGTTACGGAACAGACCGGCTCAATTTGGCGCTGCTGGTAACGGCGCTGGTGCTGATTTTTGTGTATTCCTTCCTGAGAAATGGCCTCCTCCGGCTGGTGCTGTGGGCGCTGTCCTATGGACTGACAATCTGGGCGGTGGTTCGGAGCCTCTCCCGGAATACCTACAAGCGGTTTGAGGAGAACCGGAAATTTCTCCAGTTCTTTGACCAGATCAAGGACCGGCAGCACCGCTACTTTAATTGCCCCCGGTGCCATCAGCGGGTCCGGGTGCCCAGAGGGAAGGGCAAGATCTCCATTACCTGCCCCAAGTGCAAGGAAAAGTTCGTGAAAAAGACCTGACAGAAATTCCCCTCCGCGCAATGCGGAGGGGAATTTTTTGGGCACCGCAGGAATGGTGTCCTTTGCAGCCAATAATTCGCCGGTTGGGCCCCATGGGGCAGAGGGGGCAAAAGCCCATTTCTGCGATTCGCAGAGAGCCGCCCTTTGGGAGTGGCAAGGTTGCAATCTCATCTCCCTCCGGCGATATATACCGTAGGGACACCCGTCCTCGGGTGTCCGTTCCCCCCAAAAAACGAATCTCCCGGACACCGCAGGAATGGTGTCCCTACAATGTCTTTTTGTGAAAGCTCCCGCGCCGGTGCAAAACCGATTTCTTTGACAGCGTAAAACCCCCGAAGCAGTCAGTGAACTGCTTCGGGGGTTGGTGTATCAGTGGTTATCCTTTAAGTAAGCGTCGATGGCGGCAGCACCCTTCTTGCCTGCGCCCATGGCGAGAATGACGGTGGCAGCGCCGGTAACGGCATCGCCGCCCGCGAACACGCCGTCACGGGTGGTCATTTCGTTCTCGTTGACGATCAGGCAGCCCTTCCGGTTGGTTTCCAGACCGGGGGTGGTGGAGCGGATCAGGGGGTTGGGGCTGGTGCCCAGGGACATGATGACGGTGTCCACATCCAGCACGAATTCGCTGCCGGGAACCTCGATGGGACGGCGGCGACCGGAAGCGTCGGGCTCACCCAGCTCCATGCGGATGCACTTGATGCCGCAGACACGACCGTTTTCATCACCGATGATCTCCACGGGGTTGCACAGAGTCTTGAACTCGATGCCTTCCTCCTTGGCGTGATGCTGCTCCTCCAGACGGGCGGGCATTTCAGCCTCACCGCGGCGGTAGACAACATACACATTCTCGGCACCCAGACGCATGGCGCATCTTGCGGCGTCCATTGCCACGTTACCGCCGCCGACAACGGCGACAGCCTTGGAGCGGATGACGGGAGTGTCGGCTTCCTCGGTGTAGGCCTTCATCAGGTTGGTACGGGTCAGGTACTCGTTGGCGGACATAACGCCCTTCAGAGCCTCGCCGGGGATGTTCATAAACATGGGCAGACCGGCACCGG
>CAZDFB010000123.1:0-3965 GCA_964504605.1 uncultured Oscillospiraceae bacterium | reverse complement strand
CAGGTGCGGGATATCCTGCGGGACCTGGGGGAGCGGCCCTATGTGCTGTCCACAGAGGCCTGCGCGTTGTGCAGCCGCTGCGCTTACCTGGATGGGCAGCCCTGCCGCCTTCCCGGCAGGATGCATCCCTGCGTGGAGAGCCACGGCATCAACGTGGTGCCGGTTATGGAAAAATGCGGCCTGGAACTTCAGTTCGGGCAGAATGTGGTCACCTGGATATCCCTGCTGTTCTACTGAGCATATAAACGCGGCGCGGCTGCAAAGCCTTCCCGGGGGAAGCCCTGGGCCGTGACGTGTGCGCCCGCAGGAACCATGCAAGCGAGCAGCAGAGAGGGGTTGCCCTCTCAGCCCGAAATCACAGGTTTCGGGCAGCGCCCCCTTTGGGGGAGCCATGGATACCATGGGGACAACCTCCGTAGCCGCAATTTTGTCCGTTTCCTCTACTGAAACGAATTTTCAGGACACCCCGGAGGGGTGTCCCTACAATATCATGCTTCCTGGCTTCCCCCCAAGGGGGAAGCCAGGAATTTTATACTTCTCTGACACACAGAAACGGCGGCGTGCTAAGCACGCCGCCGTATTTCAGTCAGCTTCGGTCTGGGCTACTACGGTGAAGCCGGAGATTTCCTCCGTTTTTTCCACCTGGGTAAAGGTTACGGTGGCAACTTTTACCAGAGAGTGGTACACATCTTTGCTGGGACCGGATTTGGAATAGCCCCAGAGGGTATCCATGGTATACTGCTCGCCTTTGGACTGGGCATCGGCCTGACCGGCGGCGAAGGCCTCGGCATCCAGAATGTAAACGGACACGGTGTAATCCGTTTGCTCTCCGAAGAGGGGCCGGTAGGCGCTGTCCACAATGCAGACCACGGTTTCGCTGTCCCAGTCGTCGGTCTTGTCCAGAACCAGCTGGGTCATCTCCTGATTGGTCTCCACACGCTGGGAATCGGTATAGTCCGCGGAGCGGGAAGTCCCGGTGTAGCGGTAGTTCAGGTATGCCACGGCGCTGCCGATTCCCACCACCATCAGGGCAATCAGGGCGGCAACCTGTTTTTTTGTGAAGCGGAGCTTATCGTTGCTGACCCGGGTTAGGCCTGCCCGGTTGGTTACCGGCATCAGCGCCCGCAGAAACAGGGTGATCACCACGGACTCAATGGGGAAGAAAAACAGATTTTTAAAGATCCGGGCCACGGCGGTGATTCCCAGGATGGAATCCTTCGCCTTGTCGGGGTTGCCCATGTAGGTATACTGCCATGCGAAGACCAGCTGCTGGAGAACAATGTTCACGAAGAAGCAGATCAGGAACCGGGCGAGCAGAACCCGGCCTGTGCTGGGCTTGGCCCGGTACAGGCACAGAGCGTAAATCATGGTGCTGGCGATTTCCGTCAGCATGAAGGGCAGGAAGTAATCGCCGGTGGGGTAGATCATAAAGCCCACGGTATCGGAGATTATGGCAGCGGGAATCGCCATCACCGGCCCGAAGATCATGGCACCCAGGGCGGTTGCCAGGGTGGCGGTCTGAATCGCCATCTGGGGTCCGATATAGATGGCAAAGGGCTTCAGGGCGATACGCAGGGCAATCATCAGGGCGGTGACCACCAGCATTTTGACGGAGTTAAGCTCCGCGGCGGCATCCCGCCAGTAGGCGTTGGAGAAGGGGTGGGGATAAAGTGCAGTGGATCGTTCAGTTCTGGGCATAAAAAAGCCTCCTTTGTAATAGTAGGCGATGCCAGCGGCCCGTAAAAGAAAAAATCCCGGCGAAAAATCGTCGGGAGCCTCTTACAGATACGGACACGCGATGGTATTGTGGCACACAGCCAAGCATCGCCCGACCGAGTATCGCCTCTCATAAAGGAGGATATCCTATATGGGCAGCGGGTGCGGTGACAGCATCGTGGAAAAATCCTTCGTCCTCCGGGCAACTCCCCGTCCCGGTGGCACTTAACGCGCCGTCGCCTACTCTGTTCAGGGGATAATATACCGCATTCCGCCGAAAAAGTAAAGAGGGAATTGGAAGAAAAAACCGGGTTTTCCCGACGGGACCCGGGCTGCCCGGTGGATCGTTAACTAAATTTTAAGGATTTCCGGCGGGCTTTCCCGTTGCGCGCCGGTTTTTTTTATGCTACAATGGGCTAAAATTCATGATGGGTGATGTGACCTTGCTTTCAAAATACCTTTTTATTTTCCTGATCTCCATGGTTCCTATTGTGGAGCTTCGGGGCGCGATTCCGGTGGCGGTGGGACTGGGGCTGGACTATTGGACAAGTCTGGCGGTCTGCGTGCTGGGCAATATGCTGCCGGTGCCCTTTATTTACTTTTTTGCCAGAAAGGTGCTCCACTGGGGCGCGAATAAGAAATACACAGCCAGGTTCTTCCGGTTCTGCCTGGAAAAGGGAGAAAAGGCCGGGCAGAAGCTGGTGAAAAAAACCGGGCGGGGCGGCCTGTTCGTGGCGCTGATGCTGTTTGTGGGAATCCCGGTGCCGGGAACCGGTGCCTGGACCGGGGCACTGGCTGCATCCTTCCTGAAAATGGGCATTAAGGATACGGCCCTTTCCGTATCTCTGGGGGTTCTCATTGCGGGAATCATTATGGGCGTGGGCAGCCACACAGCCCTGCACGTATTCGGATTTTAACATAGGAGGAAGCAATTATGTCTGAGTGTCTGTTTTGTAAAATTGCCGCCGGGGAGATTCCCTCCACCAAGGTCTATGAGGACGATGCGGTTTTGGCCTTCCGGGATATCGCGCCCATGGCACCGACCCACATTCTGGTGATCCCCAAGACCCACATTCCCTCTGTGGATGGGGTAAGCGCGGACAACAGCCGGCTGGTGGCCCATATTTTTGAGGTCATTCCCGCCATCGCAGCAAAGGAGGGCCTGGTGAACGGTTACCGGGTGGTCTCCAACTGCGGCCCGGATGCCGGGCAGACGGTGCCGCACCTGCATTTTCACATTCTGGGCGGAAAAACACTGTGCACCCAGATGGGCTGAGGCCTTGACTTTTTTCGCTGCGGCGCTATAATAGGTTCAGATCGCAAAGCAAATACGTCTTCGGGGTGCCGGGAGAGCCGGCTGAGATTGGACACCATCCTGTCCTGACCCGTGAACCTGATACGGTCAGTACCGTCGGAGGGAAAGATGCATATATGGGATACCTGTCAGTATCGCATTGCACCCAGACGGATGTAATGCGATACTTTTTTATTTGGAGGTTTGTGTTATGACAAACAACCCATCCCGCACCCGGGTGATCGCGGAAAGCGCCATTATCGTCGCCCTGTCCACCGTCCTGAGCTTCCTGAAAATCTGGCAGTCGCCCTATGGCGGCTCGGTCACCATGCTGTCCATGGCTCCGCTGATTGTGCTGTCCATGCGCCGCGGCACCCGGGTAGGCCTGCTGGCAGGCTTTGCCTACAGCCTCATTCAGCTGCTGCAGGGCCTGGGTAATGTGGCCTGGATTCCCACGCCCGCCGGTATTGTTCTGTGCGTGCTGACGGACTACATTCTCCCATTCACCCTGCTGGGTCTGGGCGGTATGTTCCGCAATGTGGGCTTTACCGACAATGAGAAGACCAACACGGTCATCGCCGCCGCCCTGGGAGCGCTGCTGGTGACGCTGCTGCGCTATGTGTGCCACACGGTGTCCGGCGCGGTGGTCTGGTATGAGCTGGATCTTCAGTGGTATGCCGATGACCCCGGTCATATCGTCAACCGCTACGGTCCCTGGGCCTTCTCCATGATTTACAGCGCCATTTACATGGTCCCGGAGATCGTTGCCACGACGGTGGCCTCTCCGTTGCTGACCCGGGCCCTCAGCCGGATCAAAAAGTAATCAAAAAAGCAAAGAAGCGTGCCGGATTTATCCGGTACGCTTCTTTTTTTCTGGGATTATTATACCACAAAAGTTCAAAAAAATCAAGTCTTGTCCTGTCTGTCCCGCAGGGGTATAGTAATGGCACTGGAG
>CAZDFB010000122.1:0-3983 GCA_964504605.1 uncultured Oscillospiraceae bacterium | reverse complement strand
GGCTGAAGATCTACTACATGACCCAGGCCAGCACCAAGCCCCCCCATTTCGTCATTTTCTGCAACGACGCACGGCTGTTCCACTTCTCCTATCAGCGGTACCTGGAAAACCAGATTCGTGAGGTATTCGGCCTTCAGGGTACACCGATCCGAATCACGATCCGGCAAAAGGGTGACAAGGAGGACGACTGATGGTCATTCGCATCCTTATTACGGCCCTCGTGTGTTATTTCCTGGGAAATCACAACGGTGCCATCTGCGTCAGCGCCATGCTGGGCGACGATGTACGGCAGCATGGCAGCGGAAACGCGGGCCTGACCAACTTCATCCGCAACTATGGCGCAGGCCGCTCCCTGCTGGTGATTCTGATTGATGTGGGCAAGGCCGTTCTGGCCTGTACGCTGGCTGGTCTGGTCTTTGCGCCCTACGGCTATGCCCTGGAGGGCCGGACCCTGGGCGGCGTATGCGTAATGCTGGGCCACGATTTCCCGGCGTTGCAGGGCTTCCGGGGCGGAAAAGGTATCCTCAGCGGCTGGTTTATCGCCTTTTGCATTGACTGGCGCATCGGCCTGCTGATCGGTATTGTATTTTTCAGCACCTATCTGCTGACCCAGTATGTTTCTCTGGGCAGCGTGCTTGCCGCAGTGGCCTTCGGTGCCGGATTTATCATCTTCCACCACCAGAATGCGCTGGTTCTGATCGGCGGTCTGTTCATGGGTGAGCTGACCATTTTCATGCACCGCGGGAATATCCAGCGGCTGCTCCATGGCGAGGAGCGGAAAACGAATCTGTTTAAGAAGGGAACCTCCGAATGAAAGCTGCAGTAATCGGCAGCGGTGCCTGGGGCACCGCCCTGGCAATCTGCCTGTGCAAAAACGGTCATGATGTGGCGCTGTGGGCCCGCAATCCCAGCCGGGCCTCTGAAATGACCGCCAAGCGCCGGAATTTTCGCCTGCCGGAGATTCCCCTCCCCGAGCGTATGACCATCACCGCCGATCCCGGCTGCGTAGCCGGTTGTCAGGTCGTGGTTTTTGCGGTCCCTTCCAGCACTCTGCGGGATATCAGCCGGCAGTTCGCTCCCCTGCTTCCGGCGGATGCCATTGTGGTTTCCGTAACCAAGGGGCTGGAAAGCGGCAGCTATCTTCGCATGAGCCAGGTCATCGCCCAGGAGATTGGTCGGAATGTGGTGGTGCTCACCGGTCCCAGTCACGCTGAGGAGGTTTCCCGCAATCTGCCCACCGGTCTTCTGGCAGCAAGTCAGAATCAGGCCGCCGCAGAGCTTGTGCAGGATGCTTTTATGTCCGATACCCTCCGGGTTTATACCAGCCCGGACCCCGTAGGCGCGGAGCTGGGTGCCGCCCTGAAAAACGTGATTGCCCTGTGTGCCGGCATTGCTGACGGTCTGGGCTGCGGTGACAACACCAAGGCCATGCTGATAACCCGTGGCCTGACGGAAACCGCCCGGCTGGGCGTTGCCATGGGCGCGAAAAAGGAAACCTTTGCCGGTCTCGCGGGAGTTGGCGACCTGATCGTGACCTGTACCTCCATGCACTCCAGAAACCGCCGTGCCGGTATTCTCATCGGTCAGGGCAAGGACCCGCAGACGGCAATGACGGAGGTCGGTGCCGTGGTGGAGGGCTACTACGCCGCAAAATCCGCCTATGGGCTGGGAAAGGCTCAGGGAATCGATATGCCCATCACAGAGGCCGCCTATAAGGTTCTCTATGAGGGTGCCGATGTTCGGCAGGCCGTTCAGCAGCTGCTGACCCGGCAGCGCCGGGCAGAAACCGAAGACGCCGGCTGGCTGTAAGCATTACCGGGAGACGTGAAAACGTCTCCCGGTTTTATGTTTGCACATTGGGCATATCACCCATTCAGTTTTTGCGATGCTCCCTCCAGACTGGACATTATTTTAATTGGGAATATCTTTGTAGAAAAACCGGCTGCCAAGTTCCTCTTTATCCTTATAGTAATTATAAATGTTTTGCACGCGGGTCCAGATTTGCTCATCGAAGTAAATATCGGCTCTTTGACTGACTATACTTTCCACATACCGGCGCAGGTCGGTATAAAACAGATCGGTCACTTCATAGCAAACATATTGCGCATCTTCATAAACCTTGTACTCAGCCATTTCCTCAAACGTTAGTAGCTGACCGTGAATGAATGCGTAGTTGGTGGGGTCATTGGCATTATTGGCATCATACGCAAAGATGTAGATCAGCGGAATATCTGCTCCTCCATCGGTTTCGCCCCTGCGTTGGGGGATATACGCACTTAATACCAATGCACTTTCTGTATCTGTGGAGCCAACAGGGATACCGAAACCGTCCAATGTTTGCCAATTCTGCCCAACAAGGCAATATTGCTGATCCAACGGAACTGTATTATCGAAAACAATAGAGGGATTCATGCGCTCGACAAGTAGCATGGGGGAATCAGATGCCACTACGTTGCAGCCCAAGTCACCAAGCAATTCTCCGCACTTTGCCAAATATTCAGAAGCAACCCTATTCCGCTCCGAAGGATCAGTAAGATCACAGTCAAAATAAGGTTGAAGCCGCTCCATAACCTTTGCCGCAAGTTCCTTGTCTGCCGCAGCCGGTGTAATGGGGGTAATCACGTCAACGGGCGTCTCAATCGGCTCAGCGAAATAAACAGAGCACATCCAGTCCTGTCCAAACATAAAATGATTGTTTGTCAGCACAAAATAATAATGATCATCGGTAAGCAGCTGCTCCAGGAAATCAATATCGTACGCTTTGGAAAGATCAATCGTCATGACACCATTTGTATGGGCCTCAAAATCCGTTCTATCGAAAACGACCATATCGGAAACCGGCTCAATTTCCTTGTCGGCAGACCAAAGCATCAGTTTAAGCTGTTTCTGGAAGCTTAAAGTCTTATCGGATTTATTCTCCACCTGGATAGACACAATACCATCACCCTCATAGGTGGCGCTGAGGCTAAGATCGTCTCCGGATAACGATGAGAATATACTGAACGCAAATACTGTCATCGTAAAACCGCAAAGCAATATCGCAGCCGCCAGCATTGCTGCTTTCATTGGACGACGATGTTGCCGGATATCTAAAGCAACACCTGTTTTCTCTATAAAAATATTCTTTATGTTTTTCAAATTTGCATTATTAAACGAATCCATACTATCCTCCTTTTTAGTTGGAAAGTGCTTTACGCAGTTTCAGCTTTGTTTGATATAGTCGATTATCAACCTGTTTTACGCTGATATCCAGCGCAAGTGCAATCTCTTTCGGTTTTTGCTTGTAGTAATATCGGCGGATCAAAATTTCGCGATCCGGTTCACCCAGTGCATTTATCGCCGCAAGCAACGCTCTGCGGGTTTCGGTTTCAAGGAAGGTATCAGCAATGCCGATTTGATCTATAAAATCAGTGTTCTCAAGGGGAACAACGTTTCGTTTTGCAATCTCTCGGCATCTGTTTACCGCTTGCGTCCGGGCAACGATAGAAAGCCATGTTTTCAGCTTCCCACGCCGGGAATTATACTTTTCCGGATGTTCCCATAGGTAAATGAATGTATCGGCAACACATTCCTCGACATCTTGCGTTGATCCGATATGATTCAAAACCGCTCCCGCAACCGACCATAAAAGCTTAGCGTATTTTGTGATCACTTCATTGATTGCAGCCTCGTTTCGGTTTTTTATTGCTGTTATTACTCTTTCGTCATTCAAAAGATTCACCTCTTGCTATGTGGATTAACCGGTCATATATAGTACGTAAAAAAAACAGAAAAACACTTAAATTATCCTAAAAAATATTTGATGAAACAACCCGTCCCGAAGTCCATCTCTGCGTGTTGCACAGTCACTTTATGAATTTCTCAAGGGGCATGCTTTGGTATGCGTAACTTTCAAAATGTCAGTAGCAGGATGCTTCATTGTAATACCTAAAAATCGTGCCGGAGCTCACGCTCCGACACGATCCATGACTTTTCTTATTTTG
>CAZDFB010000121.1:0-4116 GCA_964504605.1 uncultured Oscillospiraceae bacterium | reverse complement strand
GTTCCGCCATACCTGCATATTCGGTGCTGATCACTCTCGCAATCAACACTAATATTATACCACAAATTCTCGCATTTGTCAAGGGGTTTTTCAAAATTTGTTGAAAAAAATTGAGTGGAGGGCGGCAGCAGCTTTTTGCATGAGCTTCTATAGATTCTCGCCGAGTACCGCGCTAGATCACCGCTACAGTGACCAGATCCTTGATCTAGCGCAGGTTGAATTATTGAATAGGCGGACTTGCAGAAATGGGGGAAACTGAATAAATCAATACTCTCATTTATTGTATTTTCGCGCTCGGATATCTTTTCTTCTCCACTTTTTTTATATATAAAATAGGTATGTCAGACAAATTATTTACTTTACTTATCAGTTCCTTAAACGCATTGGCTTCATAGGTAATATTATAGTATGATGATAACAATCGGCGAGAAAAGAAAGCTGTAGCTGCATTATTTCCTTGTAACAACGTAATACATATGAATGTATACTTATATTGATGCAAGCGACTTGCCTATATGGAAAATTATAATTTTTATTATGGAGACAACAGATATCTATGCAAAAGATTTTTGATAACTCGCAGTTAAAAATACTGCTATCTAAGTTAATTGAATGGTGTCAAGCTGCAATTGATAAGAAAGCAGATAAGATCAACGTATTGACTAAAGATAATAATACTGAATATGTTCCAACGAATGATTACTCTCCGTCTACCAAAAAGTATGTAGATGATTCTTTAAGTAAGCACGTGCCTAAAACGATGGTTGGAGCCACTGACAGTACTAATGGTACAAGTGGTACAGTCCCTGCTCCTACAATTTCCGACAAGGATAAATTCTTAAAGGGCGATGGTACATGGGGAGAAGTAAGCTCCGGAAAAATAGTTACCGCTTCAACTGCTGTTACTGAAGATGGTACTGCTATCATAGCCAATCCTTTATCTGAAAGCATATCAGACTCTGCTATGATATATCAGAACGGTATATTGATTCAAAAGGAAATCAACTATAATATCAATTCTGATGGCAATATTGAGCTTATAGATTACACGGCTTATGCAGGAGATATATTTACTATTGTATCTAATACTGTAGGTGCGAACATATCGTTAAGTGCGACCGGAGCAAACATAGCCTTAATAAACACAGGGGATTATTTTGACAGTACCAATAATGTTGAAGATGCTATACAGAAGATTGGAGCAACATTAAATGGTGGAGTTGTATCTGGACTTAGAGTAAACGGAGAAATAGCAACACCTGACAGCAATGGTGTAGTGGATGTAGCTTCTCCTACTATACGGCTCAATGGTACGAATATAACTCCTGATGAAAATGGCGTTGTTGATATAAACAATGTTGTGTCTACTTCGGGTGCAACTATGACAGGTAATTTGAAAGCCGCCTCCGGAAGCACAGGAAACTATGTCAGAAATATTTCATATATTGCAGAAGGATCGGAGCTTCCGAGTACAGGCAGTGATGGAGATATTATTCTTGTCTATTCTAATGACTAATATGTATACAAGAGAGGTAAAGCTTTATGCGTGAAGGTTATATCAGAACAGAATATATCGAAACTACAGGCGCACAATATTTTGATACTGACTTTAATCCTACAGGTAATACTCAAGTTGAGATAGTCTGTCAATATATCAACGATGGAACTACTCAACAAGCTTTATTTGGCAGTAGACCTAATGGTCATGGCGGCACTGCAAACTTTGCATGTTTTACAGGAGCTAACACAGACATGCTACAATGTGACTATAATGCCGGTTCTAGTATTTCAACTTCGCGCACAGTTATACCAGGATTAAATACAAATAGTAAAAATACATATGTTATATCAAACAGCTTAACTGTCAACGGTCAACAGGCTGCGAGTACGACTAAGGTATCGTTTACTTCTACTGTCAGGATGTATTTATGTGCATCAAACGATAATGGCACTGCAAAGTGGCTATCTACCATGAAACTTTATTCATGTAAGATATACGATAACGGAGTATTGATAAGGGACTTTATTCCATGTGTCAATAAAGATAATGCCGTCGGTTTATATGATGAAGTATCTAATATATTTTTTAGACCTCTAGGTACAGGAAATATAAGTACATATATAAATGATCCTATCAATGGGTATGTTTGTGTATCAGACGGTACATATAAAAAAATAAAGAATGTATATATAAGAAAAGATAATAGTTGGAAGAAGATTGAAAGTGGAAAAGCGCAAGCTGCCAATTTACAACCAATTTTATACATAGAATCTAATGGGCATCAAGCTATAGATTTACAAATTAAGCCAACGCGCAATACTAAGATAGAAATAGATGCTCAATGTCTAAATGATGGTATTACTGAGAATGCATATTTTGGGTCAGCATGGAGTACTAATGGTTTCCTTTTAACTACTTATAAAGCAGGCGGAGGCATAAGGTGGAACACAGGCAATGTATATGTGGATGCTGCTGTTGATGCCACCGCAAGACATACCATTATATGCTCTAAATCAAGCATGGTAATAGACGACAAGGTATATTCGCTATCCTCAACTTCTGATGATGTACAAAATGATATTTATCTGTTTAGCACTCCTGATGTAGCATATGGCACTCATCCCACTTATAATCCTCTTACTTACAATGGAAGATATAAGCTATATAGCTGCAAGATATATGAATCAGATGCACTTATTATGTCATTGATTCCGATGCAAAATGTTGATACAGGAGCTGCCGGATTATATGATACAGTAAACAACAAATTTTATACATCTATTAATGAGAGCAAAAGTCCAAATAATGAAAGCTGTATGTCATTATTATACGGAGAAAAAGAGCATTGTATAAATACTCTTTATAAATATGGCAATTCGTCTCAATATGCAGCTATATCACGTTGCGTTAAATTTAATAATAATACAGGCATAGTATCAGGATATACTTATTGTGCTGAAAGCGGCACAGCAAGTACAGATGCTATTAAATTTACATCATACGGGAAGGAATATAACTATACCAGACCATATAGTAAAACAAATACAACTGATTTTGTATTCAAATCTTTAATTCTCACTAAAACAAAAAATAGCGATGGAACTGTACCTAGTGAAGGCTTAATCGAAATAAGTGATACTGATGTGTCACTTAATAATAATGAAATACATTTTAAATTTAAAATAATTGATGAAGACTTTTATTCTACTACGGGCAGAGCCGGAGAATATGTAATTACTATTACCGTATATCGTAACGGAGCAGATTGTACTTTTGACATACCTGTAGCTGTAAAACAGCATGGTCTTGAGTCATTTACCATACAGGGTAATGATCAATCAAATAAAGAGTTGGCGCATAAACTAACGTTATTTAGCTCTTATATGGCCAACAGACCAATATATCTGTCTGAAAATTATAAATCATTTGATATGATTGTTTACAATAGTCCTGCTATATCATATTCTAACCCGTATTACTATATAATGTATACATTTAGTGATAGTACTGTATATACAGCCAAATATGAGTATAATAAGCTTTATACAATTGACCTAATTAATGACAAGCGTATTCTTTACTTATATTTTAATAATGCAAATCACTATACGGATAGAATATATATATCTCAGAATTTTGAAGCTGAAGATAACATAAAATCATATCAAGCTAATATATCTAATATTCATACGATTACATATCCTGCATTCACGATGCCTACCCCATCTTATAGTGTAACGTATAAAGTGAGTGGTGCTTCATATGGCTTCCAATTACTTTCTACTAATTATTGGACTTCCGCTAATATTGGTATTAGTAACTCTGCCGCCGTATGTCGTGTTAATTTTGAGAACCCTACAGATACTGCTGTCACTGCTACGTTTAGCTGTATTAACTATGCTGAATCCACGTATGACTATGGCATAATAGGTAAGCTTGACACTGCACTAGGCATATCAATTACTACTGATAGTGTTTATGGTAAATCGTTCTCCGGCAGCTCGTCTTCTGCCGTACAAACGTATACTGTAAGTATACCTACAGGCTCTCACTATATCGATGTTAAGTATAGAAAAGACGATTCTGTTAATCAAAATGATGATTGTTTTCAGTTT
>CAZDFB010000120.1:0-4161 GCA_964504605.1 uncultured Oscillospiraceae bacterium | reverse complement strand
CTCCACCTCGCCGCCGAAGTCGGCGTGGCCCGGGGTATCCACGATGTTGATCTTGTAATTCTTGTAGTGAACGGAGGTGTTCTTGGCAAGGATGGTAATGCCACGCTCCCGCTCCAGGTCACCGGAGTCCATGACCCGGTCCTGGGTGGTCTGGTTTTCCCGGTAGATGCCGCCCTGCTTCAGCAGCTCGTCCACCAGGGTAGTCTTGCCGTGGTCAACGTGGGCAATGATGGCTATATTGCGGATATTTTCCTGAGATACCATAAAATGATCTCCTTTTATATCTAAAATATCAATATTCTTCCAACATCCAAATATAGCACATTAGTTAAAGGATTGCAATATATTTTGTTAATTTTGCTGATTAAAATTTCAAAAATGCAGAATTATCTTTTTGCCATGGCTTTTTCCCCGGCGGCGCGGTATAATGACAAAAACAGAAAGGGAGGATCCCCATGAAAGCGCTGACCTATATTGAACACGGCAAATTTGCCCTGCTGGACAAGCCCCAGCCCGTCCTTCTGGATTCCCGGGATGCCATTGTCCGGGTGACCCTGAGCTCCATCTGCACCAGCGACCTGCATATCAAGCACGGCTCCGTTCCCCGGGCGGTGCCCGGCATCACCGTGGGCCATGAAATGGTTGGTATCGTGGAGCAGATTGGCTCCGCCGTCACCGGCGTGAAGCCCGGCGACCGGGTGACGGTGAATGTGGAGACCTTCTGCGGCGAATGCTTCTTCTGCCAGCACGGCTTCGTGAATAACTGCACCGATCCCAACGGCGGCTGGGCGCTGGGCTGCCGCATTGACGGCGGGCAGGCGGAATTTGTCCGGGTTCCCCTGGCGGATCAGGGCCTGAACCGGATCCCCGACTCCGTCTCCGATGCGCAGGCCCTGTTCGTTGGCGATATCCTCGCCACAGGCTTCTGGGCCGCCCGCATTTCCGAAATCACCCCGCAGGACACCGTGCTGATAATCGGCGCAGGGCCCACCGGCCTTTGTACCCTGCTGTGCGTCATGCTGAAGGCCCCGAAGCGGATCATAGTCTGCGAAAAGGACCCGGTCCGGCGCGCCTTTGTCCGGGAGCACTATCCCGATGTGCTCCTGTGCCAGCCGGAGGATTGCCTGGAATTTACCCTGGCCCATTCGGATCACGGCGGGGCGGATGTGGTTCTGGAGGTTGCGGGAGCCGCCGACACCTTCCGCCTGGCGTGGCAGTGCGCCCGGCCCAATGCCATTGTCACGGTGGTTGCCCTGTACGATCAGGCCCAGACCCTGCCCCTGCCGGAAATGTACGGCAAAAATCTGACCTTTAAAACCGGCGGCGTGGACGGCTGTGACTGCGACGAGATTCTCTCCCTGATTGAAGCCGGAAAAATCGACACCACGCCTCTCATTACCCACCGCTTCCCCCTGAAGGACATTGCCCGCGCCTACGAAATCTTTGAAAACCGGCTGGATAATGTCATAAAAATCGCCATTACCCCCTGAGCCGCCAAAGCTTTTCCAAAGCAAAAACCGCCCCCCTGTGGGGACGGTTAATACCGGAAAACAATCCAATACCATCTGTAGGGACCCCCGTCCCCGGGTGTCCGTTCCCCCACCCGAAACGAATCTCCCGGACACCGTGTCCTTTGACATATGGAAAAACCGCCCCACACGGGGCGGTTTTGATTTACCTTCTGTCTTCTCAGCGAACACCGGCCGGTTCCTGGCGGTAGCGGTAGGTCGGCACAATCTCCGATACCAGCCGCTGAATGTCGGCGCTCTCGTCCCGGCTGGCCCGGTCCAGCTCGTCCAGCTTCTCCCGGAACCATACATCGTCCATTTCAATGGGATGGCCTATGTGGATCAGCTTGTTGTCCGTTTCCTTCATGCCCTCCTCATTCATCAGCAGCTCCTCATAGAGCTTCTCACCGGGGCGAAGGCCCGTATAGACGATCCGGATATCCACATCCGGCTTCAGGCCCGACAGGTGGATCAAATTCCGGGCCATGTCGTCAATCTTCACCGGGTCGCCCATCTCCAGCACAAAAATTTCGCCGCCGGTGGCATAGTAGGATGCCTGCAGCACCAGAGACACAGCCTCCGGAATGGTCATAAAATACCGGATAACCCGCTTGTCCGTAACGGTAACCGGGCCGCCCTCCGCGATCTGCTGCTTGAACAGCGGGATAACGCTGCCGTTGCTGCCCAGAACGTTGCCAAAGCGCACAGCCACAAAGCTGGTGTCCGGGGACTGGCGATCCATCATCTGCACCACCATCTCACACAGCCGCTTGGATGCGCCCATGATATTGGTGGGATTCACCGCCTTGTCCGTGGAAATCAGCACAAATTTCCTGACCCCACAGGCAGCGGCAGCCTGAGCGGTCTTGTAGGTGCCGATCACGTTGTTCTTAATGGCCTCGTTGGGGCTGTCCTCCATCAGAGGAACGTGCTTGTGGGCTGCGGCGTGGAACACCAGATCCGGTCGATAGGTCTCCATGACCGAACGAATCCGGTTGGTATTGCGGACTGAGCCGATCAGCGTCACCAGGTTCAGCTCCGGCATTGTCCGGATCAGCTCCTGCTGAATGGCGTAGGCATTGTTTTCATAAATATCGAATATCACCAGCTGCCTGGGGCCGGCCTTGGCGAGCTGACGGCACAGCTCACTGCCGATGGAGCCGCCGCCTCCGGTGACCAGCACCACCTTGTCACGGATATCCGCCAGAATTTCATCCAGATTGACCTCCACCTGGGCCCGGCCCAGAAGGTCCGTAATCTCCACGTCCCGCAGGTGGCTGACGCTGACCTCATTGTTCACCAGCTGATACATTCCGGGAATGGTTTTCAGCTTGCACCCCGTCTCCTTGCAGATGTTCAGAATCGCCCGACGCTCCTCAGCGGGGCAGGTGGGGATTGCAAAGAAAATATCCGTGATCTGGTATTTCTGCGCCATAGCCGCAATATCCTGCCGGTTGCCAACGATCTCAATGCCCTCCAGCATCCGCCCCCGCTTATTGGGGTTGTCGTCGATAACGCAGCAAACCATCGTGTGTAGCTTGTTTGAATTATTCAGCTCCCGAATAATCATCTGTCCGGCGGCACCGCCGCCGATGACCATGATCCGCTGGATATTCTTATCCGTCCGCCGCTCCACACCACGGGCCACCATACGAACCAGCCGATAGCCAAAGCGAATGGCGGTAGTCATGCAAAAACTGAGCACAAGGCCCATAACATAATAGGACCGGGGCATATGCAGCCGGGTAAGCTTGACAACACAGTAGTAAACCGGAACCAGAATACCGTAGGCCTTGACGATCATTTCCAGCTCTGCCATGCTAACCTGTCTCCATACGCTGTGGTACAGCCGGCACAGGTAGAAGACCACCAGAGTAACGATGCACCACAGGGGGATGGAATTTAAATAGCCGTCCACAAACGTCGGCTCGATGGCGGAGAATTTAAAATCAAATCGAAGCAGCAGCGCAAAGAAATACACGCCCAGAATGCTGATCACATCCAGGGCCGCAATGAGCACCGCCCGCCTCTTCCATTTATTATTGTCGCTTTTTGTCCAGTTTTCCATTTCCGAAACGCCCCTCCACAAAAAAGGGGGATTTCCCCCTGCTTTACGCACATTTTACTATATCGCTCTATAAAAGTCAACGAGAGGAACCGTCGAAAGCCCCCGAACAAAGCTCCGCCGGAATCATCAAATTCACCAATTTCCCATATTGAAAGCAGTCCCATGCCCCATTGTCTTGGCTACCCTTTTGGAAAGCAAAGCCGAACATTGTAGGGACACGGCTCCTGCGGTGTCCGGGAGATACATTTGGGAGAGCAGAAACGGTCATCCATCCCCGGGGATCGCTTTTGTTATAAAGAACCGTTATAGAAGGCCACCCCGGGAGGGGTGGCCCTACAGTCTATTACAGAGCCTATTATAGACCCAAAACGTGTTGGTGGCATGTTTTAGGCAAGAAAAAACCTCAACCTTTCGGTTGAGGCTTCTGTGTTCGCGTTACCTGGCTTCCCGGGTAGGCCAACGTATTGTCATGCCGTCCGCAAGTGTCCGGTGGACACTTGCAGGCATAAAAAAACCTCCTACTTTCGTAGGAGGCTTCTGTGTTCGCGTTACCTATCTTCCCAGGCAGTCGCCCGCCAAGTATTG
>CAZDFB010000119.1:0-4226 GCA_964504605.1 uncultured Oscillospiraceae bacterium | reverse complement strand
TGATCCGCTCCTCGATGGTGACGGTGACCTCCTTCTCCACCTTGCAGCCCAGCTCGGTGGCTACAAATTCGGCGGTATCGAAGTCGATGGTCTGGTTGATGGCGGCGATCACGCCGTTGCGCATCAGGCACTTGATGACCTCAGCGGCGGTCTTCTTCATCCGGGAAGCCAGCTCACCGACGGTAATTTCCTCGGGAATCTTGACAACGGTGGGAGCCTTCCGGGCCACCTCCATCTGGAGGCGGCGGAGCTTCTCCTGCTCCTCATTACGGGACTTGCTGCCCTTGAAATTGTTCTTCTGCTGCTTCTGCTGCTGCTTGCCCTTGCCGCCGCCAATGCGCTGCTTGCCGCCCTGGAAATTCTGGACCTTTTCGGAAACCAGATTGTCCACGTCCGCAAAGCGGTTGGAATTGACCTGAACGGCAGAGGTATCCACCACCCGGCGCTCCCGCTTGCGCTCAGGCTCGGGCTGCTTGGCAGCGGGTGCCTGCTGCGGCTGCTGGGGACGGGCAGCACCGCCGGCCTGGGGCCGGTTTCCGGTCTGCTGGGGGCGGGGAGCCTGCTGGGGTCTGGCATCTGCCCGGGGGGCAGGCGCGGCGGCCTTGGGGGCCTCAGCCTTGGGCTCGGCCTTGGGAGCGGAGGCCTTCACGGCGAAAACCTGCTCCAGAGACTGGATCTGATTCTTTTGGGTCATATACTCAAATACCACATTCAGCTCCTGATCGGTCAGGACCTGGGTGTAGGACTTGGGCTTCTCGCCAAACTTGGAGATGATCTCCGAAACTTCCTTGGGAGCCACACCGAAATCCGCCGCGACTTCCTTCACACGATATTTCACAAAACTCATACGATAAAACGCACCTCCAAAATGTGACAGGAGCCTCCATGGCTCCCCCTCTGGGGAGCTGGCGGCGGAGCCGCCTGAGAGGGGAGAGCCCTCCGCCCCCGGAGGGGGCACCTCCCGGGGGGGGAGGCATGACGCTCCTGTAAATTGTGGATAACTTACTTCTTCTTTCCTTTGCGGATGTTTCGCTGGTGGGCCTTGGCCTCCGTCTGCCGTTTCTTTGCCTTCTGGACCTTTTCGGTCAGGACTGCCAGGATCTCGCCGTTCTTTTCCGGCGTACCCAGGGCATTTACCAGCGCCAGCGCCAGCGCCGGATCGGTAATGGCAGCAATTGCCAGCTCCTGGCGGCCCACTGCCAGTCCCAGCTCTGCCTTGGTAAAGGGAAGCCGCAGGCACTGCTGCTGGGTCCCGGCTACGAAGCTCTTGGCCCGCCGCCAGGTATGATCCGAGGCGTCGGAGGCCACAAGAACCAGATGGCCCTTGCCGGTGCGGGTGATGGCGCCCACCGGCTCCTCTCCCAGCTCTGCCATGCTGCCCTTCCGGGCCAGAGACAGATAATTCAGCACCTTATCCATGGCTGTCCTCCATTTCCTTTTCCAGACGGGCGTAAACCGTCTCCGGAATCGCCGTTTCCAGGCTGCGCTCCAGGGATTTGGAGCGAATAGCCTTTTTCAGGCAATCCGGATTGGGGCAGATATAGGCACCCCGTCCATTCTGCTTGCCGCTGAAATCCAGGCTGACAGAGCCCTCTGGGGTGCGGACAACGCGGATCATCTCCCGCTTTTCCTTGCGTTCCCGGCAGCCCATGCACTGCCGCTGGGGAATTTTCTTCTGCATTGTGGACTACCTCCTATGTTTTGAATCACAAATTACGCACACCGCAGGGGCAGCCAATGGTCGCCCTGCAAGGTCATTTCTGCGCATTTCATTTGTAATCCGTAATTATTCTTCCTCTTCCTCATCTTCCGCGGGAGCAGCCTCGGCTGCAGCCATGGAAGCGGGCTTAATATCGATCTTATAGCCGGTGAGCCGGGCAGCCAGACGAGCGTTCTGGCCCTCCTTGCCGATGGCAAGGCTCAGCTGGTCATCGGGAACGATGACACGGCAGGCCTTCTGACCGGGCACCAGGGACACAGACACCACATCCGCGGGGGACAGGGCGGCCTTGACATACTCGCAGGGGTCCTCGGACCAAACCACGATGTCGATCTTTTCACCCTTCAGCTCCTCCACAACGGCACCGACACGGCCGCCACGGGGACCGACACAGGCACCCACGGGATCCAGACCCTCCATGGTGGCACGGACTGCCATCTTGGAGCGGGAGCCGGCTTCTCTGGCGATGTTGCGGATCTCCACCTGGCCCTCGGCAATTTCGGGGGTCTCCAGCTCGAAGAGCCGGCGCACCAGGTTGGGATGGGTCCGGGAAACGTGGACCAGGGGACCGCGGCCCATCTTGTGGACCTCCAGAACATAGACCCGGATCAGCTGGCCCTCGGTATAGGTCTCGCCGGGAATCTGCTCGCTGGCCCGCAGAACCGCGTCGGACTGCTCGCCGCCCTGACCGATGCGCACAAACACATCGCCGCCGGTGGGATCCACCCGCAGGACGGTGCCGGTGAGCAGCTCCTGCGCCTTGTTGGAGTAGGATTCATACATAACGCCCCGCTCAGCCTCCCGGATACCCTGAATCAGGACCTGCTTGAAGGTCTGGGCAGCGATGCGGCTGAATTTCTCCACATCCACGGGAATATTGATGGCATCGCCCACCTGGGCATCGGGGTTGATATTTCTTGCCGCGTCGATGTGGATTTCCAGAGCGGTATCCTCCGGCTCCTCCACGGCGGTCTTTACAACGTGAACACGGATGCCGGTGGTCTCGTCAATATCCACCACCACATTGTCGGCGGGAACGTCCCGGCGGTCCTCACGGTCCTTCCGGTAAGCGTTAGCCATGCCCTGCTTCATCCGCTCGATCATATAATCCACGGGAATGCCCTTGACCTTCTCCAGATCCCGCAGAGAGGCGAAGATCTCGGCGCAGTCGATCTTGTGGGCTTCCGGCTGCTTTTTGGCTGTTTTTCTTGCCATGTTTACTTTCCTCCTATTAAATTGTTAAAACTCGACACGAAGCCGCACCAGTGCGACCTCGGACTTTTCAAATGTAATGGTCTCCTTACCGGCCTCCACGGTGATTTTGCCGCCCTCATAGCCCTGCAGAACGCAGGGAATCTCCTTCAGGCCGTTGCGGGGCCGATAGAGCTTGACAGTGACGGGGCTTCCCAGGAAGCGGGCAAAGTCGGAGGGCCGCTTCAGCGCCCGCTCCAGGCCGGCGGAGCAGACCTCAAAATGATAGCTTTCCGCAATGGGGTCTTTTTCATCCAGAATAGGATCCACGGCCCGGGAAATGGCTTCGCAGTCGCTGATGTCCACGCCGCCCTCCTTATCAATATAGAGCCGCAGGAAGTAATCGCTGCCCTCCCGGACATATTCCACATCCCACAGCTCACAGCCATGGGCCTTCACCACAGGCTCAGCGAAGGAGGCGACCAGATCGGTAACTTTCATATCAAGCATCCTTTCTCAACAAGAAAGAGAGGGGCGCGCCCCTCTCTTTGCTTACATCCTACCTATTTACACAGCCATTATACCACCCCGATTGTGAGAATGCAAGAGGGATTTGGAATAAAATCCGGCTTTTTTTCAACTTTCCTCCGGTTTTGCGCCGGGCCGGGGAGAAAAATACCGTCCCTTCCGGCCCCGCCCGGAGGCGCTGCCGCCGGGTGCCTCCTTTTTTTCGGGAAGATACGATATAAAAGTACTGAAAAAAGCAAAATTGATATTTACATTCCCCGGTCCTTGTGCTAAAATGTACTTGGTGAAGATTGGGACTTCTCTGAAGTGTTTTATCTGCGAAATACTCCGGCGGAGGTCCTTTCATCCATATAAAATCCATCTACGGAGGTTTTAAACAAATGGCACAAAAAGTCCAATTTACCGAAACCGTCGTTCGGGACGCCAACCAGTCTCTGATGGCTACCCGCATGGCCTTCTCCGACTTTGCCGACATCCTGCCCACCATGGACAAGGCCGGCTACTACTCGGTGGAGTGCTGGGGCGGCGCTACCTTCGACAGCTGCCTGCGCTACCTGAACGAGGATCCCTGGGAGCGGCTGCGCAAGATCCGCGCTGCCATGCCCAACACCCGGCTGCAGATGCTGCTGCGTGGTCAGAACCTGCTGGGCTACAAGCATTACCATGACGATGTGGTGGAAAAGTTCGTGGAGCTGTCCATCAAGAACGGCATCGACGTGCTGCGTATCTTCGACGCTCTGAACGATTTCCGCAACATCCGCACCGCTCTGGAAGCCACCAAGAAGTA
>CAZDFB010000118.1:0-4334 GCA_964504605.1 uncultured Oscillospiraceae bacterium | reverse complement strand
TTGAGGCGGCGGATGCCATGGTGAAATCCGCCAATGTCCAGCTGGTGGGCAAGGAACAGGTGGGCGGCGGACTGGTGACCGTCATGGTCCGGGGAGATGTGGGTGCTGTGAAGGCGGCTACGGATGCCGGTGCCGCTGCCGCGGAAAAGGTGGGCGAATTGATTTCCGTTCATGTCATTGCCCGCCCCCACACCGAGGTGGATGCCATCCTGCCAAAGGGAAGACTGAATCCCGGCCCCAGCCAGAGTAAGTAATGCTCTACACGGAGGAGGCAGTCCGGGCAAATATCCGAAACCGGCAGGGCAGACGGGTGTTTTTCCTGGAGCGGGGGGATACGCTGACATCCGGGGCCCGGGACTGGCTGAAAAAGGAAAAAATTGAGATTTTGCCGGGAGAACAGGCAAAAATACAGGTGTTTCACCTGGAAAACGGCGGATATATGACAGAAAAACCGGAAAGTATGACCCATCTCCACGGCGATGTGCTGGTGGAGAAGACCCACCCCCGGATCCGGTTCCGGGGGAAGCTGGATACGCTGGAAAGCGCCCTGCTTCTGGCGGGGCAGGAGCAGGGCGCGCCGGTGAAGGACCTGCAGGAAATTCTGGACCTGACCCGGGAGATTTTGAAATGCGAGGTGCTGGACAGCCCTCTGGAGGAAAAAAGCCTTCTGGGCCTGAGCCGGGAGGAACTGCGCCGCCACAGTCATTTTCCTCAGAAATTCTGCGGTCAGCCGCATTTTATGCCAGCCTTTGGGGACGGACCCCGGATAGCCCGGCTCAATGCGGCCCGGTGTGCCGCCCGGGAGGCGGAAATTGCCGCGGTGGCGGCCTTCCCGGGAAACCGGCGACCGGATCTGCTGCAGGCCATGAACCGGCTGAGCAGCGCCATTTATCTGCTGATGATCCGGGAAAAGGCAGGCCTCGGGGCGGGGCAGGACGCTTCCCGCTAGACCCGCCCCCCTTTTTTGCCGGATTTGCAAACCAGAATGAGAAGGAGCCATCCTATGAAGCTGAAAACGACCCTGTTTGGGAAAACATATCTCTTTTCGGACCTGAAGGAGGTACTGGCCAAGGCCAATGAGGAGAAAACGGGTGACAGCCTTGCGGGGCTGGCGGCCCAGACGGCCCAGGAGCGGGTCGCCGCCAAGGTGGTTCTCTCCGCAGTGACCCTGGGGGACCTGCGGGAAAATCCCGCCGTTCCCTATGAGGAGGATGAAGTCACCCGGATCATTCAGGACGATGTAAATGAAACGGTGTATGGGCATATCCGAAACTGGACGGTGTCCGACCTGCGGGAGTGGATATTGTCGGAGAAAACCTCCGGGGCGGATATCCGCAGAATCAGCCGGGGACTGACCGGCGAAATGGTGGCGGCGGTGGCAAAGCTTATGAGCAATCTGGATCTGATCTATGCCGCCGGCAAGATCACCGTTACCGCCCACTGCAATACCACCATCGGTTTGCCGGGGACCCTGTCCTGCCGCCTCCAGCCCAACCACACCACCGATGACCCGGAGGGCATTACTGCCTCGGTGCTGGAGGGGCTTTCTTTCGGGGCGGGGGACGCGGTAATTGGCCTGAACCCGGTCACCGATTCCCCGGAGCAGGTGGGAAAGGTTCTGCGCCGGTTTCAGGAAATCAAGGAGCACTGGGAAATTCCTACCCAAATCTGCGTGCTGGCCCATGTAACGGCCCAGATGAAGGCGGTGCGGGACGGTGCTCCCTGTGACCTGATTTTTCAGTCCATCGCGGGAAGCCAGGCGGGAAACAGCGCCTTTGGCTTCAATGCCGCTACCATAGAAGAGGCCCGGCAGCTGCTCCTGCGGGACGGCACGGCCCAGGGCCCCAACGTGCTCTACTTCGAAACGGGCCAGGGCTCCGAGCTCAGCAGCAATGCCCACCACGGCACCGACCAGGTGACCATGGAGGCCCGGTGCTACGGATTTGCCAGACATTTTCAGCCCTTCCTGGTGAACACCGTGGTGGGCTTTATCGGCCCGGAGTATCTTTATGATGCCCGGCAGGTGACCCGGGCGGGGCTGGAGGATCACTTCATGGGCAAGCTGATTGGAGTGCCCATGGGTTGCGACTGCTGCTACACCAATCACATGAAGGCGGACCAGAACGACATTGAAAATCTGGCCTCCCTTCTGACCATGGCGGGGTGCAACTATTTTATGGGAATCCCCCATGGGGACGATATTATGCTCAACTACCAGACCACGGGCTTCCGGGAGACCGCGGCCCTCCGGGAAATCACCGGAAAAACAGCCATTCCGGAATTTCAGACGTGGCTGGAGAAAATGGGCTTTGTGGAGAACGGCAGACTGACCTCCAGGGCCGGTGACGGCTCCAGCCTGCTCTGGTAAGGGGCGGCTTTCACCAAACCCAATCTGCGGAAGGAAGGCACGGCAAGATGAATAAACAGGAATTGGCGGCAATGGTTACCCAGATTCTGAAGGAAATGGGCCCGGAGCCCATGGTAAAGGGGGAATATCTCCCCGGGGAGCCCGGTGCCCGGAAGGAATACCCACCCCAGAGGGAGGGGGACTTCCTGCCGGACGTGACCCAGGTGGATCTGCGGAAGCTGTACCTGGTGGAGGAGCCCCGGGATGGGGAAAAATTCCGGAAAATGAAGGAGAAGACCCCGGCCCGGCTGGGCTGCGGGAAGGCCGGGGCCAGATATAAGACCCTGACCATGCTCCGCTTCCGGGCGGACCACGCGGCGGCTCAGGACGCGGTGTTCTCCCAGGTCCCGGAGAATTACGCGGAAGAGAACGGACTGGTGGCCCTCCGGACCAGATGCCGCAGCAAGGACGAATACCTGACCCGGCCCGATCTGGGGCGGTGCTTCGATGAGGAGAACCGGGCCCGGATCCGGGAGGCGGTGAAGGGAAGCCCCCGGGTGCAGCTGGTGGTGGGGGACGGCCTCAGCTCAGCCGCCATTGTAGCCAATGCCATGGACTGCCTGGCAGCCATACGGGACGGGCTGAAGCTCCGGAATATTGAAATGGGCCCGCCCCTTTTCGTTCGTTACTGCCGGGTGGGTGCCGGAGACGCGGTGGGGGATGAGACGAACTGCGACCTGGTGTGCGTGCTGGTGGGGGAGCGCCCGGGCCTTGTGACGGATAAGAGTATGTCCGCCTATATCACCTACAAGCCCCACACCGGCGTGTCGGAATCCAGCCGGACGGTGGTATCCAATATCCATGCCCAGGGCACGCCTGCCGTGGAGGCGGGGGCCTATATTGCGGAGCTCATCGGGAGAATTCTGGAAAAGAAGGTGTCCGGCGTAGGCTTTGCGGTGGAGGCGGCACAATGATTCCGGTGAAGGTGCTGGCTGTTCGCCATATCCCCAATGCGGCACCGGCGCTTTTGAAGGCTCTGGGAATCCGGGATGGCTATGCCAGTCTGGCCCTGCTGACCACCGACAGCGATGACGCTACCTATATTGCCCTGGATGCCGCCACAAAGGCGGCGGATGTGACGGTGAGCTATGCCAGAAGCTTCTATGCCGGCGCGGGAAACGCCACCACACCATATGCCGGGGAGGTCATCGGAATTTTGGCGGCCCGGACTCCCGGGGACGCGGGAAGCGGGATGGAGGCGGCGCTGGATATGCTGAAGCAGGTGGGCTTTACCCAGGTGGGGGCAGTGCCCTGCCTGGCCCACACCGTAGCCAGCGCAGGCAGCTTTCTGGCGGCGGAGGCGGGGGTGAAGGTGGGAAGTGCCCTTGCCTATCTGATCGCCCCGCCTCTGGAGAGCCTGTATGGGCTGGATCGGGCCCTGAAAGCGGCGGATGTCGCGTTATGTAAACTATATGCGCCGCCCAGCGAAACCAATTTCGGCGGCGGACTGCTCTCGGGCAGTCAATCGGCCTGCCAAAGCGCCTGCGATGCCTTTCTGCAGGCTGTCCGGGAGGTGGCGATGGCACCCCTGGAGCCCTGAGAAACGGAGCCGGAAGGGAATTACCCGGCAAAAGGCGCATTTTTTCGGCACAGGTGTTGACAAATGGGGCGGATTGCGGGTATAATGGCATCGTATATGGAAAAAGCGAGGAAAAGAAGAGTAAGCCTTGGAGAACGGCAAGAGAGCCCTGGAAGGTGGGAGGGGGCACGGAGGAAGGGGCTGAACATGGTCTTGGAGCTGGACTTTCGACAGGTAGGGAGTCCCGGGCGCACCCGTTACAGTGCGATTGAGGCAGGATATGGCAAATGCTGACCGGAACGATTCCTGTGTCATCCCGACTACCCTCTGGGTGACAAAGCGGTTGCGTCTGCGTCCTGCAAATCAAGGTGGTACCGCGTAAATTTACGCCCTTGGGTTTTCCTGAGG
>CAZDFB010000117.1:0-4488 GCA_964504605.1 uncultured Oscillospiraceae bacterium | reverse complement strand
CCCTTTTGTCAACCCCTTTTTCACCTTTTTTCGATTTATTTTTTGATTGGACATATCCCTGGGGTTCAGCGCCGGATCCCGGGTATTCTGCCTGTACAATCTCAGGCGCAGGATTCCGCGGCCCCGCCCTCTTCGAATCCGTAGGTACGGCACGCCCATACTGGTGAGGTGTCCCAAATGGACCAGTAGCAACATCAGTCCCGCCACTATCCCCAGCAGCCCGCCTATGCCGCCTGCGATGCCCAGGGCAAAGCGCCACAGCCGCACAGCCTGCGCCAAATCACGGTTTGGCAGAACGAAGCCGCAAACCCCCGCAATGCTGACCACTACAAGAACCACCGGAGAAATCAGGCCTGCGTCCACTGCCGCAGTACCCACAATGATTCCCCCTATCGTGGAAACGGCCTGCCCCACTGCCTGAGGCAGGTGAATCCCGGATTCCTGCAAAAGCTCATAGGCAAGCAGCAGCGACAGGGCCTCCGTTGCCGTATGAAACGGAACATTCTCCCGGCTTCTGCAAATGACCCGCCACAGTCCTTCCGGAATCCAGCCCGGATGGTGGGTAACCATAGCAATATAAATGCCCGGCAGCAGGAGGCTCAGCAGCAGCGCCCCGTAGCGCAGAAGCCGGATACAGGAGGCCGACAGGTAATCCCGGCTTCTGTCCTCCGGGCTTTCCATAAGGTAGCCCATGTCCGTTGGGGCAAGGTATGCCAGCGGAAGTCCGTCCACCAGTAATCCCACCCGACCATCCAGCAATCCCTGACAAAATCTGTCCGCACGCTCTGTGTACTGCAGCAGTGGGAAGGCGGTTGCCCTGGATCCGGTTACATATTCCTCCACCGCCGAGGGCGACAGCATACCGTCAATATCAATCTGCGCCAGTCTTTCCCGCATTCTCTCTACCAGAACCGGATTGGTAATGTCGTCAATCCAGGCCACCGTAACATTGGTCAGGGTTCTTCTCCCCACCGCCGTTTGATACAGCCGAAGACCCGGTGTGCGCAGATGCCGCCGGATCAGGCTGGTATTGACCCGCATGGTCTCAACGAAGGCATCCTTCGGCCCCTTCACCGTGTTTTCCACCTCCGGTGCTGAGGGTGAACGCCGCATTCCCGTTTTTGTCTCAAAGGCGATGGCCCCCACATTGGGAAACAGCACCACACAGTGACCGTTGACCAGCTTTTTCGCCGCCACATTCAGATCACTGCACAGTGATACGGAGGCATTATAAATCTGCCCCGCCAGCGCTGCCTGAAACAGGGCTTCCATGCTCTCTCCCCGCAGGTTATCGGAAATCGGCTTGAACACATATTCCGAAACATCGCCGCCGGAGGTCAGGCCATCAATGGCGTAGGTATAGAGTGTAAAGCCGCAGCAGGCCATCGGCCGGGCAAGAAAATCCGCCGCGTCCGCAAACAGCTCCCGCAGCTGCCGGTCTGTAAAGCATTGTTCGCCCATAATTCCACCTCCCGAAAAGTTTGCGCGGATTCCGGCAAACTATGCGTCGCCCCAATTGCATTTCCCCATTTTCCATGGTATAATGATATATTATTCATATGGATGGAGGACCTACCATGAGCCACATCGAAAAAATTACCAAAAAGGCCGGAAACCGGTTTTTAAGCTACTACGAGCTGGAGGCCGTCCGCCGGGATGGCGGTGTCTTTCCCTATTATATGGTATCCCGGAACGCTGACCCCGGCACGCTGAAGGCCGTCACCCAGGAGAATCCTCCCGACGGCGTAATTCTCTTCGGTGTTTATGGCGAGGAAAAGGACCGGCTTGTGCTCATCCGGCAGTACCGCTTTCCCATTGGGGGATATGTGTACGAGCTGCCCGCGGGTCTGGTTGAAAAGGGAGAAGCACTCATTGAATCCGGCATCCGGGAAATGCACGAGGAAACCGGTCTCTCCTTCCGGGTCGTCGGCGCATCCAATCCATTTTTCATGAGCGTTGGCATGACCGACGAAAGCTGCGGAACCGTTTTCGGCTATTGCAGCGGCACACCCACCAACCGCAATCAGGAGGCCAGCGAGGAAATTGAGGTAATTCTGGCAGACCGGGCGGAATGCCGGCGCATTTTGAAAGAAGAGCGGGTAGCCCTTCCCTGCGCGTACCTTTTGATGCACTTTATCGCAAGTCAGGGGGATCCTCTGGCATTTTTACAGGAATGAGGAGCAGAATATGGCACATACCATTGCCGCCGTTTCCACAGGAAACAGCGTGACCGCCATCGGCATCATCCGCCTGTCCGGCGACGGATGCATTGCCATTGCCCAGCAGGTTTTCACCCCCGCGGGTACCACGTCCCTTGCGGACGCGCCGAACCGGAAGCTCCTGCTGGGCTCTTTGCGGGATGACCGGGGCCGGACCGTGGATCAGGCCATGGCTGTAGTTTCCCGGGCCCCCAACAGCTACACCGGCGAGGATACGGTGGAATTTCACTGTCACGGCTCACCCGCCGTACTGCGCTGTGTCCTTGACGCGCTTTACCGGTCAGGCGCAAAGCCCGCCCAGCGGGGCGAATTTACAAAGCGGGCCTTTCTGAATGGCAAGCTAGGACTGACGGAGGCAGAGGCTGTCATTGATCTGATTGAGGCAGATACCGCCGATGCCGCCGCCAACGCCGCCGGTCAGGTAGGTGGGCGGCTGCAGAAGCAACTGGCCCCCATTTATGACAGCCTTACAGATCTTTGCAGCCATTTCCACGCTGTTCTGGACTATCCCGACGAGGACATTGCGGATTTTGGTCTCAGCGCCTATGAAACTCTCCTGCGGGAGAAGCGGCGGCAGCTGGCTGCCCTTGCAAAAACCTACGATCAGGGCCGGATTCTGCGTCAGGGTGTTGCCGCCGCCATTGTCGGCAAGCCCAACGTGGGAAAGTCCAGTCTTCTCAACGCTCTGGCTGGCTATGACCGGTGCATCGTCACCGACATTCCCGGCACCACCCGGGATACCGTGGAGGAAAGCGTGGTTCTGGGCTCCACCCGCCTGCGGCTGATTGATACAGCCGGCATCCGGGAAACCGAGGATACTGTGGAGGCCATCGGCGTGGAGCGGAGTAAGAGCTCCATCGACCAGGCCGATCTGGTTATTTTCGTCTGCGATGGCTCAAAGCCTCTGGATTCTGACGATGAAATGATCATCGACCTGTGCCAGTCCCACGAAAACGCCATTGCGCTTATCAATAAAACCGACTTAGGACAGGCCGTAGAGCCCAGCGAGCTGCCTTTTCTCTATGTTGTGCCCATCTGCGCCGCCACCGGTCAGGGGCTGGAGCAGCTTGCCCAGGCTGTGGATATGCTGTTTGAAAACGAAACGCCCTGCGACGGCTCCATTTTGACGAATGTCCGGCAGTTTGATGCCGTCCGTCGGGCTCTGGAGGCCATTGAGCGGGCCCTGAAGGGACTTTCCCAGGGTTTGACCCCGGATATGGTGCTCATCGACGTGGAGGAAGCCATGGAGGCTATGGGCGAGGTCACCGGTGCCACCGTCCGAGAGGATATCACCGCAAGAATTTTTGAACGGTTCTGCGTGGGCAAATAAGCAATTCAGAATTACAAATTATTTCACAGACATGACCCCGTAGTTATCCGCCACACCTCTCCCTTTTGGAGCGGTGCCGGAGAGGGTTCTCCCGGCAGGAGGTTTGTTGCGCACACCCCTTCAGTCAAAAATCAAAAAACTTGCCCTTGCTGCATTAAGCGCTTCGCTCCCCAAAGGGAGGGTCAAGTCCCCCTGCGATTTCATTTATATTACACCAAAGGAAGCAAACCATGATTTACTTAGACAATTCCGCCACCACCAAGCCCTGTCCGGAGGCAGTGGAGGCAGTTACAAAGGCCCTGACCGAAAGTTGGGGCAACCCCAGCGCCCTGTATGGCTTTGGCATTGATACCGCCCGGGAGCTGCGGGCAGCCCGGGCGAAGGTTGCCGCTGCCATGGGTGCCGAGGCCGACCGGGTGTTCTTCACCTCCGGCGGTACAGAAGCGGATAACTGGGCCATTTTCGGCACCGCCAGACGCTTCGGCAAAAAGCACAAGCACATTGTCACAACCGCCATTGAGCACTACGCTATCCTGAACTGTATGCGTGAGCTGGAGAATCAGGGCTTTGAGGTGACCTATCTCAGGCCGGATGCCATGGGCAGAATTTCCCCGGACTGCCTGAAAGCCGCCCTGCGGAAGGATACCATCCTTGTTTCCATCATGATGGTCAACAACGAGGTTGGCTCTGTCATGCCTGTTGCCCAGATGGCGAAGCTGACCCACAAACTCTGCCCGGATGCCATTTTCCATACCGACGCGGTGCAGGGCTTCCTGAAGGTTCCCTTCTCCGCGAAGAGCCTTGGCGCGGATCTGATTTCCGTCTCCTCCCACAAAATTCACGGCCCCAAGGGCTGCGGTGCCCTTTATATCAGCCCCCGTCTTCGCTCCTTCCCGCCCCTGATTCTGGGCGGCGGGCAGGAAAACGGCTTCCGCAGCG
>CAZDFB010000116.1:0-4542 GCA_964504605.1 uncultured Oscillospiraceae bacterium | reverse complement strand
AGTCAAATGGTAGTGTATTGACTAAAACTGTTGTCCCTAATAACAATCACTCGTGAGCGGCAGTCCGATCATTCAAGATGGGAAACTTGTTGGTGCTGTGACCCATGTTTTGGTAAATGACCCAACAACTGGATACGGAATTTTTATCGAGAATATGCTGGATGCGGAAGGATGATATTATGCCAGAGGTGAAAATCTCTGGCATTTTTCTATGAAGAGTATTATATGGAACGTTGACCAGGCTTTTCCATAACAAAAATAATGGCAGGCACCTTCGTGCCTGCCATTATTCGCTTTTCAGCGCTGATTATTTGAGAATATAGCCCCCGTCCGTGATCTCCAGAGTGGTGCTGTAGTAGGCCGCCATAGCCTCCACCAGCCGGATGGCATCCGCTGCCGCTGCCGTCTCGTAGCAGCTGTGCATTGCCAGCTGGGGCAGTCCGATATCCACCGTGGGAACGGACACATGGGCCAGGGAGATATTGCCCAGCGTGGAGCCGCCCAGGGTATCCGCCCGGTTGTAGAAGGTCTGGGTGGGAACATTGGCCCGGCTGCAGATTTTCCGGAACAGGGCCGCGGAGGCACCATCGGTGCAGTAGCGCTGGTTCGCGCTGAATTTGACCACAACGCCCTCCCCCATCACCGGAGCGTTGGCTGCGTCGGCATACTCGGGATGGTTAGGATGAACCGCATGGGCATTGTCCGCGGACACCAGGAAGGACTGAGCCAGCTTTCTTGCCAGATTCCAGCCCATGGCATCGCAGATGCGGCCCAGCAGGCTCTCCAGCAGATCAGAGCCTGCACCCTGAACGGAGGCAGAGCCTACCTCTTCGCTGTCGAAAACGCAAAGCACCGGCACGCTTTCGCTGTCCGCCGCCTTCAGGAAGCCCTGCTCACAGGCCCAGGCGCATTCCAGATCGTCCAGCGCCGCAGCGGAGATGTACTCCTCATCCACGCCCCAGCAGGATGCCTTCTGGCGGACGTACAGGGTCAGATCATGGCCCAGAATTTTGCCACCGGCAGCCTCCTCCAGCAGCGCTTCCAGCTTTCCCCGGGCATTTTTGCCGCCCAGAAGCGGAATGGTATCCACCGCCGGATTCCATTTAAAGCAATCGTTTGCCTGGCGGTTCATGTGAATTGCCACATTGGGAATCAGCAGAAGATCCCGGTCGATATCCACCAGTCGGCTTTCAACGCCATTTTCTGTCTCAACCATGACCCGTCCGGCAACAGACAGGGGCCGGTCCAGCCAGGGTGCCATCAGCATTCCGCCGTAGCGCTCCACCAGAAGCCGGGTATAGGTTCCGCAGACCTCACCATTCTCCTTGACCTTGAAGGTAGGACGGTCCGAGTGGCTTGCGCTGATCAGAAAGCCTCTTGCCTCCCCTTTCGGGATCCGGAAGGCCATGACAGCGGTGCCGCCCCGAACCAGATAATACTTGCCGCCGGGCTGCAGCTCCCACTGCGCCCCTTCCGAAAGGCGGGTATACCCGGCTCTTTCCAGATCCTCCGCCAGGCAGGCGGAAGCATGGTAGACGCTGTGAGAGGCATCCAAAAAGGCACACAGGCCGGAAATTTGTTCATTCATGTTCATTCTCCTTATATTCGGGAAGGGCCTTGTGCCTTACTGTCCCACCAGCTCGCAGAACAGGTCGATCTGATCGGCAATGGTCTGCAGGGCACCCCGCCAGAAATTCCCGTCGGTCAGGTCGATATCCGCCACCTTTGCGGTGTCCTCCGCAGTGGCAACGGTGGTGGTGTGGAGCAGCTTCTTGTACTTGGGCACGAAGGAGGGGCCTTCCTTTTCATACTGGGCATACAGGCCCCGGGCGAACAGGCCGCCAAAGGCATAGGGGAAATTGTAGTAGGTGGGGCCATAGTAATGACTCTTGCACACCCACATAAACGGATGCAGGCAATCGGGATCCAGGCCGTCACCGTAGGACTGCTTCTGGGCGGTGAGCATACGCTGGCACAGGGCATCGGCGTTCATGAACTCCGCCTCCCGGCTGTCCAGAACGCTCTTTTCAAAGCGGAAGCGGGAATAAATATCGCAAATGATCTGGGTCGCGTCCTGGAGCTGGCTTTCGATCAGGGCAATCTTTTCCTCCGTATCCGCCGCCTTTCCAATGGCAGAGGCCATGACCACGCACTCATTGAAGGTGGAAGCGGTTTCCGCCAGAGGCATGGAGTAATCATGATTCAGGGGCCGGTGATCCCGGATGCACTGGTTGTGGAAGGCATGGCCCAGCTCATGGGCCAGCGTCACCACATCGCCAAACATACCGTCAAAATTCGTCAGAATCCGGCTTTCACCCAGGCATTCCACACCGGCACAGAAGGCGCCGCCGGCCTTGCCGTCCCGGGGGTAGAAATCAATCCAGGCATCGTCAAAGGCCCGGGCAATCATATCCGCCAGCTCCTGATCGAAGCCGCTGAACAGATTCACCAGATATTCCCGGGCACTTTCCGCAGTGAATTTGGTGGAAGATTTTCCCATCGGGGCAAACAGATCGTACCAGGGCAGGCCGTTTTCATGGCCCAGAGCCTTTGCCTTTGCCCGCAGGTACTGCCAGAACTTGGGCAGATACTCGTCCATAGCCCCCAGCATGGCATCCAGCGTCTCCCGCTTCATGTCATTCTGGTACAGGGTCCGCTCCAGGGGAGAGCCATAGCCCCGGAGCTGGCAGTCGGAGATGGTCTCCAGCTTGATGGAATTGAGGGCGTAGGCCACTGCGTCCTTGATCTGGTCGTAGCAGCTCAGCTCGGCCTCGTAAGCATCCTTACGGACCTGGGGATCCGGGTCATAGGCCAGGTTCCGGATTGCGGACAGGTTGGTAACGGTTCCCCGGTAGGACACCTTCACCGTAGAGGTCAAATACTGCTGCATATCGCTCCAGGCATCGCCGCCGGACATTTTCAGCTTGGCAGCCACTGCCTCGCCAACGCCGGGCAGCAGATACTTGCTGGAATCCGCCATATGCCGGAACAGGAAGCTGTATTCCTTCAGCTGGTCATCCTGCTCCACCAGCTCCATCAGATTGGGCAGCTTGCTGGCCCATTCCTGAAACGCAGCCAGAGGTGCCGCGACACCGCTGTAAAGGCCCATAATCCGGCCCATCTGGGAGCCGGCGCTGGGGTCCCGTGTGTCCGCGGCCTGACGCAGAGAGGCGTAATTCGCCAGCTTGCTTACCAGGTCGCTGAAGGCCTCCTGCAGGGCAATTCCCTGCTTCAGACCCGCCAGGGGGTCCATTGTGGGGAGTTCCCGGGCGAAGGTGTCGATTTTCTCCACCTCGTTTTTCAGAGCAGCCATGTCCGCCTCGAAGGCGGGGTCGTCGAATCCGTGATAGATCGGATCCAGATTCCAAACTTCGTTCATGTTCATTTCCTCCTATAAAATACACTTGTCCATATTCTACCCCAAAAATGCCGCCGCGTCAATAAAGGAAACGCCAATTCCTTCCCGCTTTCGCCCCGTTGGTCGAATAAAGTCGAAAAGTTCTTATTTTTCGTAAAAAAGTCGAATATTGTCCACTTTTGACGAGCGATTGTTTCGGTTTCTCCTTGCAAAAACGCTCATTTTATGCTATGCTTTCCTTGTCGCACAGCGGCTGGGAGGCCGCAGCATGGGGAGAATTTTATCATGACAGGAGAGGAAGTTATGGAACACACAACAACTATTTTTATTGCCGACGGCTCCGAGGAATTTTGCGGCGGGCTGAATGCTGCTTTGCAGCGTGCCGGCGGTTTTCAGGTTATCGGTACGGCTGGTGACGGAGAGCAAGCCATCCGGTCGATCCTGGAAAAGAAACCGGAAATATTGATTCTGGATCTGATGCTTGCCAAGCAGGACGGCATCAGCGTCCTGCGGGCCATTTCCGGCATGGAGCCCAAGCCGGTGACACTGGCAACATCGGCCTTTGTAACGGATTACGTATCCTCCGCCGCTGCCGCTCTGGGCGTGCGTTATTTAATGCTGAAGCCCTGCGACATCGGCGCTCTGGTGGAGCGGCTGGAGGAGCTGCGGGGCGGCGACAATCTGCGCCGTGTAACATCCCGCCGGGACAGCCGCACCAGCATTGAGGCCATGGTCACCGGCATCATTCACGAAATTGGCGTGCCCGCCCATATCAAGGGCTACCAGTACCTGCGGGAGGCCATTATTATCGCCGTCAACGACATGGATGTTATCAACGCCATCACCAAGGTGCTGTATCCCCAAGTGGCAAAGACCTTCCAGACCACCCCCAGCCGGGTGGAGCGAGCCATAAGACACGCCATCGAAGTGGCATGGGACAGAGGAGATCTGGATACCCTCCAGCGCTTCTTCGGCTATACGGTTTCCAACACCAAGGGAAAGCCCACCAATTCGGAATTTATTGCCCTCATCGCAGACAAGCTCCAGCTTCAGCTGAAGTCCGCAGAAGTGGGGAATTTCTAGGAAAACGGGAACTTATTCCCGTTTTTCTTCCACCAGCCGAACCAATGAATTGGGGCTTGATCGGGATAATCCCACTGCCCCAACCCAACCAACTTTTTTCG
>CAZDFB010000115.1:0-4570 GCA_964504605.1 uncultured Oscillospiraceae bacterium | reverse complement strand
AAATATTCGCTGTCATTTTCCAGGAAAATGGCTCAAATATATAGTAGCATTTACAAATTAGCGATGCAAGGTGTACCTGATTTGCGGCAATCTCATCTAATTTTGTTATAATAACATCTAATTTTGATTCAATGCGCTGAAAACGTAAGTCTTCTTCGTAAAAGGCATATGCGCCGTCTCTTCCCTCCAGACGTGTACAGATTCCTTTGTCAAAATAATCGTAGAAACTGCTGACAGCAACAAGATTATGATGATAACTAGCGTGGATGATAGACAAAGAATACATCTGATTTAATGCCTGCTTTGTGCGTTCCTGCTCTGATTTAATGCTGGCAATCTGCTGCTGCAGGTCCTGTTTCATAAGTAATTCATGTTTCACTCGTTGTTCATCAAATTCGCACGCGGTTTCATATAGGAATAAAGCCTTTTTGTAAGATGGACTTTTGTACGAACGGGTCAGCCAGTAAAATAACATCACTATACAAAATGGAATGACGATTAATGAGAAACACATATGAAGAAAGCCTGTCCATATCAAATCAAGAAAGCTATTATTAGAAATAAAATGGAATGGATTCCATAATAAGAATATTATACCTACAGCAAAGCCTATGGCTAGTACAACTAACACACCAGAAACCTCCTTTTCCGGCTTGCTTATTTTTCGAGGCTTTCCCAAAGAAGCTTCCTGCTGCTTTAACCTGGAAATTAACCTGTCTTGATTCCAGACTTGACATTCAAGGGTTGAGAGGGTTTTGAGATAACCCTTAAGGGTAAGGCATATTGATACTGTTCTTCCAACAATGCTTCGCTGCATTTTACAATATAGTTGTCTGCATCGGAATATCCAGAAAGTGCTTCAAAGTGTGTTCTGGCAGATTCGTATTCTCCATTGGTGAAAAGCTTTAGGGCGTATTGGTAGTCCCGCTCATATATCGCTTGCGCACACTCTTCGGCCTTTTTGGTAGAATCTTTGTATTCTGGAATGGATAGGTATAACTCTTGTGCAGTTTCATACTCGGAGGATAAAAACAGAGTACCGGCTTCCTCGTATGTCCGCATTGGTGAAAGTATGACCGGGTCAATATACTGTGTATAGACGGTAAGGCCAATAATAAGAATGATAATCACGGTAGCCAAGCAAGCAAATAACCTGTACATTTTCTTGCGCTTCCGGGCATTCTGGGCATCAATGGCAGCTTGCTTTCTTCGTGCGGCTTCTTCTTTTCTATGCCTTATTTCCATATGGCTGGACAGAGCATCTTCGTCCAATGCGGAAACAAGTTTCTTGTAGCTTCTCCGGCATTTATGGCAAATATCTTCGGTAGCCCAATTTATAGAAGAACAGGCACAATACCACAAGCTATTTATTCTTTCCGGAATGACTTTGGTGTTTCCTCCGCACTCAATACTGTATTGCTTTACCATTTCTGCATCCTGTAATTTCTGCTCCAATGGATGCGGCGTAGGCAGTTGTGTCCATGCGGATACCGGGTTGCTCCATATTGTTCCATTAGTAAATACTACTTCGGTAACTGCAACTGTGTATTCCCGTACGGAGGTGGACCGAAAGTAAATTGGAATCTTTTGACCGAAATAATCGTCACGATTGACATTCAAATCTAAGTATTGGAACTCATTTATAGATTCGGCTACACACCCGTTAGGCTCATAGGCGGTTAAGGCAACTTTACAGGCTCGAATACAAAGAGGGCTAATGCTTTGTAGTTTTAGCTGCGCAAGAACTCTCCCATCGTTGCGATCTATGAGTAATGCACCTGCAGCAACAATAACAGGACTTCCATCAAAGTAGAGATTGTCCGGTAGGCGGAAAAGACTTTGGTATCGCTCTCCCATATGTACTCACCTCAAATGTCGGGTAATTCTTCAACGGGTTGCTCAGCTTGTGTTTTGGATTGTCTAGAAATGTAGTGAACAATTAGCAAGCCAATGGCAGCTAGTACGAACATCGTTGTTAAAACAAAATAAGCGGTTGCGTGCGTTCCGTTGATAATGTAATTATAGGCATCACCACCAACATATGCGTTTATACTGCTGTAATCTGTGTTCTCATAATTTGTCAGTTTGTCAATTCCCTTAAAGAGGGTGTAGCAGCCGCAGAGGAAGGAACCACCGGACAGCAACGACCACAAGCTAAATTTGCTATTAGAGTTCATGGTAAATCCTCCAAATTAAAAGCATTTATATGGGCTGTTAGGCTAATTATATCGCCCACAAACCAAATAATCAACTACTTTAGTACTTCAAAACACCAAAATAGTACCATATGTACGGATACTATATGTGGAACGGAGTGTGAAAATAGTGGACTTTGGTTTAAGATTGAAAACACTTAGAAAGCAAGCGGGTTTGACCCAACAGCAGCTTGCGACCCAATTGGGTATCACAAAATCTATTGTATCATTCTACGAATTGCAATCCCGCAGCCCCTCCCCGGAAGTGCTTGCCAAACTGGCAAAAATCTTCCATGTAAGTGCCGACTACTTACTGGGGCTGGACACAAGAGAAACAATTGATGTGTCCGGCTTAGCAGAGAAAGATATATCCGCCCTGCGCTCTCTTGCGGAAAGTCTGCGGAGTAAGGCAAATAGCAAATAATATCCATTCACCGCCACAGGCTGCATATGCTTTGTGGCGGTTTTCTTATGCAAAAAGCGGGGACATCCCCCGCTAAATTCATTGTCCAAGCGAAAGGAACAGAGATATGATTATTGCCCGTAACTACTATATCATAATGAAAAAAAAGACAGGTGAAGAAATCCGTTTGAACAGGATAATTCAAAATACCTACATTGACCTGTTGGAAATCCAATATCTAAAGATACGGAATTGTGACCACCCTATATGCTGCCCGGTGTGCGATCTGCAAATGATAATTAAGGACAGCAAACGCCGATACATCAAGGATGAATCCGGGCGCAAGCTGCCATTTAATCTCAGGCGTTTTTACTGCGTCAACTGTGACCGCCTACATACGGAAATTCCAGACCTTGTAACACCCTACTGCCAATACGACAATGCGACCAAGGAGCGGGTGAAGTCCGGTGAGTATGCCACCTTTGCCGGGGATGATTCTACTATCCGAAAATGGCGCAAAAAATGACACACCCACTTTTCCTGTTCTGCTCTCACTATCCGCTGTATAATTCGACCATCTTACTGTTTGGAAGGTGGTTACTTTGTGGAACACAAGCTAGATAAACGGATTGCCGGGGTGGTGCTGCTTGCGGTGGTTGTGGTAATTATCCTGTTGCTCCGTAGCTGCGGGACGGGAGCGGGAACAGTACCCACGGACACTACGCAGCCGAAAAATACACTAGACTTTACCCCTGCCGGAGAGCGGCAAGATAACACCATCACAATACCGGGCATGACGGGAATAACCATGAAATCCGGGCAGCTACAACAGACCGTTGACTTTTACAATCCAGAACAAAACGCCTGTTACTTTGTGCTGTCCCTCTATCTGTCCGACGATACCCTAATCTACCAATCTGACTTCCTTGCACCGGGCGAGCACATAACAGAAATTGTGCTGAATCAAGCCTTGCGACGGGGCGTGTACGGCAAGTGTCGTCTAGTCTATGAATGCTTCACTCTGGACAATTTGTGCCAGTTGAACACCGGGGAAGTCGTATTAGAAATCAATTCCACATAAGAAAGGTCTGTAACATGAAGAAAATTCTTGCTATCTGCTTGTCCCTTGCGCTGCTTGCTACCTGTGTACCTACTGTTTTTGCGACGGAAGATACTTGCGCGGGTACTGGTGAAGCTGAAATTCGCTGCTGCGTTTATAGTTCGTATACCATTTCCATGCCTGCTTTAGTTGACTTAGGCACGCAAAGTTATTCGGATTTGTTTTTTGCACAGACGGTTGACGAGGATGTCACCATTATTGATGCAAATATAGCACCTGGCTATAAGGTTGATGTGTATGTAACTAACTTAAATGAATCCGGTTACATCGAAATGACGAATATGTTAAATCCCGAGTACACAGGTAGCTGTGTGCTAATCAATTTGGAAGAAGATGCTGAGGTAACCGCAAGCATACCGCTTGTTACATTTTACGATACTGAACTAGAATATTTAGGAACTCTAACCAAGAGTTTTAGAACAGCAATGGGTTCATATTCTTTGGCGGGAGATTATACGGGAACAATGACCTACTCTTTCTCTTGCAATCCCTACTAATTGTACTGGGAGCTGCCTTTGTGGCAGCTCCTTTTCTCTTACAAGCATCCACTTTTTCGGAAAATGTGGATTCTATGTGGATTTTAGGGCGCATTAAGCCCCAATAGACGAAAAAATGACCTCCCGGCTTTTATACCGGGAGGTCTAAAAAGTTTGCTATTTGTAGGGTTTTAGCGGTAAAAACCTTACTTCAGAGATTCCTCAACAGCAACAGCCACGGAAACGGTCATGCCGACCATGGGGTTGTTACCTGCGCCCAGGAAGCCCATCATTTCCACGTGGGCGGGGACGGAGGAGGAGCCGGCGAACTGAGCGTCGGAGTGCATACGGCCCATGGTATCGGTCATGCCATAGG
>CAZDFB010000114.1:0-4573 GCA_964504605.1 uncultured Oscillospiraceae bacterium | reverse complement strand
CTGTGGACAGCACATAGGGCCGCTCCCCCAGGTCCCGCAGGATATCCCGCACCTGGTTGGTTACATCCTCGTGCTCCGGCCGGGTCGCCAGGGTCTCATTGATATCCGTAATATCCCGCACCTCCGTAATGGTGGCGATCATCAGGCAATTACGGTAGCTTTCGCATTTGCCCCGGCATTCCTCCACGCTGCCCACACCCGGGGGGCAGGCCCAGGTTTTTCCATACATCGGGCACTCGTGCTCACATACCCACCGGATCCGCTGGGAAAACTCCAGCTCCCGGGGGTCAATAAAGCTGTAGCTGTACAGCGGCAGCTGCGACAGCCTGCTTTCCAAAATCTCTCTGTCCATAGGTTCCTCCAAAGCATCCGCCGGAAGGGTCCGGCCATAAACCGGGCGTGCCAGAGCGGCACGCCCGGATATTTTGCTCACTCCCAGTCGCTGAGCAGCACCTGCTGAAAGGCGAACCAGTCCCGGGTCAGGTCCAGAACCATGTCCCAGGCTCCCGCCTCCAGGAAGCGGTGACTGGTGCCGGGAATGATGACCAGCTTGGAATGCTCATTGATGGAATGAAAATATTGAATATCCGACAGACGGATATAGTCATCCGCCTCGCCATGCAGGATCAGCATGGGCATGGACTGGGCTGTCATGGCGGAATGATCCCGTAGCTCCTCATAGAAGCTGTAGGTCACCTCCAACTCCGGCCTTGCCGGGAAGGTGAACCGGTCCAGCGCCCAGAAGGTCTCCCGGCTGATACCCATCATAGCCAGCAGGGTCTCCTCCATCCGCACAGAGGGAGTCTGCACCACCAGCTTCAAAGTCCCGGGCAGCTCTTGCAGAGAATCCAGGCAGATCAGCGTGACATAGGCACCGAAGCCGCTGGCAAAGACGCACAGATCCTCCACCCGGGGAAACTGCCGCCGGGCCTCCCGGGCCACCGCCAGCAGGGAAGCCGCACAGCCCTTCAATGTCAGCTCCCGGCAGGGATTCTCCCCATGGGAGGGGAAATCAAAACGGAAAACCGCTGCGCCAAAGGTGCTCATCTCGCCGGCGATTCCGACCTGGATTTCATCGGACATGGAGCCGCCAAAGCCGTGGACACCCAGGACGATCTGGCGCACCTCGCCGTAGTCCGGCGTGGTCAGCAGGCAGGGAACAGACAGGTCACCCTCAGAAAGCAGAAACTTCTTTTCCATATGCTTCTCCCGATTCAGCCAAAAACAGGCGTGAATTTTGATAGGGTACATATTACCAGAAAAAACGGCATTTTTCAACTGGTTTCCAAAAGAAAAAAGGCAGCGTTCCCGCTACCCCAACATTTTCAGTTTATCACAGTCCAAAGCCACTGTCAATGCGCCGAAAGCCTTTTCTCCCATTTGCACGGACCCGGGCCTTATTTCTTATGAAATATCCCATCTTGAAAAAAGCCCGTCCTCCGGTTATGATATAGGCACAAGGGAGTGATGCCAATGTACAGGTAAAGAATCCTGAGGTACCGGCTTTTCACCCCTTCATCACCGCAAATTTATGTAAACCGAAAAGCTGGGCCCATCCCGCAGAAAGAGAGGTTAACCAACAGATGTTAGATACCAAGACTGAACAGAAATGACCCCTGACCGGTTGTTGTGTCAGGGGTCATTTCTTTTTTCTTTATATCGTTGGCGGTCAGCTCCCGGCCCTTGGCTTATGCAGCCCAACATATTTATTATAGCAAAACCGGGAAGGAATTGTCAATCGTTTTTCGTGATTATAACGGATTTTTCCGTTTTGCACAAGCCGTTTTTATTCATTTTATCTATATTGCAGCTTGCAATTCAAAAAGAGCTGTGCTAGACTATAGGTACAAAGGATAATTCTCCGGTGAAACGGAGAATCCGGACGCTCCCATCGGCATCCACAGCGGTCAGTTGATATAAAGTGCATAAGCGGAAAGGAAATAAAGCCGAAGTAAGCACCCATAAACTGGGCGTATGTAAAGAAGTCGTGTAATGAGTAAAAACCATCATCCGGGCAGAAGGCAAGCAGCACAAGCAGACGCTTATGCAGATTGTTCCGAGCAGATGATAAACCGCGGGATGGACAGGCGCCGAAGGAGTTGACAGGACGGGTCAACGGTCAGAGGATATTCCCACATGAAGAGATTCCCGCTCAAGGGAAATAAGAAATGAGAATGTGATTGGGAATGGCAGCGGGACCGGAATGGCTAAGCGTTCAATCTACAGAAACGGAGGTAACCATGGATGTTAGATAATAAGACCGAACAGAAATGACCCTTGACTGCGAAAAAAGTTTCTTGAGTCAGACAGGAAGCTGCAGTCAAGGGTCATTTCACTTTTCCGCGGACCGCCCGGTGGGGCGGCTTTTTTTATTTCCTTTTTTGCCGGGATGTGGTATAATACGCCGAAAAGGAGGGATATCCCATGGAACTGACACAAGGGCGGCCCGCTGACTGCGCCGGTCGCCTGGAAAAAGAGATCCGCTGCTACGATTTTCTGGACAGCCTGGGGGTAACCTATCAGCGGGTGGATCACGAGGCCGCCATGACCATGGAGGCCTGCGCCGCTATCGACACGCTTTTGGGTGCCACAATCTGCAAAAATCTTCTGCTGTGCAACCGGCAGTGCACCGCCTTTTATCTGCTTCTGACCCCGGGGGACAAGCTTTTCAAAACCTCCGTCCTGTCAAAGGAGATTGGCGCCTCCCGGCTGAGCTTTGCCTCCGCCGGGCACATGGAAGCCCTGCTGGATATCACGCCCGGCTCCTTAAGCGTTCTGGGCCTGATGAACGACCGGGAAAACCGGGTCCAGCTTCTGATCGACAGGGATGTACTGACAGGTGAGACCATCGGCTGCCATCCCTGCGTCAATACCTCCTCGCTGCGTCTGTCCACCGCGGTTTTAATGGACAGGATTCTTCCCGCAATGGGCCATGTGCCCCGGCTTGTCACCCTGCCCTGGCAAGACTGAATGGCGAAGGCTCCACCCGGGGGCGGTGTCCGGGCGTGTGTCGGAAAGCAAAGAACTCCTGTTCCTGCGCAAAAGGGTCTGCTTTTCCGTCGCATTCCTCACAGACCAATAATCATAGATTTTTGCCCTTCCGCGTTCCACGGAGGCCTCCCGACAGGGAGGCCTTTCTTTTTGCAAAAATTTTCTATCCCTATTGACAGAGCCATAAGGTCGTGCTATACTTCAAACTGTTCAAAAACGAACGATCGTGAGGCACATTATGGAATTTCAATTCTTCGACGCCCTGCTTCGGGCAAAAAAAGCCTACAGCCGGGCTCTGGAGCCGGTTTGCGCGAAATGGGCACTGACCCGCAACGAGCTGGATGTGCTCCTTTTCCTGTTCAACAATCCGGAGCTGGACCGGGCGGCGGATATCGTCTCCCACCGGGGCATTGCCAAAAGCCACGTTTCCCTGGCTGTCAGCTCTCTTGAGGAGCGGGGGCTGCTGACGCGGAAGCTCAGCGCCGGAGACCGGCGAACCGTCCACCTGGCGCTGACCGAAGAGGCACTGGCCCCGGCGCAGGAGGGCCGGACCGCCCAGCAGCACTATTTTACGAAAATTTTCGCCGGTGTGACCCCGGAGGAATTTTCCCTCTGGCGGGGAATTATGGACACAGTCGGCCGGAATATTGAAAAAATGGAGGAATAATTATGGAAAAAATTCTGATTACGGTTCTCGTCTGCTTTTTTGCCGGCATGGGTGCCGGACTGGGCACCGGCTTTGCGGGCATGAGCGCCGCCGCCGTGATTACCCCCATGCTGGTGGCCTTTCTGGGCATGGATGCCTATGCAGCCGTGGGTATCGCCCTGGCCTCGGACGTGCTTGCCAGCGCCTACAGCGCCTACGAATACGGTCGCAATAAAAATCTGGATATCAAAAACGGTCTGGTCATGATGGTCAGCGTTCTGCTTTTCACCATGGTTGGCAGCTACATCTCCAGCCTGGTGCCCAGCACCACCATGGGCAGCTTCTCCGTGTTCATGACCATGATCCTGGGCGTTAAGTTCATTGTGCGCCCGGTTATGACCACCAAGGAAGCCATGGCTGCCGTAAGCCCCAGGAAGCGGATCGTCCAGTCCATTCTCTGCGGCTGCCTGATCGGCTTTATCTGCGGCTTTATCGGTGCCGGCGGCGGTATGATGATGCTGCTGATTCTGACCTCCGTGCTTGGCTACGAGCTGAAGACCGCCGTAGGCACCAGCGTGTTTATTATGACTTTCACCGCACTCACCGGCTCCCTGAGCCACTTTGCCATTGACGGTGCACCCAACTGGGTTGTTCTGGTGCTGTGCATGGTATTCACGCTGCTGTGGGCCCGGATCGCCGCCCGCTTTGCCAACAAAGCTGAGCCCAAAACACTGAACCGGGCCACCGGCGTGATTCTGGTGATTCTGGGCATTGCGGTGCTGGGCTTCGAATATCTGGTCTGAGTCCCCTGATTCCGGCAGCGAAAAGCCGGAAACCCACAGAATGGATACCACGACTGCCCGGGGGTAACCCTTCGGGCAGTCTTTTTTCACTTTGGCAGGGTTTAAATGTATAGAAAAAACCGACCTGTGTTAC
>CAZDFB010000113.1:0-4720 GCA_964504605.1 uncultured Oscillospiraceae bacterium | reverse complement strand
CTCGATGCCAGCCTTCTTCACACCGTTCATGAAGGTGGAGTAGTTCAGGCCGTAGGGAGCGACAGCAGCGCTGATACGGGTGATCCACAGGCGACGGAAGTCGCGCTTCTTCATCTTACGGCCGGCGAAAGCGTAGTTGCCGGACTTCATGACAGCCTGCTTGGCCATCTTGAAGTGCTTGGACTTGGAACCCCAGTAGCCCTTGGCCAGCTTCAGGGTAGCATTTCTTCTCTTGCGCGTCATCATCGCGCCTTTAACTCTTGCCATTTCTGTATCCTCCTAATCTGCCTTATTTGTACGGAATCATCTTCTTGATGGCGCTGACATTGGTCTGGTCAGCATAGCCGGTCTCGCGCAGATGACGGGTACGCTTGGTGGTCTTCTTGGTGAGGATGTGGCTCTTGTAAGCGTGAGCTCTCTTAACCTTACCGCTGGCGGTCAGGTTGAATCTTTTCTTAGCACCGCTATGGGTTTTCAGCTTGGGCATGGTAGGTTCTCCTTCCGTATCTTTTGTATTCTTACTTGCTGTTCTTGGGGGTCAGGAACATCGCCATAAAGCGGCCTTCCAGCTTGGGGTTTTTCTCCATGCCGGCGATCTCAGCACAGCTCTGGGCGAAATCCATGAGCAGCTTCTCACCCAGATTGGTGTGAGCCATCTCACGGCCCCGGAAGCGGACACTGACCTTCACCCGGTTGCCGTCTGCCAGGAACTTCTGGGCAGCCTTGACCTTGGTATTGAAGTCATTGGTGTCGATGCTGGGGCTCATGCGGATCTCCTTGATCTCCACAACCTTCTGATTCTTCTTGGCATCCTTCTCCCGCTTCTTCTGGTCGTAGCAGAATTTGGAATAGTCCATGATTTTGCAGACAGGCGGTGTGGCATTGGGAGAGATCTTCACCAGGTCCAGACCCTGTTCCTCAGCCAAAGCGTTGGCCTGGGCAGCGGACATAATGCCCAGCTGGGCACCGTCAGAACCGATGATGCGAAGCTCCTTGTCGCGAATCTCCTCATTGAGCTGATGATCTAACTTAGCGATGGTAAGCACCTCCAAAAAACAAACAAAAAAGCGGATGCCAAGCATCCGCATACTCACACAGTGTCCCTGTTGGAAAAAGTGGAATATTGACCGTTTTGCCCGTGGCTTACGGTGAGGCGGATGTTCAGCCTTCTTTATTACCTGGATATTTTAGCACACCCTGTTTCAATTGTCAATAGGTTTTTTAATATTTTTCCGCAAAATACCCGCTCGGCATCCGGTCGGTTTTTTTCAACAAACTATTGTACAATGGGTATACTTTTGATATAATAGAGAGAAAATGTTATAATTGGATGTGGATCGAATTGAAATATGGAATCTGGAATATTGCCCAGCCTGACCCGGCGGCGGTCAATGCTCTGGTGGGAGCGGGCTACGCGCCCCTGACCGCCATGGTTCTGGCCTCCCGCGGCATTGAAAACGCTGCCGGTGCCCACCATTACTTAGACTGTGACGTTTCCCTGCCCGACCCCTTTTTGATGAAGGATATGGATCTTGCCGCCGGGCGTGTGGGACTTGCCATGGCCCGGGGCGAAAAAATCGCCGTATTCGGTGACTATGACGTGGACGGCATTACCGCCACCTGCCTGCTGACGGATTTCCTGCGCCGCCACGGAAGCGATGTGGTCAGCTACATTCCCGGGCGGCTGGAGGAGGGCTACGGCCTGAACCCCATCGCCCTGCGCCAGCTTGCCGCCGAGGGCGTAAAGCTGATTATTACCGTTGACTGCGGCATTACCGCCGTCAGTGAGGCCCTGCTGTGCACCCAGCTGGGCATGGACCTGGTCATCACCGACCACCATGAATGCAAGGACGCTCTGCCCCAGGCCGTCGCCGTGGTGGACCCCCACCGGCCTGACTGCGGCTACCCCCACCGGAATCTTTCCGGTGTCGGCGTGGCCTTCAAGCTGGCATCGGCCCTGTGCGGCAGCCAGGAGGAGGTCCTCTCCCAGTACGCGGACATGGTCTGCCTCGGAACCGTTGCAGACGTAATGCCCCTGCAGGGGGAGAACCGGGCATTCGTATCCCGGGGCCTGGCTTCCCTGCAGCACACCAAACGTCCGGGCATTGCGGCCCTGATGGCGGAAAGCGGCTGTGCCCCGGAATCCGTCAGTGCCTCCTCCATCGGCTTCATGCTGGCACCCCGGATCAACGCCGCAGGCCGCATGGGTCAAATTGACCTTGCCGTGGAGCTTTTTCTGACAGAGGATCCGGCGCGGGCCGGCGAGCTGGCCCGGGCGCTTTGCGACCTGAACCGGCAGCGGCAGTCGGTGGAATCCGAAATCTATCAGCAGGCAGTCTCCATGCTCCCCAGCGGCTCTACGCCGGAGGCCATCGTCCTGGCGGACGAGCACTGGCATCAGGGCGTGGTCGGCATCGTTGCCAGCCGGATTGCCGAGGAATACTCCTGCCCGGCCTTTCTGATCTGCCTGGACGGGGAGCACGGCAAGGCCAGCTCCCGGAGCTACGGCGGCTTCAACCTGTTTACCTCCCTGACCGCCCTGGCCCCTCTGCTGGAAAGCTACGGCGGTCACGAGCTGGCGGCAGGCTTTACCATCAGCCGGAGCAATATTCCCGAATTCCGCAAACAAATTTGTTCCATCGCCGCGGGCTTTTATTCCGACGACACCCCCCGGACCACGCTGGATGTGGACTGCGCCATCCCGCCTGAGCTCATGACCATTCCCAACATCGAGTCCCTGTCCGCCCTGGAGCCCTGCGGCAACGGCTGTCCCAAGCCGGTGCTTGCCATGACCGGGCTGACCATCGACCGGATTACACCGGTAGGCGGCGGGCGGCATATGCGCCTGCGTCTGCGCCGGGGCAGTCACCTTCTGGGAGCTATTTATTTCTCCGCCACCCCCGAAAGCGTATCCATCCAGCCCGGAGACGTGGTGGATGTGGCATTCACGCCCCAGGTCAACGAGCACCGGGGTGAGCGGGCGGTCCAGATGAATGTTCTGGACATCCGCCCCAGCTGTGCTGCCGCCTGCAGCCCGGATGCCGGTGCCTACCGGGCCCTGCGCAGCGGAAGCCTGACAGCCGAGGCCGCTGCCGGTCTGGCCCCCAGCCGGGCCACCCTGGCTATGGTATGGCGCTATCTTGCCGCCGCTGCCAACCCCACGGTGGAAGAAGACCCCATGTGCCTGTGCCGCAAAATCGTGCGCTGGTCGGGCCTCCCCTTAAGTCTGGGGCAGCTGATGACCTGTCTGGATATCTTCCACGATGTGGGCCTGCTGCAATCCCAGCGAATGCACAAATATATTTCAATCCGCCTGACCCCGGGGCAGGAAAAAGCGGATCTTAACGAAAGTCAGACACTGCAGCAGCTGCTGCGGGCGAAAGAGAGCTGAGCTATATGGAAACCTTTTCTGAACACTACGCCTCCATGAAGGCAGCAATTCAAAACCGGATGCCCGGCGCGGACATGGAGCTGATTGACCGGGCCGTGGACTATGCCGACGCCAAGCACAAGCAGCAAAAGCGCAAGGACGGCTCCCCCTACATCATCCACCCCCTGGCTGTGGCAGAGATCGTCTGCGAAATGGGTCTGGATATCGATGCCATTCTGGGCGCCCTGCTCCACGACTGCATCGAAGATACCGATGCCAGCCACGAGGACATTGAAAAGCTCTTCGGTCACACCGTAGCGGAGCTGGTGGAGGGCGTTACCAAGCTGACCCGGGCGAATTTCTCCAGCTCCGAGCAGGCAGAGATGGAAAATCTGCGCAAGATGTTCATGGCTATGTCCAAGGATATCCGGGTGGTGCTGATCAAGATTGCGGACCGGCTCCACAATATGCGCACCATGCAGTACCAGACTCCGGAAAAGCAGATCAAAAAATGCCGGGAGACCATGGACATCTACGCTCCCCTGGCGCACCGGCTTGGTATGCAGAAGATCAAGTGGGAGCTGGAGGATACCTCCCTGCGCTACCTGGCCCCCCGGGAATACGACGAGATCATGGCCTACCTGGAATCCCACAAAGAGCAGGACGAGGCCTTCATGCGCACCATTCAGGATAAGATCACCGAGCGGCTCACCGCCATGGGCATCCGCAACACCACCTACGGTCGGATCAAGCACGTCTACTCCATCTACCGGAAAATGCAGTCCCAGGGCAAGCGCATCGATGAGCTCTATGATATTTACGCCTTCCGGGTTATTGTGGACACCATTCCCGACTGCTATAACGTTCTGGGCCATGTCCACGACCTTTTCAACCTGGTTCCCGGACGGTTCAAGGATTACATCTCCACCCCCAAGCCCAATATGTACCAGTCCCTGCATACCACCGTCATCGGCAAGCAGGGTGTCCCCTTTGAGGTCCAGATCCGCACCTGGGATATGCACGAAACCGCGGAATACGGCATCGCCGCCCACTGGAAATACAAGCAGGGCACCGGCAGCGGCTCCGAAAAGGACTTTGAATGGGTCCGCCGTCTGCTGGAAAATCAGCAGGATTCCGATGCCGATGAATACATCCAGTCTCTGAAGGTGGATATGTTTGACGACGAGGTTTTCGTCTTCACGCCCAAGGGCCGGATTGTCAGCCTTCCCGCCGGCTCCACGCCCATCGACTTTGCCTACGCCATCCATTCCGGTGTCGGCAATGCCATGATTGGGGCAAAGGTCAACAACCGCATTGCCAACATCGATGCCAAGCTGAAAAACGGCGACA
>CAZDFB010000112.1:0-4851 GCA_964504605.1 uncultured Oscillospiraceae bacterium | reverse complement strand
TCAGGTCGTCGATCTGACCGTCAATGGGCCGGACCTCCACCTCCGGGTCCAGCAGACCCGTGGGTCGGATCACCTGCTCCACCGTCTGACCGGAACGGGTGCGCTCGTACTCAGCAGGGGTTGCGGAAACGTAGATTACCTGATTGATTTTTTCGTCAAATTCCTTAAAATTCAAAGGCCGGTTGTCATAGGCCGAGGGAAGCCGGAAGCCGTAATTCACCAGAGCATCCTTCCGGCTCCGGTCTCCGGCGTACATAGCCCGGCATTGAGGCAACGTCACATGGCTCTCATCAATGAACATAAGAAAGTCTTCCGGGAAATAATCCAGCAGGGTGGTAGGCGGTGTGCCCGGTGCCCGCCCCTGAATTACCCGGGAATAGTTCTCAATACCGTTGCAGAAGCCAATTTCCGTCAGCATTTCCAGATCGTAGGCCGTCCGCTGGGCGATACGCTGGGCTTCAATCAGCTTATTCTGGGCCCGGAAGAAGGCAACCTGCTCATCGCATTCCCGCTGGATATCCAGCATAGCCCGGTGGAGCTTTTCCCTGGACGCAACGTAATGTGAGGCAGGATAGATGGCTACATGATCGAGGAACCGCTCCGCCATGCCGGAAACCGCGTTAATCTCGCTGATCCGGTCCACCTCATCTCCAAAAAATTCCACCCGAATGGCCTTTCCGGACCAGTAAGCGGGGTAAATTTCCAGGGTATCTCCCCGAAGTCGGAACTTATTTCTGGAAAAATCCAGATCATTGCGTTCATAGCGGATTTCTGTCAGCTTTTTCAAAACATCGTCCAGCGGATACTCCTGCCCAATCCGCAGGGAGATAACCATGGACTTATAATCAATGGGGTCACCCAGGCCATACAGGCAGCTGACGGAGGACACTACGATTACATCCCGCCGCTCAAACAGGGCCGAGGTGGCGCTGTGACGCAGCCGGTCGATTTCCTCATTGACAGAGGCATCCTTCTCAATATAGGTGTCCGTATGGGCGATATAGGCCTCGGGCTGGTAGTAATCGTAATAGGAAATGAAGTATTCCACGGCGTTATCCGGGAAAAATTCCCGGAATTCGCTGCACAACTGGGCCGCCAGCGTCTTATTATGGGCTAAGACCAGTGTTGGCCTGTTGAGCTTTTCAATAACCGATGCCATGGTAAAGGTCTTTCCGGAGCCGGTAACACCCAGAAGGGTTTGCTCCCGCAGACCCCAGTTGACACCGTTGACCAGGCCTGTTATGGCCTCCGGCTGATCGCCGGAGGGCTTATAGGAAGAAACCAGTTTAAAATGATCCATAGCCGTTCCCTCAATAGAAGACAATATCGTTGAACTGATGACCGGACTGCGCCATGGAGACAAATTCATCGTCCGCCACCACAATGTGATCCACCAGCTGAATCTCCACCGTGCTCAGAGCCGCCGCAACCTTCCGGCTGGTCTGTATATCCTCCCCGGAGGGGACCGCGATCCCGCTAGGATGATTATGGGCCAGGATTACGGAGGTAGCGTTGGCTCCCAGTGCCGTCTCCACAATCCGCCGGATGGGAACTGCCGCCGAATTGACGCTGCCCTCTCCGATCTCCTTGCAGCAGAGAACCTTGCATTTTGCGTCCAGGCATAGAAGAAACACCGTCTCGTTTCTGCGACCGTAGAAAAAGGGCAGCAGATATTCGCCGCATTCATTCAGGGTCCGCAAAATTTCCACATTCATCGCCCGGTTCACCTGATAGTACCGCCCCACGGCTGTGGTAAGGCTCAGAAGCGTTGCCGCGTTCTGACCCATTCCGGGGATTTTCGCCAGATCTTCCACAGGCGCGTCAAGGACCTGGGAAAGACTTCCAAAATGGGCAAGCAGCGCATGGGCTATGGGATTGGTATCCTGCCTTGGAATCGCGTAAAACAGCAGAAGCTCCAGCACCTGCACATCGCTGAAATTATCCAGCCCTTCGTTGCGGAACCGTTCCCGCAGGCGCTGGCGGTGACCATCGTGAATCGACATATTTTTCACCTCTTTGTTTATTTCCCTTGCTATTTCTTTCTTTTTTCGCTAGAATAAGGACAGGGTCGAGTGTTGTCGAATTGTTTATTGAGATTTTGTCTGCATTCTGCGCAAGATAGCACCATGAGGAGGAGCGTCATGGATCAATCGAAGGATACCCTGGGATTGCTGGATTTAATGGTCCGCCCCGGGTTCTGTGTACAAAACAACCGGATCGTGAAAATCAATCAGGCAGCCCAGGGCTATTCCCTTGCACCGGATACGGATATCCGGGAGCTGCTGCTGACCGGAAAAACCGAATATCTGGAATTTCAGGGCGGCTGTCTGTACCTGACGCTGAGCCTGTCCGGTCACAGCTGCGGTGCCTGCGTCAACCGGATTGGTGAAATGGATGTCTTCCTGCTGGACCAGGACGGCGACCAGGCTGAGCTCCGGGCCCTTGCTCTGGCTGCCCGGGAGTTGCGGGATCCTCTTGCCAACATTATGGCTTCCGCTGACCGTCTGTTCCCCCTGACAGGCTCTGCCGATTCCAATGCGCAGGAGCAGGCTGCCCGGCTGAACCGGGGGCTGTTTCAAATTCTGCGGGTGGTGGGCAATATGTCCGATGCCTCCCGCTATGCAGCCGGCGCCGGTACCCAAATGGAGACGCTGAATCTGACCGTGTTTCTTGCCGAGCTTTTCGACAAAAACCGGGATTTAATCGGTCACACCGGCATTTCCCTCCATTTTACCAATTACGACCAGCCCCTTTACTGTCTCATCGACAGTGAGCGGCTGGAGCGGGCCATTTTGAACATTCTCTCCAACGCGCTGAAATTTACGAGTCCCGGAGGAACCATCGAAGCCAGCCTGACCCGAACCGGCTCTCTGCTGCGGCTGACTGTGCAGGACAGCGGCGAGGGCATCGCCCCCAGCATTCTGCCCAACGTCTACAGCCGCTACCTGCGCCAGAGTTCGATTGAGGATGGTCGCTATGGCATCGGATTGGGAATGGTTCTGATCCGCTCCGTTGCCGCCCAGCACGGCGGAACTGTGCTTCTGGATCAGCCTGAGGGACGCGGGGCCCGGCTAACCATGACTCTGGCCCTTCGCCAGAACCAGGATTCCATGGTCCGCTCCCGGATTTTCCGGGTGGATTACGCCGGAGAACGGGATCACAGCCTGATTGAGCTGTCCGGCTGTCTGCCCATCACCGACTATGAAATTCAAAAAGTTAACTGATTCCACCGGCCTGAATATTCAGGCCGGTTTCCGTATGTTAAACATCGCAAATTCATAACTGATGCGGAGTGGGAACAGGAAAATGGTCTTTGTGCGGAGAAACGGGTCTCCTTCCGTTTCCGAAGCGCTGCCGGACACCGCGGAGCGGTGTCCCTACTGTATCCTCTGCAGCTGAGTTTTTGCCTGTAGGGACACCCGTCCCCGGGTGTCCGTTCCCCTTCTATTACGGGGAAGGCTTTGGGGGTGCATCCCTCTTGCAAAAGTAATTATTGGCAACCGGCACCCGCCTGAATATTCAGGCCGGATTTTTATACATCCAGGTACGCTTTCAAATACCGACCGGTATAGCTTTCCGGCACCTGCGCCACTGCTTCCGGGGTTCCGCAGGCCACCACATGACCGCCTCCGCTGCCGCCCTCCGGGCCCAAATCTATGAGGTAGTCCGCCGTTTTGATAACGTCCAGATTGTGCTCGATGACCAGCACCGTATTTCCGCCGTTCACCAGTTCCTGCAGCACCTCGATGAGCTTGTGCACATCCGCGGCGTGGAGACCGGTGGTGGGCTCGTCCAGAATATAGATGGTTTTACCCGTGGAGGCCCGGGCCAACTCCGTTGCCAGCTTCACCCGCTGGGCTTCGCCGCCGGATAGGGTGGTGCTGGACTGACCCAGCTTCACATATCCCAGGCCCACCTCCACCAGCGTCTGGGCTTTTCTGCGGATTTTGGGAAGATTCTCAAAGAAATCCACCGCTTCCTCCGCAGTCATATCCAGCACCTGGGCAATGTTCTTGCCCTTGTATTGAACCTCCAGGGTTTCCCGGTTATACCGGGCTCCCTTACAAACTTCACAGGGGACGTATACATCCGCCAGGAAGTGCATTTCGATTTTCACCAGGCCATCGCCGGAGCAGGCCTCGCATCGGCCTCCCTTCACATTGAAGGAGAATCTTCCCGGGCCATAGCCCCGGATTTTTGCGTCATTTGTGGAGGCGAACAGGTCCCGGATATCATTGAACAGCCCCGTATAGGTAGCCGGATTGCTGCGGGGGGTACGCCCGATGGGGCTCTGGTCAATGTCGATGACCTTATCCAGATTTTCGATTCCCTCCACACCGGCGCATTTTCCGGGCCGGGTCCGGGCGTGGTTCAGCTTGCCCAGAAGGGTCTTGTTCAGCACCTCGTTGACCAGGCTGGACTTTCCCGAGCCGGACACTCCGGTGACGCAGGTCAGGGTTCCCAGCGGAATGTCCACATCCACATTTTTCAAATTGTTCTCACTGGCGGACAGAATCCGCAGTGTCTTCCCGTTTCCCTGCCGTCTGGCAGAGGGTACCGGGATTTTTTTGACCCCGGACAGATACTGTCCGGTGACGGAACGGGGACATTTCAGGATATCCTCCAACGTTCCCGCCGCCACCACTTCGCCGCCGTGACTGCCCGCGCCGGGGCCCACATCCACAATAAAGTCTGCTGCCCGCATGGTGTCTTCATCGTGCTCCACCACAATCAGGGTATTGCCCAGATCCCGCAGATGCTTCAGCGTCTCCAGCAGCTTATCGTTATCCCGCTGGTGCAGGCCGATGGAGGGTTCATCCAGAATATACAGCACCCCCATCAGGGAGGAGC
>CAZDFB010000111.1:0-4897 GCA_964504605.1 uncultured Oscillospiraceae bacterium | reverse complement strand
TTTCAGGGTGCCGCTTTTGCGCTTAATTATCTGGAATTTTTTACGATATTAACGATCATATCCGAGGCCTGATCAATGCCCAGGGTGGAGGTGTTGACGCACAGATCGTAGTTCTGCGCCTGACCCCAGCTGCGACCGGTGTAATGCTGATAGTTCACCCGGCGGCGCTTATCCTTTTCCGCAAGGCGGGCTTCGGGCTTCTTCTCAGATTCACCGTAGAGCCGGACGATTCGCTCTGCCCGGAAGGCTTCTTCCGCACAGACGAAAACATGAAGGGCATCCTCCCGGTCCTTGAGGATATAGTCCGCATTCCGGCCTACAATCACGCAGGGGCCTTTATCAGCAAGCTGAAGAATAACATTGCACTGGATATTCCAGAGAAAATCCGCAGTGGACAAACCGTTCATAACACCGGGAACGCCCTGAGGCGCAAACGCATAGGAAAAAAGGCTGTTGCCGGGGGAGTGCTCGCCATTTTCCTCTACAAATTTGGGGGCAAAGCCGGATTCCAGGGCAATCTGATCCACCAGCTCCTTGTCGTAGAAGGGAATTCCCAGCTTTTCCGCAACCTGACGACCTACGGTACGACCGCCGGAGCCAAACTCACGGCTGATGGTAATGATTTTCTTTTCCATAAATAGGCCTCCTTCCGGGACCTGTCAAAGACGGATCCTCTGGCTTTATTATAGTAAAAATGCCAGCAAATGTCAACTGAAGGATTTTTCTTTTATATATTTTGCTAAGGAAGGAGGGCTGGGTGTAGTCAGACACGCCGCAGAATCAGCGCTGAAATGGCATCGACGGTAATGCTGCCCTTCGCCTGTCCCAGAGAGACGGTGCCGGCCTTTGCGCCCTTGACCAGAATTTCCCAGGTACCCTGGGGAAGGGTCATGGTAAGAGGCTCCATTCCCGGATTGAAAACGGCGCAGAGCCGGTCCTGAATCAGGAATGCCACCGCATCCTTCCGACCGGTTTCCAGCCGGGTGTACCCCTCGGAATTGTTTTCCCGCAGCAGCGGGCAGGCCTTGCGCAGAGCCAAAAGTCCCTGATAGAAGGCGAGGGACTGCCGGTATTCCCGCTTGTTCAGATCGGACCATTTGATTGCATTCACGCTGTCCGGCGCGCGGTAGGAGTTTTCGTCATATTTGCCACGTCCCCTGGGCTTGGTCCGGAGAAGCTCCTCACCCGCCTGCAGGAAGGGAATACCCCGGGCTGTGAGGCAGAAGGCCGCCGCCAGATGATTCATGCGGATCCGCTTCGCCCGAGAAAGACCCGGGGTGGAAATGGCAATCCGGTCAAACAGGGTATTGTTGTCATGGCAGGAGACATAGTTCACACTTTGAGAGGGCGTGGATGCCCAGTCGGGTGCTCCCCGGTAGCAGTTAGCCAGCGCATCCAGCTCTACCTCACCGCCGGAAACAAAGCCCTTGCGCTCTGTGAAGAAGACGGAGCCCCGAAGCAAATCCCGGATGGAATCATTGAAGAAGGCAAAGCCGGGAACCAGTGCGCTGTTTTTCTGAATGGTCATCTTCTCGTGAAGAGCCTGGGGGCCGGAGTACATATCCCAGCCCTCACCGTAGAAGATCACGTTGGGATGATCCCGGTGAACGGTATCCATCACCTGGTTAATGGTTTTCGTATCAATCAGCCCTACAAGATCAAAACGGAAACCGTCAATATGGTATTCATCTGCCCAGTATTTTACGGAATCCACAATGAATTTGCGGACCATGACCCGTTCGGAAGCAGTGTCGTTTCCGCAGCAGGCATCGTTCATCAGGCTGCCGTCCGCTTTTTGGCGGCTGAAATACATGGGAACGATCCGGTTGAAGCAGAAGCTTTCCGCGTCATAAACGTGGTTGTATACCACATCCATAACAACGCTGATGCCGTTGTCGTGGAGGCCCTTGACCATCTGCTTCACTTCCTGAACACGGACGGCACCTGTGCGGGGGGCTGTGGAATAGGAACCCTCCGGGACATTGAAGTTTACCGGGTCATAGCCCCAATTGTACTGAGGATCCGGTAGGCTTTCGTCCGTGAAGCCGAAATCATTCATGGGCAGAATATGCAGATGGGTGATGCCCAGGGCCTTCATGTGGTCAAGTCCTGTGGGGCACCCGGAGGGAGTTTTTGTTCCCGCTTCAATAAGACCCAGATATTTGCCCTTGTTCTGAATACCGGAATCGGGATCCATGGTCAAATCCCGGATGTGAGCTTCATATATTACCGCGTCCGTCAGGGGAATGCCGCCGTTGGGATCCTGATCGGTTTCCCATCCGGCAGGGTTGGTTCCGGCAAGATCGATGACCATGGCCCGCTGACCATTCACGCCCACCGCTCTTGCGTAGGGGTCGCAGGCGCAAACCTGCCTATCCTCCAGGGAAAGCTGATAGGTATAGTACACGCCGTTCAAATCCCCGGGGCAAACACCGCGCCAGGTGCCGTTTACATCCTGCTCCATGGGAATGGAAGCGGGCTGATCCTGGGCATTGGGATCCCCGCTGGAATAGAGAAGCACAGATACCGCCCGGGCAGTGGGTGCCCAAACCCGGAAAACTGTGTGCTCCGGGCTCCAGGAAGCACCGAGATCATTGCCGGTATAGGTAAATTTTTCAATAAATTCGTCGCTGTCATAGAAATGAGGCATATTCTTTCGACTCCGTTCATTTCAAAATTTGGCTCGCTGGGCAGATTATAGCACACGCCCCCGCAGCTTGTAAAGAAACAATCCGGGAGAAAAATAGCTTGACAAATATGGTCTATTATTATAGACTAAAGAAAAAGGTCTATAACAATAGACCAAGGGAGGGATATCCATGGATGATTTAAAGCTCTGTGAAAGCGATTTTCGTTTTATGAACATAATTTGGAGCCATGAGCCCCTTTCCTCCAGCCGGCTGGTGACCCTTTGCGCAGACCAATTCGGATGGAAGAAATCCACCACCTACACCATGCTGAAAAAGCTCTGCGACAAGGGGTTTGCCCGCAATGATAAAAGCGTTGTAACCTCCCGGATTCCCAGGGAAACCGTCCGAAGCTACGAAAGTGAACGGATCGTGGACCAGGCCTTTGAGGGGAGCCTTCCGAAATTTCTCGTATCCTTTTTGGGCGGGAAGACCCTTTCTCCCGGGGAGGCAGCTGAGCTGAAGGCGCTCATTGACGCACATAAGGAGGGCCAATAATGGATGACCTGTTTCTTTCCGTTCTGAATCTGTCAATCACAGGAAGCTATGTGATTCTGGCAGTGCTTCTGTTCCGGCTGATTTTGAGAAAGGCACCGAAAAAATTTGCCTATGCCCTCTGGGCCGTTGCCGGATTCCGGCTGTGCTGTGGCCTGTCCTTTTCCTCGGCCCTCAGCATTTTCAATCTGGGCCTGTTTGATATGGATAAGGCTCTGGCAAACCCCGGCACACTAACCTTTATCCCTGCGGACATCGGTCTTGCAGCAAAACCGGAGATCACCATGGGTTTTTCCTATCTCAATTCTGCTCTGTCCGGCTTTCTGCCCGAGGCAACGCCCCAATACAGCGTGAATCCCCTGCAAGTCTGGATTCATATTGGGGCACTGCTCTGGTTCACCGGGATGGTGGTCATAGTACTTTGGGGCGGTTTCCAGAGCTTCCGCCTGAAAAGAAGACTCGCGTCCGCCATTCGGCTGGAGGGGAACATCTGGCAGTCTGAGGCAGCGGCATCGCCGTTCATCTTCGGAATCCTCTGTCCCAAAATCTATATTCCATTCAATCTGGAGGAGGGAACACTGGCCTGTGTGCTGGGCCATGAGCGGCACCATCTCAAGCGTGGAGACCATCTTATAAAATGCTTTGCCTTTCTGCTGCTGGCGGTTCACTGGTTTAATCCGCTTTGCTGGCTGGCCTTCCGGCTTATGACCCGTGACATGGAAATGAGCTGTGACGAGGCGGTTCTCAGCCGGGGCGCCACCGACGGAAAGGGCTACAGTACGGCGCTTCTGTCTGCCGCGGGAGCCGGAAAAATGGACGCTGTAAACCCCGTCTTCTTCGGAGAATCGGATATCAAACGACGGATCCGGAATATTCTGAGCTGGCGTGCCCCCGGGCTCCGGAGCCGTGTGCTTGCCGCACTTGTCTGCGTAATCGTATGTATCGGATGTGCTGCGAACCCCGTTACGGCTGAACCCTTGATTCAGCTACCGGAAATGAATACCGACTATATTGTGGATGCAGTCTGCTATATGTCACCTTCAAGCTCTTTCTATCCGGGTACTGGCAGCACCGTTCGTTATCGATTTACCCCGGAGGGCGTATATGAAGAAATCGAGAAGGACTACAACACATATTCCCATACAATTACAGCTGCAGGACAGGAAAATGCGGAGATTGACTGGATCGAAAACTGGACAGCCGTCCCCTTTACACAGGAGCAGTGGCGAAATATGTTTGAATTCGGCTTTTTGAATCCTCCCGCAGCGGATGAACTTACGCCGGAATGTGAATATCACGCTGTTGACGAAAACCATTTTCTCCTTCGGTATCCGGAAAACCTGTACTTTGTTACCATCTATCCCGGCCCCGATGGGAAAATGTATATCTGGAGCATCTATCATTTGGCTTTGGAGCCGTAACAAAAAAGCTTCTGCCATTTTCGGCAGAAGCTTTTCCGTTTTTCAAATGGGGAGGCAGAGCCCGATGCTGCCGGGAACAAATTACTTTTCCATATCAGGCGGTCACGGTATATTCCAGAATCCGGGTCATGCTTTCGCTGGCAATCACAATTTTATAAGTTCCCGGTGTGCAGCTGCTGCCCACATGCCAGCTCCAGCTGACATATCCGGTTCCGTCGCTTGTCTTCGGTTCCAGCCCCCTGGCTTTGGAAGCGCCGGATTTGACATACACAGTGATGCTGTACAGCGTGTCCG
>CAZDFB010000110.1:0-4985 GCA_964504605.1 uncultured Oscillospiraceae bacterium | reverse complement strand
GCCACCATCCATGATGCCCAGTATTTCTTCCGGGTTTCTGCCGCCCAGGTTAAAGCCTGGCTGAAAAAGCTCCCTGTGGATTGGTGCACGGTGGATGGTCAAACCTACTATTTCGTGGGTACCCCTAAATATGACGATGATCTGCCGGAGTGCCTGTTTCTGGCGGGCTTTGATCCGCTGATACTGGGCTACGAAAAGAAGGAAAGCCTGTTTCTGGAGCCGGAGCATTTAGGCAAGGTATTTAACCTGGGCGGTATCATTTTCCCCACCATTCTTCTTCGGGGGAAGGTGGTAGGCAAGTGGAACGCCAGGGGGCAAACAGAGCTGTTTCTTCCCCTGTCGGAACGGGATTGCAAGCTTATTCAGGAAGGGGCCATGGCCCAAAGGAGGATACCATGATTGCACCTATTGATGTGACAAACATCCGGATTGAAACGCCCTGCTGCTTCTGCGACCCTGGCGGGAGACGGATTTGTAAGATTTTTATGAATATGCCAGAGTGGACGGCGTGGGCCAGATGGCCGGCTGGACACCCCACAAATCCCGGGAGGAATCCCAGACCATTTTGGAGCGATTTATTCAGAGGAAAAAGGTTTTGGCTCTGGAGCTGAAGGAAAACGGCAAGGTCATTGGCTCTCTGGGCCTGGAAGAGCGGGAGCACATTTCGGAGGAAGCCCAGGGGACCCAGGGCTGGGGAATCGACTATGTCCTCAGCAAGGCCTACTGGGGCCGGGGGTTAATGCCGGAGGCGGTCAAGGCCGTTATTGACTACTGCTTCCATACCCTTGGCTATGACTGGCTGATCTGCTCCCATTTCCTCTGGAATAGCCAGTCCCGCCGGGTCATTGAAAAATGCGGCTTCCGGTTTTTCAAAGAAGGCCACTTTGAGACCCGGTACAATACCGTGGAAACCACAAGAGATTACATCATCTACAATCCAAATAAGTGAGGTAACCTATGTTTGAACTAAAGAAAACGGAAGGCGCCGCCCGCCGGGGCGAATTTACCTGCGCCCATGGCACAGTCCAGACCCCTGTATTTATGAATGTGGGCACCCTGGGTGCCATCAAGGGCGCCCTCAGCGCCAAGGACCTGAAGGACATCGGCTGCCAGGTGGAGTTGAGCAATACCTACCACCTGCACCTGCGCCCCACGGATAAGGTGGTGCGGCAGATGGGCGGCCTACACAAGTTTATGACCTGGGACGGTCCCATTCTCACCGACTCCGGCGGATTCCAGGTATTCTCCCTGGCCTCCCTGCGAAAAATCAAGGAGGAGGGCGTGTACTTCGCCTCCCACATCGACGGTCATAAGATTTTCATGGGCCCCGAGGAGAGTATGCAGATTCAGTCCAATCTGGGAAGCGATATCTGCATGGCCTTTGACGAGTGCATTGAAAATCCCTCTCCCCGGGACTATGTCCAGAAAAGTGTGGACCGTACCTATCGCTGGCTGGTGCGGTGCAAGGCGGAAAACGCCCGGCTGAACAGCCTGCCGGACACCGTCAATCCCCACCAGATGCTGTGGGGCATCAACCAGGGCGGCACCTATGCCGATATCCGGGTAGACCACATGAAGCGCATTGCGGACCTGGACCTGCCCGGCTACGCCATCGGCGGCCTGGCGGTAGGTGAGACCGCCGAGGAGATGTACGACATCATCGAGGCCGTGGAGCCCCATATGCCCAAGGACAAGACTCGCTACCTGATGGGCGTGGGCACCCCCACCAACATCATTGAGGCTGTGGCCCGTGGTGTGGACTTCTTCGACTGCGTTATGCCCGCCCGAAATGCCCGCCATGCCCGGCTCTTCACCTGGGAGGGTGCCATCAACCTGAAAAACGCCAAGTACCAGCTGGACGAAAGCCCCATTGACCCCCACTGCGACTGCCCCGTGTGCCGCCGGTACTCCCGGGCCTATATCCGGCACCTGTTCGTGGCAGAGGAGATGCTGGCTATGCGGCTTTGCGTTATGCATAACCTGTATTTCTACAATAAGCTGATGGAACTGATCCGTCTGGCACTGGACGAGGGCCGGTTTGCCCAGTTCCGCAGTGAATATTCCGAAAAACTGTCCAGAAGAATCTAAATCGCTCTTGCAATTTGACCAATCAATGATATAATAAACAGGATTACTACACACGAAGGAGTTTTTCCAATGTACTATTTTCTGACTGAAACCGCTGACGGCACCGCCGGCCTGATGAGCACCCTGATTCTGTGTGCTGTTATGTTTGCCGTGATGTACTTCATCATGATCCGTCCTGAGAACAAGCGTAAGAAAGAAGCCGAGGAAATGCGTTCTGCCCTGAAGGTTGGCGACAAGGTCACCACCATCGGCGGCATCGTCGGCAAGGTCGTTGACGTAAAGGACGACAAGTTCGTTATGGAGACCAGCGCTGACCAGGTTCGTATCGAGTTCTGCAAGTGGGCTCTGTCCACCAACGAGACTGCCGCTGAGGCTGCCAAGGAGAAGGCCAGAAAGGCTGAGGAGGCCAAGGCGAAGGCGAAGGCTGCCAAGAAGGCTGAAAAGAAGAACTGAGGCTGTCACTTATATAAAAGGCCGTGTATCGCAGAAGATACACGGCCTTTTTGCGTATTCAGAACAATTCATCCAGCAGATTGTATCGGATTTTCTCCCAATTTGGCTGGATACCCAAGGACCACGGTGTCAAAAAAGCAGGACCTGACCTCCGGATTGCCCAATATCGTCAAGGGTATAGGGCTGTTTGCCAATCAGAGATAAGATTTTCGGCGGGGTAAACAGTGCATTCACAGCGCCACTTTCAAAAATTTATTCGGCGCTGCACTCCAGAACTTCTTTTGCGATATAGATGGGACGCTCCTTCGATTGCTCGAATGTTCTGCCCACATATTCGCCAATGATGCCGATGCAGAAAAGCTGGATGCTTCCCAGCAGCAGTATCAGAACGATGATCGTCGCATAGCCGGGGATGTCGATTCCCCGGAGCAGCTTTTCCAGTACGACCCAGATCAGATAAAACACAGCACAGACGGCGGTAATGCTCCCGGTGTAGGTGGCAAAGCGGAGTGGGGCGGTGGAGTAGCCGATAATTCCCTCAACGGCATAGTTAAAAAGTTTCCAGAAGCTCCATTTTGTGGTGCCGTGGATCCGCTGACAGGCGGTGTAGGGGATAAAGCAGGTGCTGTAGCCGACCCATGCGAAAATGCCCTTGGAAAAACGGTGGTATTCCGTCAGCCGCAGGATGCTGTCCCGGACACTCCGGCGAAAGGTACGGAAATCGCTGGCATTACTTTGCAGTGTTACATTGGAAAGTCTGTTGATGATGGCATAAAAGCTCTTTTTAAAGAAGGACAGGATTTTTCCCTCACCCCGGCGGTCCTGATAGGCGGCTACAACATCGTACTGGGGCTGCTCATCCAGAATCCTTACCATATCCCGGACAATCTCGGGGCGCTGCTGCAGGTCGGCATCAATCAGGCTGATATATTCGCCCCTGGCCTTTTGCAGACCGGCGTAGAGAGCGGCCTCCTTACCGAAATTCCGGGAAAAGGAAATGACCGTTACCAGGCAGCGTCGGGCAGCGTGGAGCTTCTGCAAATTGTGAAAGGTTGCGTCCCGGCTGCCATCGTCCACAAAAATGATTTCGTAATCGTAACCGCAGCCGGAAAAGGCGGAAAGAACAGCCTCCTGGAAGGGGAGGACATTTTCCGCCTCATTGTAGCAGGGAACAATGAGGGATAGTTTCATAAGAATCACCTGACAATCCTGTGTTTTTAGATATTATATGCCTAATTCTCCCTTCCGTCAAGAAGGAAAGAAATAAGGGAAAATGTTGAAATTTTTCATTGACAACCGGGAAAAATTGTGATAGCTTAGCATTAACAGAGTGTAGAAGGGGAGTTTCGTTTCCAAGACCTGTTCAGAGAGTGCCCGGTTGGTGCGAGGGCATACCGGTTGGAAGCGTCTGTCGCCCTGGAGCTGTTCTCCTGAAACGCCCAGTAGGGAGAACCGGGTAAGCCCGTTACAGCGTTTGAGTGCCCGGAAAACGGGAATTCAGGTGGTACCGCGGAAGGCTTTTCGCCCTGAGATTGTATCTCAGGGCTTTTTTTTTCCGTCCTGACAGATTTACTCAAACAAAGGAGATAGTTAAATGGCAAGAGAATTACCCAAGGTTTACGAGCCTCAGCAGGTAGAGGAGCGTATCTACAAAATGTGGGAGGATGGGGGCTACTTCCACGCTGAGAAGAATGAAAGCAAGAAGCCCTATACCATCGTTATGCCCCCTCCCAATGTCACCGGTCAGCTCCACATGGGCCACGCCGTGGACAATACCATGCAGGATATTCTGATCCGTGCCAAGCGGATGCAGGGCTATGAGGCCCTGTGGCTGCCCGGCACCGACCATGCCTCCATCGCCACCGAGGCCAAGGTGGTGGAAGCCATGCGCAAGGAGGGGCTGACCAAGGAGATGGTGGGCCGTGAAGGATTCCTGGAGCGTGCCTGGGAGTGGAAGAATGCCTATGGCAACCGGATCGTCCAGCAGCTGAAGAAGCTGGGCTCCTCCTGCGACTGGGAGCGGGAGCGCTTTACCATGGACGAGGGCTGCTCCGACGCGGTTAAGGAGGTCTTTGTCCGGCTGTACCAGCAGGGCAATATCTACCGGGGCAACCGGATGGTGAACTGGTGCCCCAAGTGCAACACCTCCATTTCCGATGCCGAGGTGGAGCATGAGGAGCAGGCAGGTAATTTCTGGCATCTGCTGTACCCCGTGAAGGAAACCGGCGAAATGCTGGAGCTGGCTACCACCCGGCCCGAGACCATGCTGGGCGATACCGCCGTTGCCATCAATGCGGAGGACCCCCGGTATGCCCATCTCCATGGCTGCCATGTGATTCTGCCTCTGCTGAATAAGGAAATTCCCATTGTTTGCGACGAGCACGCCGATATGACCAAGGGCACCGGTGTGGTGAAGATCACCCCCGCCCATGACCCCAACGACT
>CAZDFB010000109.1:0-5056 GCA_964504605.1 uncultured Oscillospiraceae bacterium | reverse complement strand
AGAAAATGTACATACGGCAATGTACAAGAGAACTGATGCGGCATCCGGAACGGGAGAATACGATTCAGGAAACCTATGACGAGCTGATCGCAGAATGTGAAGCAAGGATCGATGGTATCAACAATCAGATATTGCTTACTCACGATAAACGCAATACCATCATCAAAACCAACCGTGCCGCAAGGGTCGCACTGGATATTTTCGATGCGATCATCAACAAGAAAGCCTTTACGAAAGGCGATTTGGAAATGATCGTCGAAAGGATCTATATTTACGAGGATCGGATCGTCATAAAGCTGAAGTCGGATATCACGCAGATCCTTGAAAGCGGTACACTGCTGCGGGTGGAGGAAGCCGCAAATTTTAAGCAAGGCATCATAGATAGCTTATCGACCGTGATCGTCCAGACGAATTATCATCGCCCGGACAAGGTCTATGATGTCCATGTTATCAGTGACGGCGACCCGCTGGAGATTTATACGGAGAAGGACGGCGGGGTGATTTTCCGAAAGTATTCCCCCATGGGGGATCTGCAGGAATTTGCCTCCCAGATGTGTGAGTCCATTGCCTCCGCCACCGGGCATATTGCCGCGGTAGCGGACCGGGACAGCATCATCGCCCTCCACGGGGTGCCCAAGCGGGAGCTGGTGGACAAGCCCAACTCCCCGGAGCTGGAAAAGCTGATGGAGCTGCGGAAAAATTACCGCTTCCAGCCCGGCGATCCTCCCATCCGGGCCTCCGATGGCTCTGATAAGTACCATCTGGGAGTCGCCGCCCCCATTCTGAGCCAGGGGGATCTGATGGGCTGCGTGCTGCTCCTGCTGGGAGATGAGGACGCGCCGCTGCAGCAGGCCGACCAGGATCTGGCAAAAACCGTGGCAGGCTTTCTGGGAAAGCAGATGGAAAGCTGATCCTGCCTTTGGGAAAGAACGCCCCTTGCGATTGTCAAAAAAGCCTTCCCCTCCGGGGAAGGTGGCACCGCCGTCAGGCGGTGACGGATGAGGCACAGCAGAAGCGGAAAGTGCGCAGAATGTCTGTTTCTTTGTGCAAATTCCACCCTTACGTCCACATTCCTCATCAGTCAAAAATCAAAGATTTTTGCCAGCTTTCTCCCGGGGGAAGCCCTGGGCACTGCCGCACCAACGAAAGCCTGAGTTCTTTCACACGCAGAAGGGCCACCCCGGGAGGGGGCGGCCCTTCTGTCTGCCACAGGTACTTTTGCCCCCGGGTGTCCGTTTTCTTTCCACATCCATCCCCGGAGGGGCCCCCCCACAATGTTCTTTTGTGAAAGCGGTGACGGAAAGGGCTTTTTTCTCTCTGCCTCATAGTGTGCGCCAGGTTTTTCTTTTCTGACACGCCAGAAGGGCTTCCGCAGTTTTGCGGAAGCCCTTCTTATGCTCAGTACAGGATATTCTTTTCCGTCTCGGGGTCGAAGAAGTACATAACCTTGCCGGGGAATGTCAGATGCACGTTGTGACCGTTCTTCAGCTGCTTGCGCTCCTCGAAGCTCAGGCCCACGGTGGGGATCCGGGCCACAACCTTGGTGCCGTCCTCCACCTTCACATGGAGGTGAAGCTCAGAGCCCATCATTTCGTTGACCAGCACGGTGCCGTTGATGGCATTGCCGCCGCCCTCAGCCAGATTGATATGCTCAGGCCGGACACCCAGAATAACCTCGCCGGAACGAACGCCCTTTTCCTTCAGCAACCGACCGTTCTCGCCGTCCACTTCCATCTTGGCGCCGTAGGGGGTTACGTAATACTTGCCGTCCTCCAGCAGCAGCTGGGTGCGGACAATGTTCATCTTGGGCGCGCCGATGAATTCCGCCACAAACAGGTTGCCGGGCCGGTCGAACACCTCCTCCGGGGTGCCGACCTGCTGGATGAAGCCGTCCTTCATAATGACGATCCGGTCACCCAGAGTCATAGCCTCGGTCTGGTCGTGGGTAACATAGACGAAGGTGGTGTCCAGCTGCTCCCGCAGCAGGATGATTTCCGCGCGCATCTGGTTGCGGAGTTTGGCATCCAGGTTACTCAGAGGCTCGTCCATCAGGAACACCTTGGAGTCACGGACCATGGCGCGGCCGATTGCCACACGCTGCCGCTGACCACCGGACAGTGCCCGGGGCTTGCGCATCAGGTATTCGCTGATGCCCAGAACCTCTGCCGCCTCGGTAACGCGCTTGTACACCTCTTCCTGGGGCACCTTCTTCAGCCGCAGGGAGAATGCCATGTTTTCAAATACCGTCAGGTGGGGATACAGGGCATAGTTCTGGAAAACCATGGCGATGTTCCGGTCTCTGGGCTGGAGGTCGTTGACTACCTCGCCGTCGATCTCAATGGTGCCGCTGCTGATGTCCTCCAGGCCCGCCAGCATACGCAGGGTGGTGGACTTGCCGCAGCCGGAGGGACCGACCAGAACGATAAATTCCTTATCGGCAATTTCCAGGTTGAAGTCAGCCACAGCAGGAGTGTGACCCTTCTCGTAAACTTTCTGTACGTGGGTAAATTTAACAGTAGCCATAATATTCTCCTCTTATCCTTTCACTGCGCCGCCGGTGACGCCTTCTACGTAGTATTTCTGCAATGCCAGGAACACAGCGGTAACAGGCACTGCCACCACCACGCCTGCGGCACAGAACATGGTATAGTTGGTATTGAGCACGGTCTTGTTCAGCCACTGCTGCATACCCACCGCTACGTTCATGCCCTCGCTTCTGGCGTGGGCGATGTACTTTGCCATCATGAAGTCGCCCCAGGGTGCCATGAAGCCCATCAGGATGGTGTAGATAATGATGGAGCCGGACAGGGGCATAATAACCTTGTAGAAAACCTGGAACCGGGTCGCGCCGTCCACCCGGGCAGCCTCATCCAGAGACTTGGGGATGGTATCGAAGAAGCCCTTGGAGATGTAGTAGCCCATACCGGAGGATGCGCAGTACACGATGACCAGGCCCACAGGTGCCTTATTCAGGGTCAGGCCCATGTCAGCGAAGACCTTGTAGATCAGGATCAGGGTCAAAAATCCCGGGAACATACCCAGCACCAGCATAAAGTTCATCAAAAACTTTCTGCCCTTGAAGCGCAGCCGGGACAGGGTGTAGCTCATGGAAAGCACAAAGAAGGTCTGGAAAAACGCCGTGGCAATGCCCATGAGGGCGGTATTCTTGAACCAGATCAGGAAATCCGTCTCCTTGAACAGCCGGACATAGTTGTCAAAGCCCCATTTTTCCGGGAACAGCTTGCCGTCCATGCCCTGGGTGTTGACCTTGAAGGACTCCATAACGATGCCGAAGAAGGGGAACAGCCACACCACCGTCATAACAATCAGCACGATGTAGATGATGGTATTGCCGATCCGGCGGCTGGCGGAAACGCCCAGGCCCCGGCGGGGAGCCTGTGTAAGAACGCTATCTTTTTTCATTACTTAAAATCCTCCTCGTTCTTGGTAGAGGGAATCACATTGTAGACGACCAAAGACAGCACCGCCACCACCAGGAACACCAGAATACCGATGATGGAAGCCTGGTAGTACTTCTGCTCGGTGGAGTCCACCGTCATCTTATACAGCCAGGTAATCAGCAGGTCCGTATGTCCCACCGTGGCACCGCCAACAATGCCGATATCCGTATTCACCGGGTTGCCGCCGGAGAGCAGATAGATCACGTTGAAGTTGTTCAGGTTGCCCACGAAGCTGGTCAGCAGGTAGGGGCCCGTGACGAAGAGCATATAGGGCAGGGTGATCTTGGTGTACTGCTGGAAGGCGGTAGCGCCGTCGATCTTGGAGGATTCGTACAAATCCGCGGGAATATTCATCAGAATACCCGTTGCCATCAGCATAATGTGGGGAATGCCAATCCAGATATTGATGATAATGACCAGTGCCTTAGCCACCGTGGGCGAATCCCACAGGGACTTGTAGTTATTGACCAGCAGGAAATCCTTGATAGCCGGAATATTGCCCAGAAGCTTGCCGATGATACCGGAGGAATCGAAAAGCTTGGAAACATAAAGCAGAGAAACAAACTGGGGAATTGCGATGGTCATAACCAGAACGGTCCGCCAGAATTTCTTGAAGCGGATGCCCTTCTTGTTTATCATGATGGCCACAAACATACCCAGGAAATAGTTGGAGAAGGTGGCGAAGAAGGCCCACATAAGGGTCCAGCTCAGGATCTCGCCAAAGGCCAGGCCCAGGCCGCCCTTGCCGAAATCCGCCAGCTCATTGAAGTTCTGCAGACCCACCCAGCTGAAGAGGTTTGCGTGACCGTTGTGGTTGAAATCATAGTTGGTAAAGGCGATGAGGACCATGTAGATAATGGGCAGCACCGTGAAGAACATAATGCCGCCGACGGGCAGCGCCAGCATGGTCTTGTGGAACTGATCGTCCACCAGGGACTTCAGATCCTGCTTGCCGCTCTTGACCTTCCGGCCCTGGGCGGTGATGTCCATGCAGATGCGGCACTGCTTCACCTGCTGCCGCCAGGTCCACACGAACGCAATGATGAAAAGAATGGTCAGCAGGCCGTAGAGCAGGACCTTGACGGAGTCGTCGCCGTCCACCCAGACCTGGCTGGTTGCGCCGGGTCCCAGGATCAGCTCCAGATCCGGGTCGATTACTTCCTCATAGTGGCCCTGCATGGTGCCGATGGTGGCATCGATCCGGAACCAATTGCCCTTCTGCAGCCAGTAGATACCGCCGCTGGGCAGGAACATATAGATGAAGAATACCGCTTCAAACAGAAGGAAAAGCAGTCCGCGCAGCACCTGGCCGTAATACAGGTTGCCCAGACCGAAAATCAGGAACGAGAGCTTGACAGCCCAGTTTCCCTTGGCGAAGGTGTATCCGATATCCATGATGCCATCTTTGACGGAAGTGCCGCACTTGACAAAGAAATCGGCAATTCCCTTACCCAGTCCCACAATCCAGCCGGGAATGGAGCAAATGAACATCAGGAAATTATACCAAAGCCGCTGAGCCTTATTGAGCTTCAAATATTGCAGATCAGAAAGCTTCTTCATAAGCGAATCGATATAAACCGCAGTTTATACGCTAC
>CAZDFB010000108.1:0-5075 GCA_964504605.1 uncultured Oscillospiraceae bacterium | reverse complement strand
GCTTCAGGTTCTGCATCTCGTAGGCACGCTTGTTCAGCACGTCGATGATGCCGGTAACCTTCTTGCTGCTGTCCCAGATGGGCACCACAACAGGGGCGATCTTATTGCCATACTTCTCACGCAGGGCGTTGAAGGTGGCGTTGTAGTCGGAATTGTCCTCGTCCACCTTGGAGATGTAGACGAACCGGGGCATATTCCGCTCCTCGCAGTATTTCCAGGCCTTCTCAAAGCCGACGGTAATGCCGTCCTTGGCGGACAGCACCAGAATCGCCGCGTCAGCGGCCCGCAGGGCCTCCATCACAGCGCCGGAGAAGTCGAAAGCGCCCGGGGTATCCAGAATATTGATCTTGGTATTTTTATATTCCAGGGGGATCACAGAGGTGGAAATGGAAATATGGCGGCGAATCTCCTCAGGATCATAGTCGGAAACGGTGTTGCCGTCGGCGTTCTTGCCCATACGGTCGATAGCACCGGTCATGTAAAGTAAGCTCTCTGCCAGGGCGGTCTTGCCGCTGCCGCTGTGACCCAGCAGACAGACATTGCGGATAGCGTTAACAGTGTACATAGTAGATTTTAACTCCTTTCGGGAAGGGCTGCCTTCCAATTGGGTGCCGGGCACCCGAATAGTGACATTATACACGAAAGGAGGTGGAATTTCAATGTCTTTTTTCGTCAGAATGCAAAATCGTCGAAACCGACACGAGGACACTTGTTTTCCTGTGCAAAACACACAAAAACCCGCCGGTCGTCTCTGGCAGCTTGTACAAACGTCCGTCCCCCGGCAAAAGGAACGCTTCCCCCGGCAACCGTCCCTTCGTTTTATAGCGGTCACCCCGGGAGGGGTGACCCTACCCTGATCTTACCATAGGGTCGCCCTCCGTACAGCAAAAGGGCGCACCGCTTTCGCAGTGCGCCCTTTGAAACTGTCAAAAAACTGTCGTTTTTGCGCCGATGAATGACTTGCCTCTCCCTTTGGGAGAGGTAAGTGTGTCAAAGAACTTGTTTTTTCGCAGGCGCGGAAGCGCCCAGGGCTTCCCCCGGGGGGAAGCTGTCAAAAATCTTTGATTTTTGACAGAAGAGGAATGCGGGCGGTAAGGTTGGACGTTGTACGCAGAAACAGACATTCTGTGTCCTTCCTGTTTCTGCCGCACCTCATCCGTCACCGCCTGACGGCGGTGCCACCTTCCCCAGAGGGGAAGGCTTTGCGCAGCGCCGCTTTCACCCTAAGACTTTTTTTGACAGGATTCAGCGGGGGGCTGTATCCGGCTTTACCGCAGGGTTGCCCGCTTCCGCAGCCGTTGCCCTTATGCTCAAACGGTTTTTGTCCAGCAGGTCACCAGCAGGCCGGGAATCATCCACACCAGCTGGTACAGCAGCACATTCACCGGTGTCAGCAGCTCCGTGGAGCCGATGTAGGCCAGCGCCGCCATGATGAGCATTCCAAGAATGCCCGCTGCCATATGCACAATCAGGCCCATCGTGCAGGCCGTCCGCAATGCCTGGGCACCGGTAACGGCATAGGCCACACTGACCAGCCCCTCCTGCGTCGTCAGCGCCAGGGCTTCATCCTCCGGCCCGGGCTGACGCTTCGCCAGCTCCAGCCGCACTGCCCGCTCCGGGAATACCACCCGCCGGGTGCTCACCGAGAACCGGCTGCGCAGGAAGCTTTCATTCATCATAAAGTCCTGGCACAGAATGGTGGGCCGCAGCTTCCGGCAGCCGCACACCGCCACCATGCCGCCGGCAGCCGAGCGGAGCTTGCCATAGGAAATGGCAAATACCGCGCTCAGATTTCCGTCAATGGAGCAGTACACCGCCTGGCTGACCATGGTCCCCTCCGGGATTTCCACACCCATATCCTGCAGGAAATCCAGGCTGCCCAGCAGCACCGGCTCTCCGCAGACCTCGCCGCCGATGCCTCCGGCGGGATAGCTCTGGAAATTCTCCACCGGGTAGCTCTGACCGGCCCGGCTCTTCAGCAGCTGGTCGAATACGGGGGCCAGATTGCCGCCGTTGGTATTCATCAGCGCCGCCGCATAGGCCACCACATCGTCCGGCTTCAGCTCGCCGTAGAATTTCACGCCGTTGAGCTTCACGGAGCCCTTGGGGAACAGATCCTCATCGGTCAGGGGGAAGGCAGCCTTGCCACGCATTCCCTTGATGCCCTTCCAGCCGCACAGCACGGTGCCCACCATATGCAGCCGCCGCTCCAGCACTGCCATCGGCCGGGACAGGGCCACGAAGAAGCTGGCAGGTACGGCAGCCAGCAGGGCGGTGGACAGAACCTGCACCGCCAGGGACAGCCCGTGGCGCATTCCCGCCAGCACGCTGATGCCGATGCACAGCAGGAGGCTGATGAAGGCAAACACGCTCTGGACCTTCTCCGGCCCGGAAACGGCATCGTAGCTGTCCATAAAATCCTCCACCTGGCCCTCGCCCCGGAGCAGGGCGGGACGGCCCTCGTGGTAGTCCGCCACCTTGGTCACGCTGTAGAGCCGGGTTGCCTTGCGCATGGTGTCCATCATGCCCATTTCCGTGTTCCGCTTTTCATAGCGGTTCCACAGGGACATGGTAATTTCCAGGCTGAAGGCGGCACAGCAGGGAACCCGCAGCTCTTTCAGGCAGAACACCGCGTCCACACAGCAGGCCACGAAGGTCAGGGCCATCATGGTATTCAGGCTGAACCGGCCCCGGAACAGATCCGCCACGCCGTCCATCAGCACGTAGCAGCCCAGCAGGGCGGAAACCAGCATCGCCAGAATCTGGCTGAAGATCATCAGCCGCATCCGGTTTGCCGGGATCATCCCGCCGGCGTACAGCGCCGCCGCGCCGGCGCACAGCAGCACAATGAGAATATTCACAAAGATCGCCGCCTGAAGCTTGCCCAGGCCCATCTCGCTTAAGTCGTAGTATCGCTTCTCCGGCCCGGCAATGAGCTTCTTTTTCAGCTCCCGCAGCCGCTGTCTGGGCCGGAAGGGAATGGGTGCCGGGGGCACATATTCCCCCATGGGGTTCTCATACTGGGGCTCCCAGTTTTCCGAGAAGGGCTCCACCTTCTCCTGAGGGGCCTCTTCGGCCTCCTCCGGCTCCTCGGGCGCCTCGGTGTCCGCAGTCTCCTGCTCCTCCGGGGCACTTTCCGCCGTCGGGGCCACGTCCGCCAGGTCGTCCAGCCGGATGGTGTCACCGGTGACCGCTTCCGGCTCCTCAGCCTCCTGCCGGGGCTCCTGGGCCGTCTGGGTCACCAGATCCCCGATCTGCTCCGCTACGGAAGGCCCGTCCTCCTCCGTGCCGGGCACCTCCGCGAATTCCTTCATGATCTCGTCCAGATCAAATTCGGGGATTTCCTGCCCGTCCAGATTTTTTTCTTCCTTGTTATCCATAGAATACCTCCGGGATCAGCCAATGCGCTGGCGAACGGCCTCGTAAAGCAAAATCGATGCTGCCGCCGAGGCATTGAGGGAAGAGATTCTCCCCTTCATCGGAATATTGACCATAACGTCACAGTTCTTGCGAACCAGCTGGCTCAGGCCGTCTCCCTCATTGCCGATGACGATGGCAGCAGGCCCCGTCAAATCCGCCTGATGCATGGGAATGGAGCCCTCAGCCGCCGTGCCGAAGACCCAGACACCCTTCTCCTTCAGCTCACTGATGGCGCTGTTGATATTGGTGACCCGGGCCACCTTCATATATTCCACCGCGCCGGCAGAGGCCTTCGCCACCGTGGCATTCAGATTCACGCTGCGGCGCTTGGGAATAATCACGCCATGGGCGCCGGCGCATTCCGCCGAACGCATGATCGCGCCCAGATTGTGGGGATCCGACAGCTCATCGCAAATCACGATCAGGGCATTTTCTCCCCGGCTGGCAGCCTCCTCCAGAATATCGTCAATGGTGAAGTAATCGTGGGCAGCCGCCAGAGCGATGATGCCCTGGTGGGATCTGGTGGCAGACATGGCATCCAGCTTCCGCCGGTCCACACTGACCACCACCGCGCCGGCCTCCTTCGCCTGGGCAGCCAGCCGCTGCAGGCCCTTGTCCGTGTCACCCGCGGCAATAAAAACCTTATCAATGGTACGTCCGGCCTTCAGCGCCTCTGTCAGGGCGTTGCGGCCCTCCAGCTGGCCCTCATTTTCCTCCACGGGGGCGGAAGCGGGGCGGCGGGAATATTCAGGACGACGACGATTTTCATTCATAATTCTCATCTCCGTATTTTTACAATATTCACTGTCATTATATCAGGTTTTTTCTGTTTGCACAACTGGTAATTTTCCTGCCGGGGAATAGAAAATATCCTCAATTTCCGGAAATTCACAGAAAATTTACGGTAAAGACAGGAATCGTTCGTTGATACCGAAGCAAAAATGTGTTATGATGGCTTCAATAACGTGATGGAGGCAAGAAAATGGATCCCAATCGCAGCAATCCTTCCCAAAATAACGGGAACAACGGCAAAAACCCCGGAGACGGCAAAAAGCCCCGGGGCAATATCTGGGTCACAATCATGATTACGGTAGCCGTGGTCCTGGTCCTGAGCAGCGTCTTCAATATGGTCAGGGACAGCCAGTATACCGAGAAAACCTACTCGGATTTTCTGACAGCCTGGGCCGGCGGGCAGCTGGCAGAGGTCCAGATCCAGAGTGACCGCATCGTCTACCTGACCAAGGAGGAGGCCGCCAAGCCCGGTGCCCAGCAGCGGGCCTGCTACACCGGTCTCCCCGGCGGCGGCGATGCCATGGAGCTGGCTACCCAGCTTCACCATGACGGTGTTACCGTCAGCAAGCTCATCGTGGAAGACAATTCCACCATTATGATGATCCTGTACTATGTGCTGATGTTCGGTGTCATGTTCTTCCTGCTCAATTCCGTAACCAAGCGGATGAGCGGCGACGGCATGATGGGCGGCTTCGGCAAGTCCAAGGCAAAAGTCTATATGGAAAAGCAGACCGGTGTCACCTTCAAGGACGTTGCCGGTCAGGACGAGGCCAAGGAATCCCTTCAGGAAATCATCGATTTTCTCCACAATCCGGGGAAATATACCGAAATCGGTGCCAAGCTGCCCAAGGGCGCGCTGCTGG
>CAZDFB010000107.1:0-5076 GCA_964504605.1 uncultured Oscillospiraceae bacterium | reverse complement strand
CGGCATCCTCCGTCAACTCGTCATACTCAGCGGAGTAGGAGCTGTAGTCGCCAAACATACCGGAATACTCACTCTTGTGCATGATGTGAATATCCTCCGGGTTCAACCGAATACCGATGGTGGTGCCCACGCCATGGAAATCCGTAGTCTGGATCAGCCACTTGAAGCCTCTGAAATCCACGATGATATCGTAGTTCAGGCCCTTGAAGGTAACGCTGGTCACCGTGCCCACCAGATGGCCCTCGGCAGGAGGTACAATATCGATATCCTCGGGGCGGATGACCACATCCACCGGCTCATTGGGCTGGAAGCCAAAGTCCACACAGGTAAACACCCGTCCAAAGAATTTCACTTTATAGTCGCTGAGCATAACACCGTCCAGGATGTTGCTCTCACCGATGAAGTCCGCCACGAAGGCGTTCTTCGGCTCATTATAAATATCCTCAGGTCTGCCGATCTGCTGAATGCGGCCCTTATCCATAACCACCACGGTATCGGACATGGACAGTGCCTCCTCCTGGTCGTGGGTCACATAGATAAAGGTGATACCCATGGCCTGCTGAATCCGCTTCAGCTCGTTCTGCATATCCTTGCGCAGCCGCAGGTCCAGCGCCGCCAGAGGTTCATCCAGCAGCAGCACCTTGGGCCGGTTCACCAGCGCCCGGGCAATTGCCACCCGCTGCTGCTGACCGCCGGAAAGCTGCTCCACTCTGCGGTTTTCGTATCCCTTCAGGCTGACGATCTCCAGAATTTCCTGAACCCGGTCATGGATTTCGTCCTTGGACAGCTTCGCAACCTTCAGGCCAAAGGCGATGTTGTCATACACATCCAGATGAGGAAACAGCGCGTAGCGCTGAAACACCGTGTTGACCTGCCGCTGATAGGGCGGTACATCATTGATAACCTTGCCGTCAAAGATGATTTTGCCGGAGGTCGGCGTCAGAAAGCCGCCGATGAGCCGCAGCGTTGTGGATTTTCCGCAGCCGGAAGGCCCCAGCAGTGTGAGGAATTCCTTGTCATTAAAATAAAGATTGATGTCGTCGAGAATACGCTCCCCGTCGAACTCCATGGATAGATTCTGGAGTCTGATGAGTTCCTTGGACATTATCCTCCCCCGTTTCTGTAGGATATTTCGTCACAATATGACAAATATAAATATAGCGAAAAAAAACGTAAAGTCAATGTGTTTTTTAAATTTTCTTTAATGCCCGGGCCCGGCGGCAAAATTGGGTTCTGTTTCCAATTATTCTTTTTGGAAAATTTCTCAATTTCTGTTTAATCCGGGAAAAAGCCGTCAATACTCAGCTTCGGAGGTGCTTAATTTATGAGCGATAACAAACGAAACGGGCGGGGTATTTTCGGTAAGGGCTACTACATCGCCCTGATCCTGTGTGCCGCCGCCATTGGTGTTACGGGAATGCTGTACTGGCGCAGTGCCCGAAGCCGGGAGGATGCCCTGATTCAGGCCACGGACCCGGTGGGCGATGCCGTTTCCACAGAGGCCGGCGGCAGTCTGGCGGTCATTGCCACCCAGCCTCAGCCCCAGGCCCAGACCCTTCCGCCCCAGCAGACCCAGCCCCCCGCTGTGTCCGATTCTCTGAAAACCATGTCGCCCGTCTCCGGCGAGACGGTTTTCCGCTACGCGGTGGACGCCCTGAGCTACAACACGACCACCCGGGACTGGCGGGTCCACGACGGGATTGATCTGGCTGGTGAGGCAGGCTGTGAGGTGGTCGCTGCCGCCGACGGTCAGGTGTACACCATCTATGACGACGATTCCATGGGAACCACGGTGGTAATCCGCCACCGGAACGGCTACACCACCAAGTATTCCAGCCTTTCCGAAGAGCTATCCGTCAGCGTGGGAGATACCGTCACCATGGGCCAGGTCATCGGTACCGTGGGAACAACGGCTCTGGTGGAGACAGCCCTGGGCCCCCACGTCCATTTCAGTGTGACCTATCAGGACAAATCCATGGACCCCATGGAATTTCTCGCTCTGAGCTGACAGAGCCCCTTTGCCGTCGGCCCAAATGCCGCCGGTTCCGGTATTTTTCGTCCCGGAGAGCAGCTCCTTCCGGCAATCTTTCCGCCGGAAGGAAAAACTGCTGTCCCCGGACGAAATTTTTTTGAAAAAAGGGTTGATTTTGTTACCAAAAAGCGTTATAATCCATATCTGTATGAAATTAACGAAGAGGAGGTGCCACAAATGCCCAACATCAAGTCCTCCAAGAAGGATGTCATTTCTTCCAAGATTGCTTACGAGAAGAACAAGGCTGAGAAGTCTGAGCTGAAGACCAACCTGAAGAAGTTCGATGCCGCTCTGGTATCCGGCGACAAGGCCGCTGCCGAGGCTGCTTACAAGACTGCCGTCAAGTCCGTTGACCAGGCTGTCATCAAGGGTCTTCTGCACAAGAACAACGCTGCCCGCAAGAAGAGCAGCATGACCCTGAAGCTGAACAAGCTGGCCTGAGCTCTCTGAAAATATCTCCCTTCCGACCTTTTCGGCAGGGAGTTTTTTCATGCCCTTTTGCCCCGGTTTTCCTTTCGCAGGGCCGCTCCGAAACGCAAAAAGGACACGCTGCGCCGCGTGTCCTTACCGTATATATTGGCTCAGGGGTGCCCCGCAGTATGCGAGGCACCCCTGTTTTATTACAGGCTTAAAAAAACGGCAGCAGCCAGCAGCCCCACAATCCCGATCACCGGCAGCAGGCAGCCGCAGCAGCCTCTGTCCCGGTAGGGACGGGGTCCCATTCCGCCGTTCATCGGCGGCATAGGGGGCATTCCGCCACCCATCGGGGGTCTGTGCAGACGATGGCCCATTCCGCCCATGGGAGGCCGGGGCGGTCTCGGGGGACGAGGTCCCATTCCGCCAAAGCCGGGGCCTCCCGGCCCTCTTCCGTGTCCGCCAGGCCCTCCGGGCCCGCCGCGATGTCCTCCAGATCCGCCGGGTCTTCCCGGTCCGCCATGATGTCCTCCAGGTCCAGGCATATCGTATTCCTCCTTACGCTACAGTCAGTTTATGTGCAAAGCTTTAAGATGCCCCAGGCACCAGCAGTCATTGCCAGCGGGAGCCAAAGCATTGCGCCCCACACCAGGCAGATGACCAGCATCGGCAGGGCCAGCACGAACAGGCCCACCGCCACGGCCTTTGTCAGGCTCCAGGCCACCCGAAAGGCCAGCCCCAGGGTTTTGAAGAAAAGCCACACAAATACGATTGAAATAATGAGCTCAGCCATTGTTTTCCTCCTCCGGATCCTTTGACAAAAGCGATACTCCGATGCCGATCCGCCTTGCGTAGTCCGGATTTCGCTCCAGCCGGTCCATGAGCTTCAGCGCCAGCATTCGCGTTTTTACTGTCACGGCATCCACCTCCCGTCTGATGGGATCATTATACACCGTTCTCCCTCCGGAAAACAGCACACAATCCGCAAAATAGCAGGCTCTATTTCCGCGAAAACAGAAAAATAGCTCCCGGTCCCTATTCTTCCCTGCGGGCACGGTACTGCTCCGGGTCAATGGCCCCGCAGGCGAGCATCTTCTCCGACCAGAGCTGCAGCGCCTCCACGGTAATGGAAATCCGCTCCAGCTCCTCCTGAATGTACAGAAAATCATCGATTTCATCCCCGGATATCCTTCCGTCCGCGGCAATTTCAATCAGCCGGTCCTTCTGTTTCTGAACAGAATTCAGGGATGCCAGCATTTCCAGCACGATTGCCGACAAATCCTTTACCCGTACCTCCGGCACATATTCCTGACCGATGGGGCACTGATTGGAGCAGTAGTAATTGCAAAGGGAGGGCTTTCCGTATTTCTGGGAAAGGCGCAGCACCTCGTCCGGGTGGGGCTGGGACCGCTCATTCTCGATTTTCTCCAGCCGCTCCGAGGAAATGATCTCCAGCAGCTCACCGGCCTTCTCCCGGGACAGTCCCAGCTCCTCCCGGGCCAGCTGATAGCGGTTTTTGTTCTCTTTTGTGGATGCTCTGCCCATATACATTTCCCTCTCATTTTATTATCCGGTTTTGCAGATATAGTACCACCCATTTTTCATCAAGTCAAAGCTTTTTCAGCAGCAAAGCCGTGGCGTATGCGCCCGCAGGTGCCATGTAAGCGAGCAACCGCCCAAAGGGCGGCTCTTAATGAGTCGCAAAGAGGGCTTCTTATTTCGTCCCCATCTCCTCCCGTAGGGACACCCGTCCCCGGGTGTCCGCTTCCTCCCTCAAAACGAATCTCCCGGACACCGCAGGAGCGGTGTCCCTACAATGTTCTGCTCATCAGTCAAAAATCACAGATTTTTGCCGGCTCCCCCCGGGGGAAGCCCTGGGCGCTCCCGCGCCAGCGAAAAAACAAGTTCTTTGGCGAACTGAAGGTCACCCCGGGAGGGGTGGCCCTACAGTCCATTTCCAAAGGCCGGGGGTTTTGCCCTTGCCTCCCCCATAGGGGGAAGCCAGGAATTTAATACTCCTTCAACGCACTGAAAAGGGGACTGCCTGCCCGGCAGTCCCCTTGATTTACAGAATCAGAAGCGGCACTTGTCCGCAATATAGGCCTTCAGCTCGGAAATGGGAATCCGGACCTGCTCCATGGTGTCACGGTCACGGACGGTGACGCAGTTGTCAGCAGGGGTGTTTTCATCGCCCACGGTCTGGAAGTCCACGGTGATGCACAGGGGCGTGCCGATTTCGTCCTCCCGGCGGTAACGCTTGCCGATGGAGCCGGCATCGTCGAAGTCCACCATGAAGTCCTGGCGCAGCTCCTTGTAGATTTCCTCAGCCTTGGGGGAGAGCTTCTTGCTCAGGGGCAGAACGGCTGCCTTGAAGGGTGCCAGCGCCGGATGGAGCCGCAGCACGGTGCGGATGTCGGGATTGCCCTTCTTATCCACGCCAACCTGCTCCTCATCGTAGGCCTCGCACAGGAATGCCAGAGCCACACGGTCGCAGCCCAGGCTGGGCTCGATGACGTAGGGGATATAGTGCTCGTTGCGCTCCTGGTCGTAGTACTCCAGGCTCTTGCCGGAGGCCTCCTGATGGCGGCCCAGGTCATAATTGGTCCGGTCGGCAATGCCCCACAGCTCAC
>CAZDFB010000106.1:0-5096 GCA_964504605.1 uncultured Oscillospiraceae bacterium | reverse complement strand
GTAAAGAGATCAGTAGCTGTCTTCCACCTGCGCTTTTTCCCGCCAGAGTAACTCTTGTCCCATCCAACGAAATCACCGTATTCACCTTCAGCTGTCTTCCCTGAAGCAGGAGCTCCAAGTCCGCAACTGTCTTTCCGGTAATTCTGTAAATTTCACCGGAAGTTACTTCCAGCGCCTCCCGCTCGCCTTGCAGGAATTTGTCCGCATACAGGAGTGGAATCGGAACAAACATAATTTCTTTCTTTTTCTTCTGGGTAAAGCGGGCCAGCACAAAGAAGGAAGCCGTGGGCTTGTTGTAGCCGCCGTACTTCTCCGTGGGGAGTCCTGCTTTCAGCGGAATCAGGTTTTCACCTTTTTTCACCGGCTGCTGGTCAAACAGGCCACCCTTCCTGCAGAAGGAATACTGTGTCAAATGCACCGCGTTTTTCCCCATGGTTTTCCGTACAAGGGCAAGGTCTTTCTCTCCGTTCCAATAAGGAATCTCCCCATGGTACAGTGCCTTTGCAAAAAGTTTCTCTGCCTGCACATTATAGCTGCTGTCCAGAGCGAACCACTTCTTTGTAAAGCGCTCATGGTAGACATTGCCCACTACAACATTCAGGTAAGCATCCTTTGCATGGTGCAGGTCGTTGACACTTCTGCACTTCAGCATTTGGAACGCTTGCCGGAATTCCGATACCAGTCCCGCTTTGACACAGATGATTTCCGTATCCGGGAAGCTTTCCTGCAAAAGATCCTTAATCACCTTCGTGGACTGGCGGGTCTCCACCAACTGACGGTTGATAAAGCCCATCTGTTCTTCGGGTGTAAAGCGAGTCGAGCGGGTCAGGCGGCGGTACTTCTCCTCCGTCATCAGGTTATTTTCCTTAAGCATATGCCAGAACGGTGTCATATTCCGGCGAATTTCTTCCGGAACCGGATATGTATCGCTCTTCATCCCATTGATTTCAGACTCCACCAGTACCAGATTGTTCAGAACGCTGTCGTCTTTCACATGGCATCGGGGATAGATGTGCTCCAGATTGTAGGTACCATCGGTCAGGCGGGACAGGTCGATCGGTCTGCCCGTATAGGCGCTCTTTCCCAGCTGCAGGTAATACAGGAACAGGCGGTCACTTTGCAGGCGGTTATCCACCATCGCACCCATTTCCTCCAGTTCCTTCTGCAACCGGCGGCTGTCTTCGTTTTTCACCTGCTTATAAAGCTCCAAAAGCTGCTCCTTTCGGCTCTTGGTCCGTTTTCCCTTTTGGTCTGCCGTTCCTCCTCTTGCCATCTCGACAAAGATTCTTTTCGGTGCACAGCCATTGGCCTTCACCACATCCTGAACAATGTCCAGTGTGCGAAAAATCGGACGTTTGACCGCATTGGAAACATACATCTCATCCAGCTTATCATTCAAAGAACGGGGTTTTTCCGCATAATACGCACTGCAAATTTCCTGAACCTGCTCCGCAAAGGTATATTTGCCGGAAAGGAGCTGCATAAAATTGTCGTTTGTCTCCCACATAGCGTCCAAAATGGTAAAAGCCTCACCGGTATCGGAATCTTTGACGCTTCCGTACAGGCCGCACAGGAGGCTTGCCGACAAGCGACCAAATTCCTTCAGCTTCTGGCGCAGAATATAGGAAATATCCTCTTCCGAAAGCTTCGGGAAGGTCTCACACAGCCATTTCCGCAGTCTGGTCTTATCCTCTGAATATGCGGCATGGCGAATAATCTCTTCCACATCCGCCTGTGTCAGCAAGCCGTTTTCCATCATACGTCTGAAAATATGGTAGGATTTCAAGTTGGCTTTGATTGTAATATCAATGCCGGAAAGTTCATCCTCTTTCGCCATATAACCATGATTGCAGAGGTGTTCCCGGATTCTTTTTACAGTCACCCTGGGGCACTGGCAAAAGACCTCGTTATACAGCTCCTGTTTTACCGCAACCGGGATTGGAAGCCCATTTACCTTGAGATTGTTGATCTCATTGAGAACCGTAAATCTTTCATACATCAGCGAGTTCACAGGCAGCACATCTTCGCCGGGGAGGTATGTGCATTTATTCGTCATTCTCCGAATAAAGCCCTGCTCACTCTCATCCAGATCCACCAGCTGTTCAAAATTCCAGGGAAGGATTCTCCCCTCCTGCTTCCTGACAAGCCATGCCTTGTTAGAATCGGTTTTGTGCAGCGGTCCTACGAAATAGGGAATTTTGAAGTCAAAAATTGACAGGATTTTCTCCTTTACCGTGATGCCATCCTCATCCGCCTCCAGCAGCATCGGGAGATACTCCTGCGCATGATTCAGAATTTCCTGCAATTCATATCGATAGAGCTGTTGGGGAATCACGCGATTGTCTCCAACTTTCTGCTTTGGCAGGAAGGTTCTTGCCTGCAGCCGGGAAAGCATATCCTCATAGGCAGGCCTATCCATTTCCGTTACTGAAAGCTCCTTGAGCTGCTTGAGTAAGTAATCCGAAAAAGCATCCTTCGTAGCGGATTTCAGGCACTTCTTCTCATCCTCTTTCAAGGATTTTCCATTTCCGCTGTAGCTCACATAATTATCCTTAACAGGATTCCGAAAGATATCATCGTACTTTTTCGGGCAATACTTTTTCACAAAGCGCTTCAGGAACTTCAAGTCCCGCTGATGCCGCTCATAAACCGCCACCTTTCCCTGAGAAATGCAACGGCAGTCTTTCATTGAGGACAAAAGCTGTGCGCAATCCCGCATAGCACGCAGTTTATAGAGCAACTGCGCATCCTCATCCAGCTCCGCCACTGCCCTGGCAAAATCATCATCACTCATGGTCAGGGAAATGGACTCCAGTTCCGCATAGAGTTCATTTTCAAACAAATCGAAAGGCTTAATCTTTCCTCCGGCTAACAGCGTAATAATCGCCGCCCGGCTGAACGGAAAGTCCTCATCACAGGATTTGGGGATCTTCCCTCCATCATAGAAAGCCTGGCTGAACGCTTCCTCCTTTTTTCTAACGCCGCAGTCTTTCCGAAGGATTTCCAACAACTGATTTGCATGAATGGTGTCTGCCCAGGGCAGCCCATACCCCAGTTCCGTTAAATAATCGCAAAAATCCCGGTAGACCGTGTTAAAATCCAGGATGCGCTCAACTTCATCCACCGGGATATCAAACAGGAAATGACCACGATTGGCCACCAGCCAGGCACAGGCCATATACACCAGCCGGACATCATGGGGCTGCGTGCTGGTCATCAATTCCTGAATCAGATGATGAATCGTGGGGTAGGCCTTGTGGTAAATCTCATCCGTCAGTTCTCCTCCCTGAAACAGCCTGACACCGTGATGTGTGTCTTCTTCGAAGAGAGCACTTTCTTTGCGCCGGATAAAAAAGCTTGCATCGACATTTCCAATTTCTTTTGCAAACAGTTCCTCCAACAGCTGAACTCTTTGCTGACGACGATCCAGCCGACGTCTGGCCGTGCGAAATGCCCGCCGCTCCTGTGCCGGATTTGCCTCCTCAAACAGGTGCACACCCCACATGGGTTCTCCACGGTATTTTTGCAATGTGTAATCGGGATTTGTAGCGGCATATCCAACAGAGTTTGTTCCAATGTCCAGCCCCAAAAAATATTCTTTTCCCATATTGACAACCTCCATCGTATTATTTATAATAAGGATAGATGAGTTATCATCTATTGAAATTACACAACGAGTTCAAATAAAAAGCAATTCACCTCGTCGACTCGGATCGACTGCACAGTGTGTGCAACCAAAAGGCCTCTTCGGAGGTCTTTTTTGTTTTATTATACCAAATATCATATTAATATCAACCCATTTCTTATTGATTTCATCAATCCAACAGGCATATCTGTCAAAACATATGTGGAGATACCGACAACGAAGTTCCATATTGGGGATTTAAATGCAAAAGCTTTGTGGGACCTCGGATTAGATATATAACCGTTTTCAACAGGCAAAACACATCTTTCCGATGGATTTCGGAGAACGGAATCTGAAAAAACTGCCGATTATCCGTGATTGTCCCACTTCCGGTTTCTTTCCGCAAGTAGTTCTCAGTATTTTGCAAATCGTCTGATCTGCACTTTCGACATAAAAAGAACCCCCGTCACAGTGCAACGGGGGGTGGCAAATAAAGACCTTGTTTTCTACAAAAATGTCCAAAAACGAGGTTCTTCAGATGTCTTTGCAGGACACTATTTGAATCAGGAACATCAATCAAGGAATTAAGCAAATCTTTAAAAATTGCCCCATCTACACTCTATTGCTGGGTAACAGCTTACAAAATAATTTCTCGAAGGAAACTGCCATTTAACCCATTCCATATATCAATAAAATCATCAACTGTAGTATAAGGAGTGGTATCACAACGGCACTCGTCAGGGCTATCACTAACACGGCTGCAACCATTATAGGAAGATTGTAGACAGCCTCAACCCAATCATTCTGCGGGATATTTAGGTCGATTGCCACTTGTATATTCCTCATATTCCTTTGGTTCGATATCAAACCTTGAGAAAAAAGCATCCAGAAAACAAGTGTCTGAAGCACCACCGTCATGGACTGCAAGCGCCACACAGATGATACGGTGCTCCTTTTCATTGACCAGAATTTTAGAAAGAGAGGCAGCACTAATACTATAGCCAATCTTACCATCTACAGAAATTTCCGACCCCAAGAACATATAATCATTGAGAGTGCCCCATTTCTTGTCCGGTGCTATATACTCCTGATAATCCTCATTATAATTGAATGTGCCTCTGACTAGGCCGACTGTTATATCTGAAGCAATATTTTCAAAAGCCTCCTGATCTTCAATCACAAACTCCAGATATGCTTCAAATCCCCATGTATCAATTGTACGGGAGTGAAAAACATAGATCACATCCGTATATTCTTCTTTAAGTGATGCAGGAAATATCGGCTCAATATAACGCTTTTGGGCTTCTTCTGGAACACCAACATAATTCCCGTAATTATCTATTTGTTATTGAGGTGAAGGCTGGATCTTTTCCTATATCTCCTCCAATATCAGATTTTGATGCACATGTAAATGCGTATCAAGACCGGGTCTACTACCTACAGCTTTACTTACGGTGCGTTTGCGCTGCGA
>CAZDFB010000105.1:0-5219 GCA_964504605.1 uncultured Oscillospiraceae bacterium | reverse complement strand
CGAGACCGTGACTGCCCTTGGGTAATTCTTTTCAATCAATGATTCGCAGCTGTTCTTCCACCAGTTTCGGGATGCTATCCAAAAGCTCTGGCAGAGTTACAAACTGGCTGCCGGATAGGGGCTCCTGTTCAAATTCCAGTGTGGGTTTAAAGGTAAAGTGGGAGCAAATATACCGATAGACCCGTTCATCCCGCACCTCATCCGTGAACATTTTCCCTGTCAACATTGGCGGAATCAGCAGCCCACCACCCGCATCTCTATTACAGGCAGTATGAAACTGTGGATGTAATTCAAACAGCTCCGGTGCTGGAAGCATTGCATGTTTTCCCGGCTGCGCATACAAAACCGGATGGGTATCCTCCACACGGAAGGCTGATATACCCGCTGCACGCAATCGCATTCCATGGAAGCTGCACCAGCAGTCTATCACCTCATTGTCCACGCCAACAGCAACCCAGATGTGTTCCAAGTCATAGAGGTGCTGGATATCGTAGTCATAATAAATTGCGTATTCGATGATTGCCGTCGCGCCAAACTGCTGCGGATTCAACTCCAGTCCGGGGAAGCTTCCAGATAGTCCCTGCTCTGTGAAAAGAGTACATCCAATCAAGCGGATCGGAAACGGTTCCTTTTTATCCTTGTAGATATGTGGCGCATATCGCAGTATCATTTCCCGCTGTTCTATATCCATCATATTTCATCCCCCTTTTGTATTCGAGATAACTCTCATAAAACATCATAACCAAGTCAATCCCATTCGTCAACAAGAATATTTGAAAGGAGAACATATATGAAGCGCTCTGAAATCAACATAGCCCTGAAAGAGTTGGAAGCCATGTGTGAAAAGCACCACTGCTATCTGCCGCCCTTCTGCCATTTCACCCCGGAGCAGTGGGAAAATATTGGCCATGAGTACGATGAGGTCCGGGACTGCATGCTGGGCTGGGATATCACCGACTATGGTATGGGAAATTTCGACAAGTTTGGCTTCTCCCTCATTACCATCCGCAACGGCAACCGCGCCATGGCTGACAAATATCCCAAGGTCTATGCTGAAAAGCTGCTCTACCTGAAGGAAGGACAGTATGCTCCCAATCATTTCCACTGGTTCAAGACCGAGGATATCATCAACCGCGGCGGCGGAAACTGCCTGATCCGGGTCTACAACAGCCTTCCCAACGAGGAGATCGACTACGAATCTCCCGTCACCGTCCATACCGACGGCCGCACCTATACCGTTCCCGCAGGCACCCAGATCCGCCTGACTCCCGGTGAGAGCATCCATGTGCAGCAGTTCCTGTACCATGACTTTTCCGTAGAAGAGGGCACCGGCTCTGTCCTTCTGGGGGAGGTCAGCCAGTGTAATGACGACAATACCGACAATCGCTTCAATCCGCCGGTAGGCCGTTTCCCCACCATTGAGGAAGACGACCCCCCCTACCGTCTGCTGTGCAACGAGTATCCCACCGCAAAGTAAGGTGACAATATGCTGATCACAATTCAAAATGAATTTCTGTCCCTGACAGTGACTACCCTGGGCGCCCAGATGATGAGCATCCGATCCACTGACAGTTGTGAATATCTCTGGCAGGGCGACCCGAAATACTGGGCCGACCGGGCTCCCACGCTGTTCCCCTTTATCGGTCGGTTGACAAATAACCGCTACCGGATTCAGGGAACGGAATATTCCATGGGTATCCATGGATTCGCCGCTGCATCTGACTTTTCCATTGCGCAGAAAGGCGAAGACAAGCTGGTGCTTTCTCTGAACAGCAACTCCGACACCCGGATGCAGTACCCTTTTGATTTCTCCCTGCAGATCACTTATCATCTGAAGCTTAACGGCATAGAGATCCTCTATGAGGTGCATAATCTTAGCTCTGTTACTATGCCATTCGGTATCGGGGGGCACCCCGGTTTCCGTGTTCCACTGGAGACAGGAGAACATTTCGAGGATTATATTCTAGAATTCTCCCAGAAATGTCAGCCCGATCGGGTAGGATTCACCCCCACCGTGTATCTGAGCGGTCACGATATCCCCTATCCACTAGAGGACGGAAAGCGCCTCTTCCTCCGGCACGAGCTCTTTGATGAGGACGCGGTGATTTTGAAGAATATGGCACGGGAAGTTACCCTGCGCTCCAAAAACGGTCACCGCGCTGTAACGGTTTCGTATCCTCAGATGCCATACCTTGGCATCTGGCACTGGCCCCAGACTGACGCGCCTTATGTGTGCATTGAGCCCTGGTCTTCCCTGCCAGCCCGGCAGGATGTGGTAGAAGAATTTTCCTGCAAGAGCGACATGATTCAGCTGGCTCCCGGAGAAAATTACGAGAACCTCTGGACCATCACCATTTGCTGAGAGGAGAATTGATATGATCGATGTTGCTGCATTGGGCGAACTGCTCATTGATTTCACCTGCGTCAGCCGGGATACCGACGGCTATCCAACCATGGCAGCCCATCCCGGCGGCGCCCCGGCCAATTTCCTTGCGGCGCTGGCCAAATTCGGTGCCAAAACCGCATTGCTCGGCAAGGTGGGAACAGATGCTTTTGGCAGATTGCTGACCGGCACGCTGCAAAACGCAGGTATTGAGACCAAGGGTCTGATTGCCGATGACGATGTGTTCACCACCCTGGCCTTTGTCACGCTGGACGAAACCGGCAACCGGGAATTCTCCTTCTCCCGGAAGCCCGGCGCGGACACCTGCATCCGCTTTGAAGAGCTGGATCTGAGCCTCATCAACGAAGCGAAGGTATTCCACTTCGGCACCCTGTCCCTGACCGACGAACCTGCCCGGTCTGCCACCTATAGAGCGGTGGAATATGCAAAATCCAAAGGCAAGCTCATCACCTACGATCCCAACCTCCGCAAGCCCCTGTGGCAAAGTCTGGAAACAGCCAAAGAACAGCTGCTCTGGGGACTGTGTCAGGCGGATGTGGTGAAGATCAGCGACGAAGAGGTGGAATTTCTCTTTGGGTTGAGCCCGGAGGCGGGCGCAAAGCACATTCTGGAGAATTACGGCGTAAAGCTGGTGTTTGTCACCTGCGGTGCCGATGGCTGCTTCTTCAAGAACGCCAATGCCGAGGGCATGATTCCCTCTCTGCGCGGTATCAAAGTCATCGACACCACCGGGGCCGGAGATATTTTTGGTGGCAGCGCCGTCTGGAAGATATTGCAGCTGGGCAAAGCCCCTGATGCGCTCAATGAAGCGGAGCTGCGGGAAATCGTGATTTTTGCCTGCACCAGTGCAGGTCTCTCCACCACCAGACCTGGCGGAATTTCCAGTGTGCCGGAATGCCAGGATGTGATTGCTGCCGTGTCTGCTTTAAGGAGGCGTGAGCCATGAAGTCCAAACGAATCCTCATGTCCATCGTCGGCGTTATGATCACTGCTGTCAGCATCGGTGCCTTTAAGTTGGCCGCCTTTGGTGTAGACCCTTTCCAGTCTTTCATGAGCGGTATCGACAAGTTGATCCCCATCGACTTCGGCACCTTATATGTGATTGTAAATACCGTTCTTCTTCTGTTCGCGCTTGTCTTTGATCACCACTATATCGGCATCGCAACATTTATCAACCTTTTTTTCCTTGGATACATCGTGCAATTCTCGCTCTCTTTTCTGCAAAGCATCTTCCCGGACGCCACCATTGCAGTTCGCATCGTATCTTTCCTGCTCGGCTTTATTTTTCTATGTCTTGGATCCTCTTTGTATATGACTGCCGATCTGGGTGTTTCAACCTATGATGCCATCGCACTTGTATGCGCAAACAAGTGGAAGCTGGGGAAATTCAAGTATATCCGGATCTGTACGGACATCATGTGCATCATTTTCGGAATTTGTATGTTTCTACTCGGCAACGGTAATCCCACTGATATCACATCTTTCGTGGGCATCGGAACGATTGCCACCGCTTTCGGCATGGGACCGTTGATTGATTTTTTCAACTGCAAACTCTCTGCTCCCATACTTCAAAGCTAAAACGCAGAGGAGCAATTTGCAGAGCAAAACACGGCTTTACCAACTAACTAGCAATACATTTCTGGCCTAGGAGGTATTCATGGAAATCAGGGAAGTTACATATGCCGCGGTAGCAATTCGAATTATTATTGCTTTTCTTCTCGGTGGGATCATCGGATTGGAACGCGGCTTAAAAAATCGTCCCGCTGGCCTGCGAACTTATATGCTGGTATGTGTAGGTGCCTGTTTGATCATGCTGACAAATCAATATATATATCAGATATTCGGCACAGGAGATCCAGTTCGAATGGGTGCGCAGGTCGTGAGCGGAATCGGTTTTCTTGGCGCAGGTACAATTGTGGTCACGAAGCACAATCAGATTAAAGGCTTGACAACTGCAGCGGGCCTCTGGGCTTCGGCAGCTGTTGGGTTAGCGCTTGGAATTGGATTTTATGAGGCCGCTTTCTTAGGCGGCATCGTTGTGTTCATCGTGCTAACTGTTATACACAGCTGGGATAATCGTATGCATCGGAACTCCAAATTTTTGGAAATATACTTTGAACTGTCAGATTTGATCAGCTTGGGAGAATTCATGCGCTGCATACGGCATTTGGGCATTGAGATCGATTGCATCCAACTTGAGCACAACAACTCTAATGAAAGCGGAATTCGCTCGTTCATAGCGACATTAAAATTAAAGGAAAAGCATAAACACGAGGACATATTTTCTGATATACGCTCCATTAACGGAGTCGCATACGCGGAGGAACTATAGTTTCATTCGAAGCAACTCTATTATCAACATATTGTCTTTTCGATTATTTCACGAGGAAACTGCAGGTGAAAGCACTTGAATAAAACAAAATCAGCAATTGCCTCTCTTGTTGCCACGGCTCTTCTGGTTATCATCGGGACCATCGTACTTTGGGCCAGATAAATTACAACGCGCCTCGGATTATATTAACAACAGCAACGATCAGAACACTTGTAAGTTTGTCAATGATGTGTTACACATTAGGGAAAGCAAAAAGAACGTGTTTGGGTGACTTCCAGTTGAGTGGGCGCATGGGGAAATTGTTATATTGTCGCTGTCTGGCCGCAAGCTGCTTCTCGAAGTCCTCGAAGGAGTAGAACTTGCGGCAGGCATAAAACTCTTCGTTATCTTTTCTGTGGCTCCGCTCGACCTTGCCGTTGTGCCTGGGGGTAAAGACCTTGATCCGCTTGTGTCGGATGCCGAATTCCTCCAGCGTTTTTTCAA
>CAZDFB010000104.1:0-5320 GCA_964504605.1 uncultured Oscillospiraceae bacterium | reverse complement strand
GGTCAACGAGTTCTCCATGTTCATGGGCCCGGCAATCTGGAAAAAGCAGAAGGGCGAGACACTCTATGCCATTCGCTGCATTCCCATTGGCGGCTACTGCTCCATGGAGGGCGAGGACGAGGATACAGAAAATCCCCGGTCCTTCCAGAAAGCGGCCTGGTGGAAGCGGCTGATTATTCTGGTAGCCGGTGCGGCAATGAATTTTCTGATTGGCCTCGTGCTGGTAATCGTGGTCAATTCCTGCCTGCGGACCGTCATTCCCCAGGTGGACAGTCTGCGCACCGGAAGCACCCTTGCCTGGCAGGGCGGGCTCCAGCCCGGAGACTGGATTCTGGAAATGGACGGAAAGCCGGTGGAATCCACCGGAGACTTCTCCGCGATTCTTCAGGAGGATGAGACAAAGACCCAGTTTGATGTTCTGGTCCGCCGAAACGGGGAAGAATGCCTGCTGGAGGATGTTACGATGATCCCCCGGGAGTTTGAAGCCAACGAGGAGGGTGCTGCCGGCACCTTCTATGGGATATCCTGGAGCACCCGCCGCCTGACAGCGGGGGAGGTTCTTACGGAATCCTGGAATAACTGTGTTTATTTTGTCAAAGTGGTCTGGCTGAGTCTGAAAATGCTGGTGTCCGGTGATGTGGGGCTGACGGATATGTCCGGCCCGGTGGGCATTGTGGCGCTTATGAATGAGACGGCAAAGGCATCCGCAACCACCTTGGACGCAGTGCTGAACCTGCTGTACCTGGGTGCCTTCCTGGCGGTGAATTTGGGTGTGATGAACCTTCTGCCCATCCCGGCTCTGGACGGAGGCCGGGCGGTGGCCCTTCTGCTGACCACCGGCATCGAGGCCGTATCCGGCCAAAAAATCAATCCCAAGTATGAGGGCTATATCCACGGCGTGGGTATGATCCTGCTGCTGGGACTGATGGCGGTTATTTTGTTCAAGGATGTATTTATGATTTTCAAGGGGTGAATTCCATGACAAGACAGATTAAGGTTGGGGACGTAGCCATTGGCGGCGGTGCTCCGGTGGTTATCCAGTCCATGCTCAACACCAAAACCACCGACGTGGAGGGCTCCCTGAAGCAGATCCGGGAGCTGAAGGCTGCCGGCTGCCAGATTGCCAGACTGGCTGTGCCCAATATGGAAGCGGCGCGGACCTTTGCACAGATCTGCCGGGAAAGCGAGCTGCCCCTGGTGGCGGACATTCATTTTGACTATAAGCTTGCCATTGCCGCCGCTGAGTCCGGGGCCGCGAAAATCCGCATCAATCCCGGCAATATCGGCGGGGAGGACCGGGTGAAGGCTGTGGTGGATGTGTGTAAGGATAAGCATATCCCCATCCGCATCGGTGTCAACGGTGGCTCCCTGGATAAGCGGCTTCTGGAAAAATACGGTCATCCCACCGCCCAGGCACTGGTGGAAAGCGCCTTTGAGCATCTGGAGCTGCTGGAAAAGCAGGGCTTTTACGATACCTGCCTTTCCATGAAATCCTCCACGGTTCCCACAATGGTGGCAGCTGCCCGGCTTTTCCGGGAGAAATGTGACTACCCGCTGCACATCGGTGTTACGGAGACAGGCCCCGTGAAGCAGGGGCTTATCAAGTCCGCCATGGGTATCGGCGCACTGCTGCTGGATGGCATCGGTGATACAATCCGTGTTTCTCTGACGGACGATCCCGTTCAGGAGGTTTACGCCGCCAAGGATATTCTGAAGGCGGCGGGACTGCGCAGTGAGGGCGTGAATATTGTATCCTGCCCCACCTGCGGCAGGACGAGAATTGACTTAATTGGCCTTGTCAATCAGGTGGATGCGGCCCTGAAAAACTGCGAAAAGCCCATTACCGTGGCGGTCATGGGCTGCGTGGTCAATGGCCCCGGCGAAGCCCGGGAGGCCGATATCGGCATCGCCGGCGGCGATGGCTGGGGCATGATTTTTGAAAAGGGCGAGCAGGTGGAGCGCCTTCCCTATGACCAGCTGCTGCCTGCCCTGCTGAAACGAATTGAACAGATGAATTAAACGATAATAGGACCGGTGCCCACACCGGTCCTGTTTCAGCCAACGAGACAAAAAGCCGTTGTGGGCATCGGCAGGAGAAACAGTATGGAACAGAAGATACGATTGATGAATATGTTTCCGGACTATGACCCGCCGGAGGAACTGCGGGAATGCTATACCCTGGCGGATGTGGTTGCGGCGGATATCGACCCGGAGGACAGAAGCGTTAGCATTGCCCTTCATGGGGAGCACTACATTCCCCGGCGGCTGCTGGATCAGATGGCCCGGGAGCTTTCCCAGCTGTACGGTCTGCGGTCTCTTTCCCTGACCGCAACCCACCCCCAGGCGGAAATCGTTAAAATGGAGCCCCGGGAGCTGATGATGCTCTTTGTCAGCCGCAATTCCATGACCATGGGCTCTCTGGCAGGGGCGAAATGGGAATGGCGGGATTTGGAGCTGACCATCCGGCTCCCTGCCAACGGCAAGGCCGCCATTGAGGAGTTGATTCCCCAGGTTCAGACCGTCTTGCGGGAACGCTTTGCCGCACCGGTTACCATCCGTGTGGAGGCAGGCCAGCAGCTGGAGGGACAGGCCCTGTATGATGCCATGGAATCCATGCGCAGCTCTGTGATGGAGTCCATGCCCCAGGCGGTTGTCCGGGAGAAGAAGTCTGCGGAAAAGGCTCCCGCTGCCAGCGAAACCTTCTTCGGAAAGCCCTTTAAGGGCAATCCCGTGCCCATGAAGGACCTGAATCTGGATATGGGCTTCGTAATCGTGGAGGGCCGGGTGTTCAATGTTGAGCACAAGGAGCTGAAAAAGCGAAATGCCTGGGTCATCAGCTTTGATATGACCGACAACAGCAATTCCGTTCGGATCAACCGCTTTATGGAGGCCAATGAGGCCAAGCCCATCCTGGAAAATGTGCAGGTGGGTGCCGTCCTGAAGATTCAGGGCAAGCTGGAGCTGAACCGCTATGATAATGAAATGGTGCTGAAGCCCTTTGCCATGATGCCCGGGCATATGGAAAAGCGGAAGGATACCACCCCCGGCGAAAAGCGGGTAGAGCTCCACCTGCATACCATCATGTCCAACATGGATGCCCTGACGGACACCGCCGCGGCAATCAAGCAGGCTGCCGCCTGGGGCCACAAGGCCATTGCCATTACCGACCATGGCTGCTGCCAGTCCTTTACCGATGCCCTCCACTGCGTGGAGGGAAAGAAACCGCCGAAGGTGGCGGGTACCGATGAGGTAATTAAAATCCTCTACGGCTGTGAGGGCTACTTCGTCAATGATGTGGACGACCGGATCGTGGTCCATGGCGACCGGGAAATGACCTTCGACCAGGAATATGTGGCCTTTGACCTGGAGACAACGGGCCTTTCCTCTGCCACGGACCGTATTATTGAAATCGGTGCGGTGATTTTGAAGAACGGTCAGGAGATCGACCGGTTCCAGACCTTTGTGGCTCCGGAGCGGAAGCTGGAAAAGAAGATCGTGGACCTGACGGGCATTACCGATGAAATGCTGGAGGGAGCACCGAAAATCGAAGAGGTTCTTCCCAAATTCCTGGACTTCATCGGAGACCGGGTGCTGGTTGCCCATAATTCCGACTTTGATACCGGCTTTATCCGGGCGGAGTGCCGCCGTCAGGGCCTGGATTATCACTATACCGCAGCGGATACACTGATTCTTTCCCAGAACCTGCTGCCTCAGCTGAATAAATTCAAGCTGGATATTGTGTCCAACGCCCTGAGCCTGCCGGAGTTCAACCACCACCGTGCGGGGGATGATGCCATGACCTGCGGCCTGATTATGCACCATCTGTGCAAAAAGCTGGAGGAGGAGCAGGATATCCATTCCCTCCAGGCCATCAATCCCGCCATGACCAAGCTGCGCTCCAAGGGGCGCATTGGTGACCGGCACGCCAAGCATATTATCCTGTTCGCTAAGAATCAGACGGGCCTTCGGAATCTGTACCATCTGATCTCCGACGCTAATCTGAAGTATTTCAAGCGGGTTCCCCGGATACCGAAATCTGAGCTCCTGGAGCTGCGGGAGGGCCTGATTATCGGCTCTGCCTGTGAAGCGGGAGAGCTTTTCCAGGCCATTCTGGACAAAAAGAGCGACGACGAGCTGAAGCGGATTGCCTCGTTCTATGACTTCCTGGAGATTCAGCCCCTGGCAAACAACCGCTTTATGCTGGCAAACGAGAAATATGAGGCAAAATGCGATGAGGATCTACGGGAATACAACCGCAAGATCGTCTGGCTGGGCCAGGAACTGGGAAAAATGGTGGTTGCCACCGGTGACGTCCATTTCCTGAACCCGGAGGATGAAGTCTTCCGCCATATCCTGCTGGCGACCAAGGGCTTTGACGATGCGGATAAGGAAATGCCCCTGTATTTCCGCACGACGGACGATATGCTCCGGGAATTCAGCTACCTGGGGGAGGATAAGGCCTACGAGATCGTGGTGACCAACCCCAATAAAATCGCGGATATGTGCGAAACCCTGCGGCCGGTTCCCCATAACCTTTTTGCCCCGAAGATTGAAAACTCCGTGGAGGATTTGAAGAGTCTGGTTTACGGAAAGTTCCACCGGCTCTACGGTGATAATCCGCCGGAGGTATTTACCAAGCGTGTGGAAACGGAGCTTCACGACATCATCTCCTGCCACTACGACGTGATCTATATGTCTGCCCAGAAGCTGGTTCAGAATTCTCTGGAGCATGGCTATCTGGTTGGCTCCCGTGGATCCGTTGGCTCCTCTATCGTGGCGTTTATGTCCGGCATCACGGAGGTCAATTCCTTCCAGCCCCACTACCGGTGCCCCAATCCCGAATGCAAGTACACAGAGCTGAATGTCCCGCCGGGATACAATTGCGGCGCGGATCTTCCGGATGCGGTCTGCCCCAAGTGCGGCACCAAAATGGAGAAGGACGGCTTTAACATTCCCTTCGAGACCTTCCTGGGCTTCGGCGGCGACAAGGTGCCGGATATCGACCTGAACTTCTCCGGTGAATATCAGGGCCGGGCCCACCAGTACTGTATTTCCATGTTCGGCTCTGCCCACGTGTTCCGGGCGGGTACCATCGGTACCGTTGCGGAAAAAACGGCCTTTGGCTATGTGAAGAAGTATCTGCAGGAGCGGAATCGGACTGCCTCCAAGGCGGAGGAGGCCCGGCTGGCATCGGGCTGCGTGGGCGTCCGCCGTACCACGGGTCAGCACCCCGGCGGTCTGGTGGTCATTCCTCAGGAAAACGATATCTGGGATTTCTGCCCGGTGCAGCACCCGGCGGATGACCCCAATTCCGACCAGA
>CAZDFB010000103.1:0-5563 GCA_964504605.1 uncultured Oscillospiraceae bacterium | reverse complement strand
ATTGAATATCTCTTCAAAAACGATGCGGTTATAGTTTTCGGGTCTTATGGACACATGAATAATTATGCTATTTTGAATATCGTAAACAAGCTCCTGACGCCCTAATCGATAACGCTCATATGAGTATTCTGATATGTATTGCTCAAAGCGTTCTACAATTGTATCAAACACAGAAACCACCATCCTTTTTCAAGTATATCACTGAAAGAAAATGCTGTAAACTCTTATTCTTCCAGAAGTGATACATATTTGTAGACGGTTGTCCGACTGATGTCGCACACTCTCGCAAGCTCTGACAGGTTGAGCTGACCGCTTTTGTAGGCGGGGTAGTGTCGAAGGAAGGTAGCGGGAATGTCCTCTCTGCCGACTTGCGGACGCCCGATCTGCTTTCCCTTGGCTTTTGCGTTTGCCATGCCGGAGCGAACACGCTCCCGAATCATGGCAAGCTCCAACTGACTGAACACACCCGCCATCTGTAAGAAGGCTTCACTCATGGGGTCAACTCTGCCCTCCCGACAGTCAAGTGTGATACTTCCCACTATCACGAGACGCAGCCTGTTCTGTCTCACGATGTCAATGATCTCGCAGAGCTGTTGCGTCGATCTCGCCAGACGGGGAACTTCCAGTGTGATGATCGTGTCCCCCGCCTGTGCCTGAACGAACATGGCTTGTTGCTGGGACTTGATCTTACTGTCTCCATGCTCGTATTCCAGAAAGATTTCCTCTGCTCCTGCCTGCTTCAGTTCCCTCACCTGACGGTTGATGTCCTGCTTGCTCTCATTGGTGGAGCATCGTGCGTATCCATATGTCATGGTCTTTTCTCCTGATCTTCATGGTATCGAACAAACTGACTTTCGTAAGTGCTGACCGCATCCAAAAGCAAACCCACGCCGATGCGAAAGCCATTGACGAACATATCTTCTTCGCTGATGTAGCACATCTGCTCCCGAAGGTCTTGATACTCTTGGAACATCCGCTTCCCATCCTCGGACAGGCTGGACACAATCTGCTTGCTCAACTGTGTTGCCTTGTGCCGAAGGTCGCTGTATTCGGTTCCATGAACGATACACTGCTCATTGGGCGACAGCTTTCCCTGCCACAACTTATCTAATACAAACATCCTCTTTCCTCCTTCTGGGAGGGGATTGCTCCCCTCTCCTTATACGCTAATTGTGAACCGACGGCTTGCGGTCTGCTTGGTGTATGCCTTGTAGATGTCGGGCATGACCTTCTTGAATGCGGTGGTATCGAAGCGGTTGGACAGAACAGAAGTCCAGCGGATGATATACTGTCCGGCGGTCAGCTCCTCGGTGTTGCGGTTCAGCATCTCGGACTTGATCTCGTCCCGCAGGGTTTCGGCTTCAGCCTTGGCTTCCTCGATCAGGGTTTCCAGCTCCCGCAGAGCTTCGATCTTGCTGGTGATTTCGATAGTAGACATAGTTGTTATCTCCTTTACACTTGTTTTAAGTGTCTTTATTATACACCCATAATAAGTGTAAATCAAGTGGTAATACTACACAACATTTACACCTGTTTCTTGTGTAAATTTGACACTTGAAACAGGTGTAATTTTGTGATAGAATAGCTCCATAATGGAGGAGGTGGCGGTATGCCGATGAAGTATAAGATTGATGTGATCTCCGCACTCAAAGAGGCGGGCTACAATACAAGCACCATCCGCAAGGAGAAGATCATGGGAGAGGCAATGCTCCAGAAGATCAGAAGCGGACAGATGGTGTCCTGGGCTACTCTGGAAACGATCTGCGATCTTCTGGACTGTCAGCCCGGCGATCTGGTGGAGTTCGTGCGGGAGGGTGTTCAATAAAACATCTGTTTTCGTGGTCAATGGGGGATGGCTCCCAGAAGCAGGAAAAAGGGTGAAAACAGCCCTGATTCTGTCAGCGAAACTCTGACCCCCTTTTCGTGAACACCCCAGCTGTATTTCGGGAAAATCCAAAACTTGAACCCCCATTCCCTTTCTGTGTGGCTCACACTCCCACGAAATGATATTTTTGTTTGGAAGGACGGTTCTTGCGTCTGTGATCGACATAAGCAAAAACACCCCCGTTCCACGGATGGAAACGGGGGTGCCGAACCTTATTTACAAGATGGTGTCCAGCACGGACTTCGCATCTACTGATTTCACTTCCCATGTGTGCCAATCGTCTTCTTTAGGAATTTGGGTGTTCAGGATGGGCTGATACTGTCGAATGAACTCGCCCTCTTTCGCACCGATCTCCGCAAGCCGATCCGCATAGGTTCTGCTCTTGGCGTAGTAAAGCACATCGAAGTTGATGAAATGCCCCTTCCGCTGTGCCTCTGCCATGATCCGATACTTCTTTTCACTACCTTTTCTGATTCCGGCGTAGTGCTGTGCGATCCGCTTCAGCATATTCGCACTCTTTCCGATGTAGACGATCTCTCGGTCTACCTTGATACAGTAGATTCCTGCGTGTTCATACTTGCTCGCAAGTCCCTACCGCTTCAGCCATTGATAAGCATTTTCCTCATAAGTTGCCATTAGAACACAAACTCTCCTTTGGATGGGGGATTGTAGGCTGGTCTTTCCTTCCCCTGTGCTACTGGACGAGAGATTGTGATTTCTCTGACTTTTGGAGCTTCGATCTTCGGTTTGTCTTCTGGAATATCATTTCCATTATTTGTCCCGAAGCTATCTGGGCTATTTGTCATATTATCTATTTCTGTATCCTCTGCCGATACAGCATGACCGTGTAGCTCACCATCTCCGTCGCTGGGCGGACACTCCTCAAAATTCAATCCGTCAGCCGACACCGCATTTTTTAGTTGCGTGGCGGACTTCGGAACCTCGTAAAAATCGAATGTGTTGCCATGGGAGGGCACGAGATAACCCTTGTCCACTAACTTGTGGAATTGATCGTGATAAGTTGATCTTGCCATTCCAATCGCCTGTCTGACCGCCACAGGGGACAGTGCTGTGGTGTAGTTGTCCGCATTGGAGGCAAGATACAGATAGAGCTGTAAAGCGTGTGCCCCTAGATCACGGGACGCAGACTGCCAATTTTCATTTTTTATGCCAAGAAAGTCGCTCTTGGCACGCTCACGGTGAATCTTCACCATTCGCTGATTAGGAAATGTAATAGGAGGATTTGCCATTGCCGTTTCCTCCTTACTTTCCAAGATTGTCGATTGCTTTCCGCAATTCATCAATCTCCATCAACACTTCGGAGATGTCAACTGTGGCGGATAAGTTGGACACGACCTCGGTTGCGACATCCTAGACCAGTGCTTCCCGCTCCTCACGATCCATCAGGGACTGCTTAAACATTTCCTTTTGAAAATACCAAGCCAGAACAGCATCTCCTGTCTTGGTCATTGCTTCGAGATAACGCTCGAAAACACCTTTGTATTGAGCCATTTGAATGACCTCACTTTCTAAAAATTTTGATTCTCTGAAGGTCTTTTCCTTTACCTTCTATGTATATTTTACCAAAAATTTTTTGGAAAATCAAAGTTATCCGCCTGATGGTCAGCTTGCGATCTGCTCCATATCGGATGCCGGATCGGACATAACCTGTCCGGCATCCACCAGAGCGGGACTGTTGTAGAGGTAGAACATGGGATTGCTGTGGAACAGGGGGAACTGGGTCAGGAACCACTTCCGCACCAGAGGATAACCGTTGCCCTTCGTGTTGGTGGCAAAGTCCTTGATGAAGTTGTATTCCGCCTCGTAGACCTCATGGTTAGGAATGGAAGACATGAACTTCTCCATGCGGTTGTAGGTCAGGTCTTTGAACTGGTTGTGCTTGAACTCCTCGCCCTGCTTATTGACATACTTGGCGGGGGTTCTGTGGGTTCTCTTGGACACCTTCAGGTCGGGAAAATCCTTCTTCAGACGCTTTAGGGTCTTGTATTCCTCGGTGGAGGGGTTGTAGGCCTTATCTGCGAACTCCGCAGTCATAGTCAGGGTCATGGTGGTGAAATCCACACGATAGTTTGCCATTTCAATCATTTCCTTTCTGTTGTGTAGGGGGTGGATTAGTCTTCGTTTGTGTTGGCTTCTTCGCCCTTCTTGGCGGAGAAGTCAACATTCTTGTATTCGTTCTTATACTTGCCCAGGAACCAGGACTTCATCTTGCCGTAGGGAGCCTTGATGATCTTCTTGCCGGGGTTCTCCTTGTCCTCGACCTCTCTGCCGTAGTAAGCCTGAACCCGCTCAAACTCTGCCAGAGCTTCCACGCTGTCGGGACGCTGTGCCAGATAACGCTTCATCTGCTCGATGGTCAGACCCTTGCCGGTGTCCTTGGTGTCGGGGACATTGGCAGTCCGCATGAGAATGTCGTAGTCGGGGAAGTTCTTGTGGAGGATTGCCAGTTCCTTGAACTCACGGGTGGCGGGGTTGCTGGACTTCGTTGCGAAATCCTTGGTCAGGGTGATGGTCTTCTCCTCGTGGGAGATAGTGTAGGTCTGCTTCTTCATAATGTCGTCCTTTCCGTGCTCTTGGCACATTCAAAATTAGTTTTTGTTGAGTGGTTTTTGTTTTGTTTCCCTCAACCTTTATGAGCCTATTATAAAAGACAACATATCCAAATAACTACCTATGTCAAAGACTTTTCTATTTTATTTTTGAGAAAGTTTCAAATGACTGTTTTCGGATCAGAAAGTTTCAAAAACAATCAAATAAAAGGAGAATCCGCCACGCAAAATCATGTAAAATCAAGTAAAAAAGAAAACAAAAAGGTCGTTGACATCGCCTGACCTACTAGTGTATAATTAGGTTCACAGGCGGGTCAACAATCCGACAAAAAATCTATACAGTTGAAGCATGAGAAATTCTGAAATTGCCTTGAAATAGCGTAATTTGCGGAAGTTTTACCGCTCCCCGGAGCGGATGGCATTCAAGAGGTCAGCGGTTCGATCCCGCTTATCTCCACCAAAGTCCTGAAATCGCAAGATTTCAGGTCTTTTTTTACGTTGATTCAAAGAACATGATTCCGAACTTTTAGTCCGAATGGCCCGCCGAAATGGCGGGCCTTCTTTTCTGCTGGCGATAAAATAACAATTGCAATATCCAGCTTGACAGATAATTCTTTTGAGGGAATTTTATTGGACCATTGATGCGCTATAATGAAACCAGAAAAACCAGTAAATCGAAATGGAGGTATCATTATGGCATTTAGAATCAGCGGGTTTGGGGCTGACCCGCAGGAAAAGAGGAAAATGGTATCGGCACATCCGGAAGCGCAGGAACCGATTGTCCCCCGCAAGTCGCTGGTACAGGTTCAGTTTTCCGGCAGGGGCATGGCACTGAGCTACTTCAACGATTTGTTTGACTTGAAGGCTGGCGACCTGGTTTATGTGGACGGCAAGCTGGAAGGCCAGTTGGGGTGGGTCACCGACATCTCCTACAACTTCAAGATTAAGCTCTCCGATTACAAAAAGGTCGTCGCCGTTGTGGACACCGAGGTCCACAGTCAATTCTATATCGCCGGCTCCCATTTTGTCACCTTCGATCCCGGGGTGATTCCTCCGGAGAAGGCGAGCCTGTGGTTCAAGGCCCCTGCCAAGGAGGATGAAGAAATCG
>CAZDFB010000102.1:0-5679 GCA_964504605.1 uncultured Oscillospiraceae bacterium | reverse complement strand
GCGGTGGTCAGGCAGCGCAGGACGCCTTCGGTGATCTTCATCACACGCTCCAGCTCTGCGGGGAACTCGGGCTTGGTCTCGAAGTTCATCAGAACGTAGTAGCCCTCGGTCAGGTCATTGATTTCGTAAGCCAGCCGACGCTTGCCCCACTCGTCAATGTTCAGCAGAGTACCCTCCGCCTCCACCATTGCCTTGAACTTTTCCACAAGTGCTGCGATGCCCTCTTCGCCCTGAGCGGGGTCGATGATGTAGAGCACCTCATACTTACCGGTGATCTTAGCCATGTTGATTGCACCTCCTTTTGGACTTTTGGCCCACGGTCTCGCCGTGAGCAAGGATTTGTCTGCATTCGCAGACAAGTTTATTATATGGGGTTTTGCGGGAATTGTCAAGGATTATTTCCACTTTTATTCCGAAAAAATTTCCCTTTTGTTCTGGATGGACCGGGCCGGGCATAGAATTGGCAAGGAGAGGAGGGATGGGCCATGGCTGAGGAACAGCTCCACCACGAGCTGACGCTGAAGCAGCGGCAAAAGCTGGTCATGTCCGGGGTTTCGGAGGTGGTTTCCTTCGAGGATACCGCCATTGTTCTGGAAACGGCCCTGGGGACTCTGGTGGTCCAGGGCCGGGAGCTGCGGCTGCGGACGCTGAGCGTGGAGGGCGGACAGGTTGCGGTGGAGGGCAACGTATCGGCGCTGATCTACGAGGAGAGCCGGCAGGGTGGCTGGCTGCGGCGGCTGCTGGGATGACGGCACCGGCGGAGGCGGCCTGCCGGCTGGGCTGGGCCCTGGCCCTGGGGGCGGGAACTGGGCTGATCTACGGCTTTCTGCGCCCTCTGCGCCCGAAGCATACCCTGCTGGCGGATGGCCTGTTTCTTCTGGCGGTGCTCCGGAGCTGGCTGGAGCTGAGCTTCGGCGTTTCCCGGGGGGATATCCGGCTGGGGGAGACGCTGGGAATGGCGGTGGGAGCCCTGGCCTGGGAGGCGGGGCCGGGACGGCTTTTCCGGCCGGTATTCCGGCGCTTCTGGCATTGGGTGGACCGGGGCGCGGCGGCTGTTGGGATGCCCGTAAAAAAATTTTTGAAAATTAAAAAAATTATGTTGGCATCGGCGGGAAAATGGGTTACAATAAGATGGAATAATCGTCGGCATGACCGGCAGATCCCCGGAGGCGAATCCCATGGCAGAAAACAAACCCGTTCAGATCCTGTGGCGCAAAAGTCGGCCCCTGACCAAAATCGTGGCGTCGGTGGCTATTGTGTTGTCTATTCTGGCGCTGATCTCCCTGTATCTGGTGCAGAGCAGCATTCAGGAAAAAACCGACACCATGCGCGCTGAGGCAGCCAGACTGCAGCAGGAGAACAGCCAGCTGCAGGAGAAAATCGATCGGCTGGGCTCGGTGCAGAGCGTGGAGGAAATTGCCCAGGAGGAACTGGGACTGGTGGATCCGGATACCGTGATCGTGGAGTCCGACTGATACAGCTTCCTGCGCGGCAGGAAAAGTTTAAACCAAAATGGAGGAAACAAAGCAAACTATGGAGTTAACCGTTGGAGCAGTCTTAGAAGGAAAAGTCAAATCAATTACCAACTTCGGTGCCTTTGTGGCGCTGCCGGAAAATAAAACGGGTATGGTACATATTTCTGAGGTGGCGAACGCCTACGTCAGCGATATCCGCCAGCACCTGACCGAGGGCCAGGATGTGAAGGTCGTGGTCATCGGCAATGAGAACGGAAAAATCAATCTGTCCATCAAGCGGCTGGAGCCCAAGCCCCAGCGGGAGAACAACGGACGGCAGGGCGGCGGCTTCCGCGGCGGTCAGCAGCGGCAGGGCGGCGGCTTCCAGAGCCAGAATCCCGGGCAGAACCGTTCCCAGCGTCCCGCGGCTGTTCCCCCTGCCGCCCCCAAGACGGCAGACCAGCTCTTTGAAGAGAAGCTCAAGGCGTTTATGTCTGAGTCGGATACCAAGCTTTCCTCCATGCGGGCGGATCACCGCACCAAGAGCAGAAGAAGATAAAAAACGGCAGGTCGCGGCGGATGCCGCGGCCTGTATTGCAGAAAGCATGAGGTTTTATGGCGAATGTTGTCATTACCGGCGGAAGCCGGGGAATCGGCGCTGCCGCGGTGCGGCTTTTTGCCGCCCGGGGGGACCGGGTCTGGTTCCTGTATGAGAAGAACCATGAGGCCGCTTCGGCGGTGGCCCGGGAGACAGGGGCGGTGCCCATCTGCTGCGATGTAGCGGAGGGAGAGGCCGTCCGGGCCGCCTTTCAGCGGATCCCGGATGTGGATGTGCTGATCTGCAATGCCGGAATCAGCCAATGCGGCCTTATGAGCATGACTGCCCCGGAGCAGTGGGACCGGATCTTCGATGTGAATGTGAAGGGAATGTACCACTGCGTCAACGCCGCAATGCCGGCCTTCCTGGCAAAGCAGGCGGGCTGCGTCATCACCGTTTCCAGTATGTGGGGGCAGGTGGGCGCTTCCTGCGAGGCGGCCTATTCCGCAACCAAGGGGGCGGTCATTGGACTTACCAAAGCGCTGGCTAAGGAATTGGGCCCCAGCGGCATCCGGGTCAACTGCGTGGCACCCGGCGTAATCCTGACGGATATGTGTGCCCAGGTGGAGCCGGAGGTGCTGGCTCAAATCGCTGAGGAGGCACCGGTGGGACGCAACGGCACGGCGGAGGATGTGGCCCGGGCCATGGTTTATCTGGCGGAGGCGGAATTTGTCACAGGACAGGTCCTGGGAGTAAACGGCGGCTATGTTATATAGGCACCGGTACACCTTATTATATTATATAGTATAGACGGTACGGATGAAGGAGAATGACTATGAAGATTGCGATTGGCTGTGACCACGGCGCACTGGCGCTGAAGACCAGACTTGTGGCCCATCTGGAGAAGAAGGGCTACTCGGTGGCGGACTACGGCACCTATGGCCCGGAGTCCTGCGATTATCCCGATTATGCCGCCGCGGCGGCCCGGGCGGTGGCCTCCGGAGAATGCGAGAAGGGAATCGTCCTGTGCACAACGGGCATCGGTGTTTCCATCGCTGCCAATAAAATCCCCGGCATCCGCTGCGCCCTGCTCAGCGATATCTGGTCTGCCAGAATGACCAGACTCCACAACGATACCAACATGATGGCCCTGGGGGCCGGTGTGGTGGGCGAAAATCTGGCACTGGAAATCGCGGATACCTGGCTGGAAACGGAATTTTCCGGAGAGGCCCGGCATCAGCGGCGCATTGACAAGGTCATGGCCCTGGAAAAATAAGAAAATGGCAGGCGCTTTCCGGCGGATTCCGGGGAGCGCCTGCTTTTTACCAGATTTTTGTGGAATTTTATATGGAAAGACCGGCGACTTTGTGTTACAATAAAAGAAAAAACAATGGAGGACTGACAGCATGAGAGGTATTCCTTCCCTGATTACGGATATCCGCAAAAAGGTCTTTACCGAGGTGGCCCGGATGGCCTACGCCGGCGGCGACTATTCCCACGCGGAGGACCTGCCCTATCTGATCGTACCCGGCGACCAGCCCCTGCACCGGGAATCGGTGTTTCTGGAGCGGGCCATTGCCGGTGAGCGGGTGCGGCTGGCTATGGGTCTGGGGGTTCGCCCCGTTCAGACCCGAAGCCTGATGACCGACGGTATGGACGCTGCTGCCGTGGCGGAGCAGTACTATGAGCCCCCGCTGATTAACATTATTCCCTACGCCTGCCATGCCTGCCCCACCAATCAGTACCGTGTCACGGAAAGCTGCCAGAACTGTCTGGCGGCTTCCTGCCAGCAGGTCTGCCCCAAGGGCGCAATCTCCTTTGTCAACGGACGCTCTCATATTGACCCGGACAAGTGCATTAAGTGCGGAAAGTGCGCCAAGGCCTGCTCCTACCATGCCATTATCCACTTGGAGCGGCCCTGCCAGGCTGCCTGCGGCATGGATGCCATCGGCTTCGATGAGCACGGGCGGGCGGTTATCAATCAGGATAAATGCGTGGCCTGCGGACAGTGCCTGGTGGCCTGTCCCTTCGGCGCCATCGTGGACAAGGGCCAGATTTTCCAGGTGATTCAGTCCATCCTGAAGGGCGACCGGGTCATTGCCATCGTAGCTCCCGCCTTTGTGGGCCAGTTTGGCAAGCATTCCACCCCGGGCAAATTCGTCACCGCCATGAAAAAGCTGGGCTTTGATCAGGTGGTGGAGGTAGCCGTGGGCGCGGATATGTGTACCATCGAGGAGGCCAAGGACTTCCTGGAAAAGGTTCCTCAGGAGCAGAATTATATGGCGACTTCCTGCTGCCCTGCCTGGCATTCCATGATTGAGAAGCTCTACCCCAGCGAAATGGGCAAAATTTCCATGACCCTGACACCCATGGTCTTTACGGCCCGGCTGATGAAGAAGCAGTATCCGGAGTGCAAGGTGGTCTTTGTGGGCCCCTGCGCGGCGAAAAAGCTGGAGGCCATTCGGGCGGACATCCGCTCGGACGTGGACTTCGTGCTGACCTTCGAGGAGCTGCAGGGTATGTTTGAGGCCAAGGAGATCGATTTTGCCACACTGGAAGAGGCGGACGTGATGAACGAGGGCACGGCGGCAGGCCGGGGCTTCGCGGTGTCCGGCGGTGTGGCCCAGGCGGTTACCGACCTGGTTCATGAGACACACCCGGATCTGGAAATCAAAACAGCTCGGGCGGAGGGTCTGCGGGACTGCCGGAAGCTGATGACCCTGGCGAAGGCCGGAAAATACAACGGCTACCTGCTGGAGGGCATGGGCTGCCCCGGCGGATGTGTTGCCGGCGCGGGAACGCTGCTGCCGGTGGATCTGGCGGCAAAGGTGGTCACCCGGTATCAGTCGGAGGCGGCGACGGCATCGCCTACGGAAAGTCCCTACCGGGACCGGGGCGAGAGCCTGGATTGACAGAATTTGGGGGGCAGCGCTGGGCGCTGCCCCTTTTTGCGGAAAAATCCGGGAAAATGCGGAAAAAGCTCTTTCCTTTTTGGCGGATATCCTGTAAAATAAATCCATCTGTTGAAACAGGGGAGGAGTCTGCGTGAAGAATCAGACAACACAGCCCGTAAGCCGGGATGCCCACAGGGGAGACCGGATCCTGCGCCGGGCGCTGCATATTATTGAGCGGTTTGTGGCGGTGCTGACCATTGTTGTCCTGCTGGGGGCGCTGGCCCGGGAGATATACCACATCTTCCAAACCGGGGCGGCGTATTTTGAGGATGTAAGCCATATGCTCCACAATCTTCTGACCATTGTGGTGGGTCTGGAGTTTGTCAGAATGCTCATCGACACCACACCGGCCAGCATTCTGGAGGTGCTGACGGTGGCAATCACCCGGTATGTGATTCTGGAGCATGAGGATCCCTGGAGCAATCTGGCCAGTGTGGTGTGCATTGCGGGGTTGTTTGCGGTGCGGCGGTTTCTGATCCGGCGCAGCGAGCTGAAGGAAGAAATGGTAGAGACAGAGTGAGAAAACCGTGACGCGGTACTTCTGGGCGCAAAACCGAGTTTTATGACACACTGAAAATCCCCTCCGTACAATGGATGGGTGGTCAATAAAACAGAAAAGCATCCGTGCAAAATGAACTGCACCCCATTTGTTAGACAAGTATGGTATAATACTTGTACTAAGTGAACTGCACCCCATTTGTTAGACAAGTATGGTATAATACTTGTACTAAGA
>CAZDFB010000101.1:0-5738 GCA_964504605.1 uncultured Oscillospiraceae bacterium | reverse complement strand
AGGAGGTTTCCCTATGGTATTTGAATCGTCTTTGTCCCGGGGCGAATATCTTTCCGCTCTGAAAGAAATGATGTCTGCCCATACAGAATTTGGTGTGGAGCGGTTCACCGGTTTTTTTCTCGGCTCCCAGCTTTATGTAACACACCACGGTGATTACCAGTGGAACCGGAAGATCACCTGTCACAAAAATGCAGCTCTGGGATTTGTAAAGCAAACACCGACCGGCTGTGAAATTCATTTTACTCTGTTTCGTGGTCTGCTTTGCCCCGCAGTGGCATTCTCTCTTTTTCTGATTGGTTATCTTATAAGTGTTGCGTTGTTTGCATTTTCAGGATTTCCGGGAGAATTCGGCATCCGTTCCTGCCTGCTTATTTGCCTTGCCATTGTTGGTATTACCCTTGCCATTATGCTTCCTGTCTATACGCTTTTTGAGGCCATGACAAGTGAAAGCGAAGAGGGACGGCGGATGCTGCTAAGCCTGCTCCAGGACCCTGTTCATCCATACGAAAACCTTCCCAACATACCCTGACAACAAGAAGGAGCCCACTATGAAACTGGAAACATCCCGTCTCATTCTTCGCCCCTACCGGGAAGAGGATTTGGCGGCACTTTACGCCATTTTTTCCGATGCCGAAACCATGCGCTTCTCCCAAAAGCCCTGTACCCTGGAGGAAACCCGGTCCCTGCTGGCCCATTTCCGGGAAACGGAAATCGGTTATGGAGTAGAGCTGAAGGAAACCGGAGAGCTGATCGGGCACCTGCTTCTTTCCCAGCTGCCCGGTGAGGCGGCTGGCATCTGTGAAATGGGCTGGTTTTTCCATCGGGCCCATTGGCATCGGGGCTACGCCCGGGAAAGCTGCAGCGCTCTGATGGCCTACGGCTTTCAAACCCTTCACCTGCACAAAATCATGGCGGAAACCATTGACCCCATTGTCTCCGGCGCGCTGGCGCAGAAACTGGGCATGGTTTTGGAGGGTACCTTTCACGCCCAGACAAAGACACCTAACGGTGACTGGGCCAACATATACTGGTACGGAATCTGTAATCCACAGGAGGATATGATATGAAAGTTTTGCTCATTAACGGCAGTCCCAATGTCCACGGCAACACCGCCTTCGCCCTGGATCAGATGATCGACGTCTTTCACAGCAGCGGCGTGGAGACGGAGCTGATTCAGGTTGGCAGCAAAAGCATCCGGGGATGCATCGGCTGCCGGAAATGCCGCACCATCGGCAAATGCGTTTTCGACGACCTGGTAAACCAGGTCTCCCCCATGCTGGCGGAGGCCGACGGCGTGGTTGTCGGCTCCCCCGTCTACTATGCGGCACCCAACGGCACCCTGATTTCCTTCCTGGACCGGCTGTTTTACTCCAACACCGCCGATCTGACCATGAAGGTAGGTGCCAGCATCGTATGTGCCCGCCGGGGCGGCTGTACTGCCTCTATGGACGTTCTGAACAAGTACTTCTCCATCAATTCCATGCCCATAGCGTCCGCCAATTACTGGAACCAAATCCACGGCCGCGCTCCCGGCGAGGCCGCTCAGGATCCTGAGGGCATCCGCACCATGCGGAATCTGGCAAAGAACATGGTGTTCCTTATGGAAGCCATTGCCCGGGAGAAGGAATCCACCGGTCTTCCGGAAAAAGAGCCCCCTGTTTTTACCAATTTCATCCGGTAAGCGGAATATTTCTCCAGAGCGCAAAAGCGCTTCCCTTCGGCGGCTGATTCCAAAACCGCCCGGACAATAAAAATCCGACCTATGGTTGTCACCATAGGTCGGATTTGTTATTTACAAGTACCGGGCGTTTGAGCTGCGCGTATTTATTCCTGTGCCTTTTCAATTGCTTCGATCACGCCGCCAATGGCATCGGTATCCACCGTTTCCATCAGGCCGCTGTCATAGGCCTCTGCTACCTTCGGGTCGATGGGCAGCCGGGCCAGCACAGGCAGACCAAACTGGGCAGCCACCTCGTCCAGATGGCTCTCGCCAAACACGTTGATCTTCTTGCCACAGTCCGGGCACTGGAGATAGGAATAGTTCTCCACAAAGCCCAGCACGGGAATGTGCATCATGTTCGCCATCTTGACTGCCTTGGATACGATCATGCTGACCAGATCCTGGGGGCTTGTAACGATGACGATTCCATCCACCGGCAGGCTCTGGAAGACCGTCAGCGGCACATCGCCGGTTCCGGGAGGCATATCCACAAACAGATAGTCCACATTCTCCCAGATCACATCCGTCCAGAACTGCTTAACCGCGCCGGCGATGACAGGGCCACGCCAGACAACGGGATCCGCCGGATTATCCAGCAGCAGATTGATGGACATAACCTGAATACCCCCCCGGGTCAATGCGGGGTACAGGCCATCCTCATTGGCACCCTGGCATTCCGTAACGCCAAAGGCTGTCGGTGCGGAGGGGCCGGTAATATCCGCATCCAGCACGCCAACCCGATAGCCCTTCCGGGTCATGGATACAGCCAGCATAGAGGTAACGGTGGATTTTCCCACGCCGCCCTTGCCGGACACCACGGCAATCACCTTTTTCACGCTGGAATTGGGATTCAACTGAGCCAGCAGGCTCTCCTTTTTGCGGTCACCGCAATCGGAGGATGCACAGCTCGAGCAATTTCCGTTGCAAGAACTCATTTGTATATTCGCTCCTTACATATGATACTTTGCTTATTATATGCCCTTTTTGCAAGGGTGTCAACCACTTTTCCCGGCAGGAAATCGCCGGGAATTTTCATAGAAGCAACCGGGTGTATCTATGCGATCAGAACTCCTCGAAGGGGGAAAATTCCGTTCCCGTCTTCCGGGTGACACCACCATAGACGCAGCTTGTAAAGCGGCCCTCTTTCAGGTAATGGAGAATCATATCCTTTGCGGATTGAGGCATTTCCAGCAATGGTACACGGCTGTAGGGCACCCATTGAAGAGTTCCTTCCGTGCTCGTCAACTCTCTTTCTTCCTTTAACCGGGCAAAATAATAGTAGTTCTGGCGGATTTCACCGTTTTTCAGCCGGAGGGTGATGTATCGCAGAGACAGGTCTGTAATATCTGCCTCCATCAGCCCCAGCTCCTCCTCCATTTCCCGGAGAACGCACGCCTGAGGATCATTCAGCTCCCCCTCCTCAAAATGTCCACCGGAGGAGCCGATGTACAGGTGGTCCGCTACCCGGGAACCCAGACGGTAAAGGCATAGCAGACCCGTATCATTATAAAAATAAACGGAGGTCATATTCCGAAGCTTCATGGGGATTCCACCCTTCTCATAATCTGCCGGGTTTGCCCAACAGCTTCCGCCGAAACAAACCCGAAGCGGCGATACAGGGCTATGGCCCTTTTGTTTTCGGTGAAAACATACAGCCACAGCGGTGCTTTGCTTTCCTGCACGCATTTTGTCAATATAACTGAGCCAATGCCCCGGCCGCGGAAGGGAGGCAGAACGTAAAAATCATCCAGCTCCCCTTCCTGCGTCAGGCGGTAATAGGCGCAAGTCTCGCCGTGCAGGATGACACGGGTATACTCCTCTATCTTTTTTGTGAATTTTCGCTCCATCCAGTCCATTACCCGCTGGTAATCAATGGCTGACACATCCTCATAGGCATCCACCAGATCCTTTGCTTGGGCGAAGATGGGGGAAATATCCCTTTCTTCCGCCTGATGAAAGGTCAGCTTCACGGAAAGTACTCCTTCCGCAGGATGCTGTAGCAGGCCATGTCGCAGATGCCCTGATTATTCCAGGCGGACTGGCGCAAAATTCCGTCCAGCGTCATGCCGCACTTTTTCATCACGCCCCCGGAGTTGGGGTTCCGGACATCATGCCGCGCAGTGATACAGTTGACACCAACCTCTTCAAAAAGGAATTTCATGACACCCTGCAGTGCCTCGGACATAATCCCTTTGTGCCACCAGTGCTTTCCCAGGCAATAGCCAATTTCCGCCATCTGCGCCCGCTCCTTCAGCGTCACAACACTGATGGAGCCGACAACCTGTCCCTCCAGTTCTATGGCCCATTGATAATTGTTGGGTTCTTCGTAATCTGCCACCCAGCATTCCATAATGCTGCGGGTCACTTCCACGCTGCCGTGGGGGGGCCATGTGATAAACTTTGTAACTTCCGGGTCATTTGCCCAGTTTTGAAACACCTGCTCCGCATCATCCATTGTAAACCGGCGTAAAGTCAGTCGCCGTGTGGAAATGGTCTTTGTTCCCGTATGGTTCATATTAGCCCTCCTGTGCCTGCTCCCACTGCTCCATCAAATCCATCAAAATCATTTCCGCTTCCTCTTTTTCGGAAAGTAGCCGGGTCAGCTCCTGGTAGTCGGCAGAGGCAGCTTCGATTTTTCCGTCGAACTGTGCCACCACAGCTTCCTGCTTCTCGATTTCCCGCTCCAGGCGGCGGATCAGCTTGTCCGTATCCTTGGTGCCGCCCTTGGGCTTTTCCTTTTTGGGCTTGGGTGCCGAAACGGCTGCTGGCTTGGCAGCGGCCTCATGCTCCAAAATGGAGCGGTATTTCTGATAGCCGCAGGGGAAGTCCCGGATTTTCCCGTCCTCCAGCAGCCAGATCCGTTCAGCGAATTTCTCAATGAAATACCGGTCATGGGACACAAACAACAGCGTCCCCTCAAATTCCTCAATAGCGGCCTCCACCCATTCTCTGGACGCAATATCCAGATGGTTGGTGGGCTCGTCCAGGATCAGCAGATTGATTTTTTCATCCATGAGCATACACAGCCGCAGCCGGGACTGCTCGCCGCCGGACAGGGTCCCGACGGTTTTGAACACATCCTCTCCCTGGAACAGGAACTGTCCCAACCGGTCCCGGGCCACCTGGGGAGAGCAGTTCTTTTCGTAGAGCATGGTGTCGTACAATGTCCGCTCCGGGTGGTCAAAGTGGATGATCTGGGGCAGGTATCCCCATTTAACCGTGGGGCCAAACTGGAGCTTGCCCTGAAGGTCCTCCTCACCCAGCAGGCACTTGATGAAGGTGGACTTGCCGGTGCCGTTGTCTCCTAAGATGGCAATGCGCTCCCCGCCCTCCACATTCAGGTTCACCTCAGAGAACAGGGTACGTTCGCCAAAGGCTTTGGCGACATTTTTCATTTTGAACACCACATCACCGGAGAAGTCTTTTTCTCCGAAGGTGGCCTTCATCTTCTTCTCCGTTTTGGGCTTTTCCGTCTTCCTGATCCGCTCCATCCGGTGCTGGATGGACATGGCCCTGCGGTACAATGTCCGGTTGTTGATGCCCCAGCCCTTCATCCGCTCCACAGTGTAGCCCAGTTGCTTCAGCTTAGCCTGCTCCTGCTCATACTGCTTCATTTGCAGGTCAAACCGGGCCTGCTTTTCATCCATGTAGAACGAGTAGTTGCCGGAATAGAATTCGGCGTGACCATCGGTAATCTCAATAACCCGCTGGGCAATCTGATCTATGAAGTAACGGTCGTGGGAAATTGCCAGAACCGTTCCTTTGAAAGCCTTAATATACTGCTCCAGCCACTCCACGCTGTTCAGGTCCAGATGGTTCGTAGGCTCGTCCAGCAGCAGGATGTCTGTCTTTTCCAGCAGCAGCCGGGCCAGGTTCACCCGGGTCTTTTCGCCGCCGGAAAGGCTGGCAAAATCCTGTTGCCGCTGATCCGGGGAGATGCCCAGACCGTTGCAGATTTTGTCCACCTCCACATCCATCTCATAGCCGCCGCCGGACTGGAAGCGGTTTGTCAGATCGT